>JAHEKS010000036.1 GCA_024638215.1 Acidobacteriota bacterium | reverse complement strand
CAGGGTGTAAATTGTCCGGAGGGGGGATGGCGGCCGGTCCCTGCATGTCCGCGGGAGCTCCGGCAATTATTTTGCGCCATCCTTGAGGAAGCAGGCCATGCCGCTCACTGGGCCTTCTTTTCCTCGCTCGCCCTCCGGAAAGTAAGCTTGGCCGACTGCGAGCCGCGCGGGCCTTTCATGGATCGTTCGACGACCAGCGTTTGGCCGTCGTCGGAAAGGTTCCAGCGCTCCTTGCTTTTCAAGTCCACCGTGCTGCCTTGCAGATCGAGTTGGCGATTGACGTCGAGTTCGAGGTCCTTGCCGCCTTTGACCCACTTTGCCTTGACCGTCGCCTGGCCCTGCATGCGGCCCTGAAGGTCCACCGTGCACTCCTGGCCATTCAAGGCGAAGGAGCCATTGGGCATGGTCAGGGCCAGCACGCGAGCTTCGCTTCGACCCTCGGTCCGCCTCCGGCCTCCGCCGCGAGGGTACCCGCCGCCCCGCCTGCCAACCCCGATCCCGCCAATTCCGCCAATGCCGCCGATTCGCCCGCGCGGATAGCCCACGCCTGCGGGATACCCGCCGCCGGGGTAACCGCCGCCCGGATAGTTGCCGCCACCCGGATAACCGCCGCCCGGGTAATTACCGCCTCCCCCAGGATAGTTACCGCCGCTAGGGTACCCGCCACCGGAGTTTCCGCCTTGATTGCCGCCGTCATCGTCGGGGGCCTGGCCGCTCTGGGAATCGCGGCGGCGAGAGCGGAATTCGCCTTCGATCTTCGTCGCCAGCGTGATTTGCGTAGCCGATTGCTCAGCCGTCAGGGTGTAGTTGTCAAGAGAAGCAGGAACGTTGGAAGTCGCAGCCTTGTCCAGCACCCAGGTTCCCGAGAAGTCCGGGTGCTTTTTCCCGCCGGCCACGGCCAGGGTTGCGCCAACCAGGAGGGCGACCACCAACTCCGCAGCTTGCTTCTTCAAGGCCCTTCTCCTTCCGGGCGCTTCTTGAAGGATTGCTTCAAGAGGCTGCGCTCACCGGCGTATCGAAGCGATCCCGAACACCGTTAACCAGGCAACGCCGCCCGGCTCGCTTTCCCCTTCGTTCGGGGCTACACTTTAGACGCCGCCCGAGGGGCCAACGGTTGCTAGGGTGCCGAGACGTAAAACGGGCATCCTGCCCGCGCGCACGGCCGGGACGGCCGTGCTACGTCGGAGGACATACGCGCCAGGCACCAGACATGCCGGCAGGTTCGGTTCGAGGAAACCCCGGACGCAGATTTCCTTTTTTGCATCTATAATGTGACAGCCGGAGTGAAACTTTTGGTGTAAAACACCCGTCTCAGATTTTATGGACATTGCGAGCCTGAATTCTAAGACGTGAAAAGCGGGGAACTATGAAAATCACACTGACCGTTTTGTTCGCCGTGCTCCTGGGATGCGCGCCGGGATGGGCGGTCCTGGGAGAATATGAAAACTCCGTCGGGCTGGACCAGCAAGTGATGCGCGGGCAGGTGAGGGCGATGGCCCGCCCGGGCTATTCGCTGCACGAAATCACCGCTCCGGGAAGAATGGTGGTTCGGGAATTTGTTGCGCCCTCCGGAAGGGTTTTCGGCGTCGCCTGGCAAGGACCCTTCATGCCTGACCTGAAACAACTGCTGGGATCCTATTTCACGAATCTCCAGAGGGCGGCGCGCAGCAGCCGGCTGCACGCTCCCCGCAACCCAGTCGTGTTGCGGTCCGACAAGGTGGTGATCATGAGTTTCGGGCACATGCGCTCCTTCCGAGGCATGGCCTACGTGCCGTCGCTCGTGCCTGAGAACGTCTCGGCGGAGGTGGTGCGATGAACTTCGATAGAAGCGTAGCGTCCAAGGCGGCCCGCTTCCTGGCTCTCGCGGCAGGAATGCTTGTTTTGTTTGGGTGCGGAGGCGGCAGCAACAACACCCCTCCCCCTCCGGTCGTGGTCGTCGTCAGCATTTCACCTACGTCCGGCAGCGTCGCGACGGGCGCGACCCAGCAGTTCACGGCGACCGTGACGGGAACCAGCAACACTTCGGTGACGTGGTCTCTTAGCGGCGGCGCCGGCCAAAATTTGGGGACAATCAGTTCGGCAGGGCTCTACACCGCCCCGACGTCCGTGCCCAGCCCGGCCAGCGTGACGGTCACAGCCAAATCAGTCGCTGACACTTCCAAGCTTGCTTCCGCGACGGTGACCATCATCGAGGTGGGCATCACCATTTTGCCAACGTCCACGTCGGTCCCGACCAACGGAACCAAGCAGTTCACTGCAACGGTGACCGGAACCACCAACACCGCCGTGACGTGGTCTCTTAGCGGCGGGGCTGGACAGGACTTGGGGACGGTCAGTTTGACGGGGCTTTACACCGCCCCGGCGTCCCTGCCGAGTCCGGCCCAGGTGACCGTCACGGCCACCTCACAGGCCGACCCGACCAAGTCCGCTTCCGCCTCGGTGACGATCACCGCGAACGGGATTTCAGTCAGCGTGTCGCCTTCGTCCGCAACGGTCTCCAAGAGCGCGACTCAGCAGTTCACCGCGACCGTTACCGGAACCGCCAACACAAATGTGACCTGGTCGGTCAACGGCACCGACGGCGGTGACTCGACACATGGGACGATCGACGTGAACGGGCTTTACACCGCCCCCGCCACCGTGCCGAGCCCGGCCACGGTGACCGTCAAGGCCACCTCGGTGGCCGACACGGCCAGCTTCGACACCGCCACGGTGACGATTCTCGCGGTCAACAATACGGCGACCGTCGTGGTTGGCGTCGAGCCTGACCTGGGGAGCTCCAGCTTCGTGAATATAGCCTTCGTTGACGTGACGATCTGCGAGCCGGGAAGCACCTCGAACTGCCAGACGATCCCCAACGTGGAGGTGGATACCGGTTCGGAAGGTCTGCGGCTCCTGAAGTCAGTCGTCACGCTCAACCTGCAGCCCGTTACCGATGGCACCCCTAACCAAAACCAACTCCAGGAGTGCGTGCAGTTCGCGGACTACTCGTATATTTGGGGGCCGGTCTACTCAGCCGATGTCCAGATGGCGGACGAAAAGGCTTCCTCGGTGCCCGTCCAGCTTATCCCCAGCTCGGATCTATTCACGCCCCCCTCCGCCTGTACCGCCAACGCGCCACCGAACGGAGAGCTGAACACGCTCGCTCAGTTGGGCGCCAACGGCATCATCGGGCTCGGCGTCTTCCAGCAGGACTGCGGCGCCTATTGCGCCAATAATCCCCCCCTCCAGTATGACCCTTACTATTACTGTCCGAGTTCGGGCTGCGTTCAAGCCATCGTCCCGACCGACTTTCAGCTTCAGAACCCGGTTTGGATGTTCCCGCAGGACAACAACGGCTTCCTGATTACGCTGCCCTCCATCGCTGACACCGGGGCGGTGAGCGTCACGGGCACCATCACCTTCGGCATCGGCACCCAGGTGAACAATGGCTTGGGCTCCGCGAAGGTCTACACCATTGACTACAGCGGAGGCGCCACAACCGGGGATTTCGCAACCACATTCGGCGGCAAGACATACGGTTACGGGGGTGTAGCGAACAGCGACTCTTACATTGACAGCGGCTCGAACGGCCTCTACATCCTGGACTCCACAACCCTTGGTCAGGGCATGCTCGACTGCACGCAGACGGGCTACTCCGGCTTTTACTGTCCTGGGTCGTCCAGCTCCGCGAGCGCTACCACCATCACCTATACGGCCACCAACGCGGGGGTGAACGGCACCTCGGCCGACGTCAACTTCACCATCGGCAACGCGATTTACCTGGATAGTTTCAACAACTTTTCCAACTGGGCCTTCAACGACTACGGGGGCGCCAACCCCTTGGTATTCGATTACGGCTTGCCGTTCTTCTTCGGCCGGACTATTTTCATCGGTATCGAAAACCAGACCGTGGGGAGCGCCACAGGGCCCCTTTGGGCTTACTGAGTCCAATCCAAGAATGGCAACCGGGCGGCCTTCGGGCCGCCCGTTTTTTTTCAGCCGCAGGCGACAGCCCTTCCCCGCACACGCCGCCGCCTGGGCGAAGCGCGAGCGGCCACTGCAAAGTTCATCCAGGGCGTGAATGGGCAAGCGGAATGGGCCGGAGAATAGGAAGGCCTATTGGTGTGCTCGTCTTAGCCCCGGCCGGAGAAATCTCCGGTCCGGAAGACATCGCGCCAAGCCGAGGCGAAGCTTGTGGCGTGGGCAAAGGGGCGGGACGTTCTGCTAGAACGAAGCCACAAAGTTCTTTAGGATCAGTCAGGCAGCGACAAATTGTCCACATCGGGCGGCGAAGACGGAGGCAGCCCTGCTTTTCGTGCAATTGCTGACCGTGTATTGAATAATGAGGGGCAAAAGGATCACGCCTTTTGCCAACGTACGGGATGACTGCCCGGCAACACGCGCGCGCGGCCGAGTTGTTCCAATCGGTCCATGTGGCCCTTGACGGGAAACATGGCGAGCGTCTTGCCTTCCTCAGGCCAGTCACCCGCGGCCTGGGCGGCGACATCAATCAGCTCGGCCAGCGTGAGGCCGGCGGGATTCTTCTCCAGCGCGGCAAGCAGAGCGCCGTCCAGAAGCTCGACGGTGCGCCGCGAGTCGGCGATGAAATCACGAATCTCCTCGCCGCGCATCACCGGCCAATGGCCGGAGTAGAGAACGTCCATCGGAAGGTTTTCGAAATAGCGCAGCGTGGAAAGGTAGACGTCCACGTCGTAGTACGTGACGGGAATCGCCATGCCGCCCGCCGCCTTGGGACAGCCGCGCCCGTGGATGGCGTCGCCGACGAAGGCGGCGCGATGCGCGCGATCGTAGAAGGCCAGATGCCCTTCGGAATGGCCGGGCACGTGGAGGACTTCGAGCGACCAATCGTTGTCGAGCGCGATGCGCTCGCCGCCCGAGAACGTCAAATCCATGCGGCGCCGCCGGCCGGCGTCCGCCGCGAGCTGGGGGTCAACGCCCACGCCGTGCGCGTCCCGCAGATGATTGTAGCGGCGCGCGAAAAGCGCCGCCGGGTCTTCCACCAGTTCGCGGTCCTGCTCGCCGCAAGCGAGGAGCACCTGCGGCGCCAGACGCTTGAGCGAATCGTTGCCGCCCTGGTGATCGAGGTCGGCGTGCGTCGTGACGGCGAGGGTCAGCCGCGCGGGCGGCATCTTCAGCCGCTCCAGGTAGGGCAAGAGAATCTTTTCCGGCGTCGCCGCGATTCCCGTGTCCAGCAGCACGGTGTTCGCGCCCGCGAAGAGGTATTGAAACAAGTTCCGCCCTCCGTAGAGGGACTGAATCTGATGGACGTGGGGATAAAGCTCCATAGCCGGCTCCGGGCGCCGCAGCGCCAACCGAGTATCACGCCCGGAGGGCGCGGGCGTCAATCCCGCGATGAGAAGATGCTTGACACCACGCCGCTGGCCCGATACCGTATGCGCTTCGCGGCTTCGACAGTAGCCGCTTCGGGGGGACCGCCCTCCCAGAGTGTTCCTCAAACACGAAAGGCATTTGCCCTATGATCTCCTCTCCCTTTGGCCCCATGGCCTTCCTGTTGGATGAGGGAGGCGTGCGCGGAATAATTTCCCTTCACCTCGTGGATCTCGCGATCATCGTGATCTACTTCGTGGCAGTCCTCGGCATTGGCTTCTACCTCAAGAGATACGCGAAGACCGGCGAAGACTTTTTCGTGGCGGGCAGAAAGATGACCGCCTGGGTGGCGGGCCTGGCCTTCATCTCCGCCAATTTGGGGTCGCTCGAACTGATGGGCTGGGCCGGCAACGCTTATCAGTACGGCATTCTGGCGGCGCACTGGTACTGGATCGGCGCCATTCCCGCCATGCTTTTCCTGGCCGTCATCATGATGCCGTTCTATTACATCTGCCGCACCCACTCCGTTCCCGGCTACCTGTCGCTGCGTTACGGCCACGCCACCAGCGGGCTCAGCGCGATTACCTTCGCTTTCATGACCATCCTGATGTCCGGCGTCAACATGTACGCGATGGCGGTGGTGATGCAAGTGATCCTGGGATGGAACCTCCATTTCAGCATCTGGGTCTCTTCGCTGACCGTCGGGGTTTACGTGGCCTTGGGCGGGCTCTACTCCGCCATCTTCAATGAAGTGGTGCAGTTCTTCCTGATCTGGCTGGGCGCTTTGCTGATTCCGATCCTGGGTCTGGTAGAAACTCACGGCTGGGCCGGCATGGTGGCGCGCATCCAGCACAACTTTCCCGGGCAGGACTTCACCCACATGTGGGGGCCGATGCTTCATCCGTCGCAGAACCCCATGGGCGTGCAGTGGGTGGCGATCGTTTTCGGCCTCGGGGCGGTGCTTTCGATGGGCTACTGGACAACGGACTTCCTCGTCGTCCAGCGCGTTCTCTCCGCCAAGGACTTGCGCTCCGCCAAAATGGCTCCGGTCATCGGCGCATTCTTCAAGATGGCCGTTCCCTTCATCGTCATCCTTCCGGGATTGCTGGGACTCGCCGTGCTGCCTTTTCACCTTTTCCCGGTCAACGCGGCGGCGCCCGGCCAGCACACTTACGACCAGGTTCTGCCCCTGATGCTGGCCCGTTATTGCGGGCCCGGATTGTTGGGCCTCGGCATCACGGCGCTCATCGCCGGATTCATGTCTGGCATGGCCGGCAACATCAGCGCTTTCGCCACCGTCTGGACATACGATCTTTATCGCCCGTTCATCAAGAAGCATGCCTCGGATTCGCACTACGTGGCCATGGGGCGTTGGTGTACGATGATTGGGCTGATCATCAGCATCGGTGCCGCCTACATCGTGACCCATTTTGGAAGCCTGATGGATTACGTGCAGGCGCTCTTCAGCTTCTTCATCGCGCCGCTGTTCGGCACCGTACTCATCGGCATGCTTTGGAAGCGCGCCACCAAGGCGGCCGGCTTCTGGGGGCTGCTGGCGGGCATCACCACCGCGATTACCACTTTCGCGTTGATGCACGGTCATCCGGAGAGGGTCGCCTGGTTTTGCTTCTACGCCGGGGCCAAGCCGCTCGCCCAACAGATGTGGCAGGCGCTCTGGGCGTTCGTGGCGGTTGTGGGGGTGACATTCGTGGTGACCATGGCCACCAGGCCCAGACCCGCGGCGGAGCTCCGGGGCCTGGTGATGGGCGAAACGGAAATTCCAAGCGAGGGCCATCTGCCCTTGCTTCGGCGACCGATTTTCTGGGCAGCGCTGTGCTTCGCGGTGTTTTTGGTCCTGCAATATATTTTCCGGTGAGTTCCTCGGCGCTCCTTTTCGCCGTCGCGTCACTCTCGCGCCGGCGGGAACCTAATCGTCGCGAAACTTCCGGGTCACTGGCTCCCGCAGGCGTAACGGCGTGAAGAAAACACGAAGATAAAAGTAAGCGCCCGGAGCAACGAAAAGAAATCGGGAGTTATCAAAACCTTTATTGGGGGAAGCAAATGGCAGAAGAAAAATCACGCGAGGCAGGCCAGGGTGGAGGGGGAAAGAAGGTTGCCGCGGATACGGTGGATCCGCATTCCGAAGAGCATCACATGATTCCCGTGTGGTTCTTCGTCGGATTGCTTCTGCTCATCTATGGAATCCTCATTCTCATCCAGGGCATCTCGGAGTGGTCGCACCCGCCCGGCACGGAGCTTTCGCACCTTCATCCGACGGTCTGGTGGAGCTTCGCGCTGATCATCCTGGGTGGAATCTTCAGCGTGAAACACTTCCCCAAGAAGAAATCCTAGGAATCAAGAACGCCCTGCCATCAGGTGCCGCTCGATCCGGAGCATGCCGTCCCGCGCAGCACCGGAAGAACTGAGTCTATCGCCTTGTCGGCTTCCTCACGCGCATCATTCCACGTTCGCCAGTCCTCGAGTTTATTCCGCGACCGGCCCTGCAGCAGACGCTCGGCCACTACGCAGCGATCTTTTTCAGAGAGCTCAGGCAGGGCTGCCACCAACTCCGGCACAGCATCGGCGCTGAGCGAGGCGACGTAGCGCGCGTCGAACCGGCGCCCCTCCCGGGCGCGCGCCAAATTCGTTCGCGCAATCAGGGCGTCGGGATTGAGGATTTCGAGCGCGACGATCAGCGCATAACCCGCGACCAGCGCTCCCACGGCAAAGCGCTTCCTCCGGCCGCGCAAGACCGTGGCCACAAACCACGCCAGCACCACCGCCAGCCACGCCATGAAGGCCGTGGTGTACACGCGCAATTCGGTCAGGCCGTATTCGGATTGATAGAGGAACATGCGCTTCACCGCGGAAGCCAGAATCACGAAGAGCAGCAAAACGAACAACGCCGCGAGCGCGCGGTACATTCGCTCATCCGCCGGGTTTTCCTTGCGCAGAAGCCAGTGGGCAGCAAGCAGCAGGGGGATGGCCAGGGCCGCCACGGCCACGAGCTGGAAGAATCCGCTGCGCGCGTACTCGGCGTATGTGAGCCCTGCCGTCGCCTGAAGATTCGCCGCCCCGCCAAATAGATATCTGACTTGCACGATGACGAAGGTGAGAAAGAGCAGGTCCACCAGTCCCAGCACGGTTCCGATTTCGATGATGCCCATGGAGAGGATTGGTTTTGAGGAGGCGTGTTCGATGACGAACTTCCGCTCTTCGCCGAGCGCCGCGCCTCGCAGCCAGCCCGCTGTCGTCCAGGCGAAAAAGGCGATCAACAATCCATGCGAGACAAGCGTCGCGAAGTCGAAACGAAAGACGTCTTTCACCAGGCCTTCGAACACGGCGTCGGCGGAGGCGAAGAGCGCGCCGAAAACAACCAGCGGCGGGATCGCCAGCAGCACGCCTCGTCCCACAGCCAGAGCGCGGCCGGTTCCGCGGCGGGCAAACGCTTCCTTCCACGGGACATCCGTGATGGCCAATGGCAGGGCGCCGAAAGCAGCGTTGACGCCGGCCAGCAGCGCGCCCAGCCCGTATTCGGCGAGGCTCGACTCAAGCAATCGCCCGCCCTGGGCTGAAAGCAGGGCCAGTGACGCGGTAACGCCGAGGCCGAGGAGATTCAGCAGGGCAATCACCGGCGAGGCTCGCCACACGAATCCCGCGGAGAAGACCAGCGCCGGTATGATCAGCCAGGCGCTGCGTCGCAGCGCGCCCGGGCGTTCCGGCGCAAGCACGGCAACAACGGCCAGCGCGGCGAGCATCCAAAGGAAAACATTAACGCCCCAAGGGCCTTGGCGAAGCAGCGCATCGCCCAGCACGCCCAGCAGCAGCGCAGCAACCAGAATTTTCGCGCCAACCTTGGCTCGAGGACTCATGAGTATTTCCTTTCGCAGCGATCCGCCGTGTGACCTGTCTGTTCATCCACGATTGCATCGTTTCGAGATGTGCGGCCGGGTGGAAAGTTCCGGGCAGTTTCGCACGTCGGCGTGCGTTGCCGGATTCTCATCACGCCACGGCGGTTTCGGCGATTCGTCCGAAGCGGCGGTCACGCGAGTGGAATTCTTCGACTGCCGCTGCCAGGCCTTCCGCGCCGAAGTCCGGCCAAAGCACGGGCGTGAAATAGAGCTCGGCGTAGGCGCATTCCCAGAGCATGAAATCGCTCAGGCGTTGCTCGCCGCCGGTGCGAATCAGCAGATCCACGTCGGCGACCGCGCCGCCGCCGCGCGGGGAGGTTAAGGCGCGCGGGAAGGCGAACTCCGGAAGGTCCCGAACTATTTTGAGCCGAGTCGCGGCGCCCAGGATGGCTTCGCGGGAGGAGTAATCAATGGCGAGCCTGAGATGAAGCCGGCCGCAGGATTTTGTCGCAGCCTCGGCGCTGGCCATGGCCTCACGCAGGGAATCGGGTACGCGGTTGCGCCGGCCGAAAACCGAAACGCGCACGCCCGCCGCCTGCCAGTGGACGATCTCCGTCCGCAGGTAGTCTTCGAAAATCCCCAGCAGCGTCGCGACCTCTTCCGGCGGGCGCTGCCAGTTGTCCGACGAAAAACAGTGAAGGGTGAGCGTGCTGATGCCGACTTCGGGAGCCGCGCCCACCACCCGGCGCACCGCTTGAACGCCGGCGCGGTGGCCGGCAGAGCGGGGCCAGCCGCGGGCCTGGGCCCAGCGCCCGCTGGCGTCCATGATGATGGCGACGTGCAGGCCGGGGAATCCAGGTTCCTGCGAAGTACTTTGTTTCATAAAGCATCTCCCCAAAAAAAGAGTGACCGAGTTTCAGCGCTCGCGCGCCGCCCGGATCAGCGCTTCCATGTGGTCCAGGTAATGCTCGAGCGCCCTTCGTCCCGCCGGCGCCAAGCGGTACTCGGTCTTGGGCAGCCGGCCGTCGAAGTATTTGGCGCACGTGATATAGGCGGCTTCTTCCAGTTTGCGCGCGTGCACGCTCAGGTTGCCGTCCGTGGTCTTCAGCAGCTTTTTCAGATCGTTGAAGCTGAGCGAATCGTTGACCGCCAGGGCGCTGACGATGCCGAGGCGAATGCGCTCGTGAATCAGGCGGTCGAGATCCTGCGGGCGCCGGTCGAACATCCGGGCGAGCACTTCCTGCATTCCGCGCACGTCCGGATTGCCGTCCGCTTCAGAATCGCGCAGCGTGGCGCGTTGCTTACCCACCGTACCTCCTTGCAATGATGATTCCGAAAAGCACTTGCAGCCCGCCAAAGCCTGCCCCCAGAAACCAGTTTCCCCACGCGGGCGGCGAGAAGAGCGCCACCGTCCCCACGGCCATCAGGCAGATTCCCATGATGGGCACCACGCGCACCGAGAAAGCTCCGGCGGTCATCACTCCCGCGCCGTAAAGCAGCAGCCACATGCCGGGCAGGGCTGAGAGCAGGCCGGCGTGGTAAAGGGCTACCGTCAAGAGCGCCCCGGCGACCAGAGGCGGCGCCAGGCTCAGCGCGAACTTTTGCGCTGGCCGGGAAAGAATGGGCACCGTGGCGGCTCGGACTTTGCGCGCCGTTGCCCACGCTCCCACTAGAATCGCCACTAAAGCGGCGACGAGCCAGGTGGCCAGCCAGGGCCAGCCGGAATTCGGTGCCGGCGCCGCCACCGCGGCCACAATGGCGGCCAGGCCCATCACGGCGCCGCCCCAGCCGGGAACCGCCGTGAACGAGCCCGAGTGCTCCATCGTTTCGCGGATATAGCGGAGATTTTCGAGCGCGTGGAGGTGCGGCGCCGCGGGTTCCTCAGGCCGGGTTCGAAGGCCGGGTTCGGGGGTCATCGTCGCGAAACTAGCGCGAAAATTGTGCGTTGTCAAGTACTTTGTAGCGCAAAGCAAGTGCCCCGAACTCGCCCCTTGGCGCGGTCTGGCGCCGAAGGCCGCTTGCTCCGGTCATCCGCGCGCCGCATCCAATTGCCGGCCGCTCAGAAGCCGGCGCGAGGCTTGACCTCGACCGGCCCGCCCTGCATCACGGTGGGCGCTCCGGCGGCGTAGGCTGGCTTGTTGTAAGCGGCCACCTCAGTCTTGAGCAGCGCGTTGAATTTCTCCAATTGCTGGTCCAGCTCAGTGCGAAGCGTCTGCATCCGCTCCCGCATCAGCTCGTTCGGAGCCTCGCCATAAAGGAAAGCCGTCCGTGAAACCATGCTCGAGAGTTTGTCTTGAAAATCCGCAAGCTCGTGGATGGAATCTTCATCCGCGTCGTGCTGAATCCTCGGATCGTAGACGCCGTCCTTCCACGCCTTCAATTTGGCCTGCAGCTCCTTCGCCTGGCCGAGCACGGCAGAATACTTGGCTTCCAGGTCCTTGTTCGCGCGGGCGCTGGCCTCGAAGCTCGCGAGTTGCTTCTGCATCGCGTCGTCACGACTGAGCGCCTCGTTCAGGGCATTCAGGTCGTTGCGCGCGGTGAGCGCAGCCTTGGCGGCGGCGACGAATCCTTCCGCGGGGATTTTCAAGTTGGGATCCAGGCGCACCGTCGCCGTGGTTTTCTCCGTCTTGCCGTTGATCGTGACCGCCACGTGGTAAGTGCCGGGCGGAACGTGAGCGCGGGTTTGCCGGTATTCGCTTTCTTCCTCTTGCTCCTCGTGTTTCTCGAAGCTGAGCCGCGTGGGTCCATCGTAACGCAGCGACCAAACGAACCGGTTGACGCCCGCCTTGGCCGGGCCGTGTTCGGTCGCGACGGCGTTGCCGTGTTCGTTGGTGATTACGATTTCGACCGGCGTTTTGCCTTTTTCTTTCGGCGGTTCCTCCGGCTTGATTTCGGATTTGACGAAGTAGTCAATGACGACACCCTCGGGCGCATTGGGTGCCGAATAGCCCCCCAATCCGCCCTGGCCGGTCCGCCAATGGTGGAAGAGCGTGCCGCCTCTCGGATTGAAAAGGTGAAAGTCGCTCGCTTCGACCTGGGCGGTCAATTCCTCCAGCGGCCGGATGTGGTCAAGCACAAACAATCCGCGCCCGTGCGTGGCCACGACCAGGTCGCTCGATTTCTTCACGAAGGTCAGGTCGTAGACGGGCACCGTAGGAAAATTCGATTTGAGAGTTTTCCAGTGCCCACCGTCATCGAGGGAATAAAACAGCCCGGTATCCGTGCCGAGCACCAACAGGCCTTTCTGGTTGGGATCTTCGCGGACGACGATGGCCGGAGAATCGGCGGGCAGGCCTTCGGTAATCTCCGTCCACGTTTTTCCGTAATCAGAGGTCTTATAAACGTAGGGCTTGCGGTTGTCGAGCATGTGGGCGTCGAAGGCCACATCGGCGGTGCCAGCGTCGAAAGGCGAAACACCGACCTGGTATACGCGCGCCCACTCGGGCGCGCCGGGAATGTTCGAGGTGACATTGGTCCAGTTCTTGCCGCCGTCGCGCGTGACCTGCACCTGGCCGTCATCGGTCCCGACCCAAATGACTTTCGGGTCGGTGGGCGCGAGCGCGATCGAGAGGATTGTGTCGTAAGTCTCCGCGCCGCTCATGTCGTGCTGGACCGGCCCGCCCGCCATCACCTGCTTGCTTTTGTCATTGCGCGTCAGGTCGGGGCTGATGGGCGCCCAATGCTTGCCGCCGTCGGTGGTTTTGAAGACGACGTTGCCGCCCAGATAAACCTCGTTGGCATCGGTGGGCGAGACGGCGATGGGGCTGGTCCAGTTGAACCGGTACTTCAAGTCGGCGGGCTTGGTGAGTTGCACCGTGTCCAGCGTGGGACGAGCGAAGTGCGAAAGGTGCGTCTGCTTGTCGAGGCGGATGATGAACGCGCTCTGCGAGTCCGCATAAATAATGTTGGGATCGCTCGGAGCGGGCACGGCATATTCACCGTCGCCTCCGACGATCGTGTGCCATTGGTCACCGGTCACGCTGCGCCCCGCCAGGCTGCTGGAGGGCCCGCACCAGGCGTTGTTGTCCTGCAAACCTCCGCACAGTGTATAAGGCTCGCTCGAGTCCGCCGCCACTTGGTAGAACTGCTCGATGGGCAGCGTATCGAGGAATCGCCACGTCTTGGCGCCGTCGGTCGTGAGATACACGCCGCCATCGTTGCCTTGGATAATCCGGTCGGGGTTCGTGGGATCAATCCAGATGGCGTGATGGTCCACGTGGACAGTGCGGTCGATCCAACGCGCGGTCTTGCCGCCGTCGTCGGATTCCATCAGCTGATAGGAGAGGAAATAGATTTTCTTCTCATTTGCGGGAGACACCACGAGCTTGGAAAAGTAGAAGGGCCGCACATCCAGCGCGTGGCTGTCGCTGACCGCCGTCCAATGGTCGCCCATGTCCATGGACTGCCAGAGCATTCCTTTCTTGGCGGCGATCAAGGCGTAAACGTGATGCGGGTTCGAGGGTGCGACGGCCAGCGCGATGCGGCCCAGCGGCCCTTCCGGCAACCCTTCGGTGAGTTTTTTCCAGGTGTCTCCGCCGTCGGTCGAACGATAGATACCGCTCGACTCGCCGCCATCGTCCAGCGTCCACGGGTAGCGGCGGAGGTGCCACAGGGCCGCGTAAAGAACTTCGGGATTGTCAGGCTCCATGACCAGGTCCGCCACGCCAGTCGTATCGTCAACGTAGAGGACCTTCTTCCAGGTTTTGCCCCCGTCTTCGGTGCGAAATACGCCGCGCTCGGCGTTCGGCCCCCAGGCGTGTCCGAGCGCGCCGACGAAAACAATCTGCGAATTGTGCGGGTCCACAAGGACGCTGGAAATCTGCCCCGCATCCGCCAGTCCCATGAATTTCCACGTGTGGCCCGCGTCGGAAGAAAGATAAACTCCGTGGCCGTCCACGATATCGTTGCGGATGTTGGCTTCGCCTGTTCCCACCCAGACGAGGTTGGAATTGGAAGGCGCAAGCGCCAGCGCGCCGATGGAAGCCGTGGCCTCGTTCTTGAAGACCGCCTCCCACTTGATTCCACCGTCCACGGTTTTGAATACGCCCCCGGCCGCGCCCGCAGCGTAATAGACGTTGGGGTTGCCCGGAATGCCGACGACCGCCGTGATGCGCCCGCCCGCCACCGCCGGGCCGAGATTGCGGAACTTGAGATTCTTGAACACGTCGGCTTTCTCGTCGGGCGCATTCTGCGGCTTGGTTTCCTGCGCCTTCGCCGTCAATGTCAAAATCATGAAAGCAAGCAAACTCATTCCAACTCGAATGAAGCGTTGATCTCTCATCGCACCACTCCTCTTGAGCAGATTCTTATGAATCGCCATTCTTGAGAACTAGAACCCAGGCTGCCGGGGAGAGACGAATCCTCGAATTCCCAGCCAGAAGCGCCGAGCTTTGGCAATCTTACACTGAATTCTGAATCTCTGGCTCGCTGCTCACGGCTCCGGAATTCCGAGGTCTTTCGAGCCCAGCGGCGACATCTTGGCCTCAGGCGCGTATTGCGCTAGCAGGTCCAGCGCGATGCGCGCGCGGCGCACGCGTTCGCGAGCCATTTTCGCTGCCAAGTCTTCCAAATGAAAACCGGAGGGATAAATGTCGGGCGCGTTGCGCAAGCCGAATTTGAAATAGACCGGCGCGGCCACGCGAATGATTTGCGGCATTTCGTAATAGCGCACGAACCCGCCAAAGTTGTCGGGCACCTCGATGTAGAGGTCAATCGGCACGTCCACCGCCTGGCGGATGGCGCCGATCTGCGCGGGCGCAAGGTCGGTGGGAATATTCATCGTCGTCACGCCGCAGCGCTCGAAGATGCGCGCCGTAGCGGGATTGGCGGCGGGCAACGTCACCGAGCTCTTGATGACCAGGTTCTTGGGCAACTCGCCCTTGCTCTTCATCTCGTTGAGCACCCAGATCAGCCCGAGGTCGGCGGGCAGAATGCTGCGAATCCCCAGGTCGCAGGCGCGGCGAACGTCCTCGATGGCGTAAACGAGTTGGTCCGCTCCGCGATGTTGCTGGCCGATGACCTTGCCCGCGGCCGCCGTGACTTGAGCGCCGGTCTCAAATCCCGCACGCGGGCCGACGAACAGGCACACTTCGATGCGCTCGTCGTGGCCGATGCGCGCCATCTCGGAGATTTCGTCGCGCGTCAGCAGCATCACGCCGCTGCCTTGGCTCACGCGATGCACCGGCACCTTGTATTCTTTCGCCGCCTTCAACACCTCGCGAAAAACTCGCGGGCCTTCGACGCTGGGAATCTCCAGGCGATATTGCCCGCCGTCGGCAAAGCGCTTCTTGCTCGGCTCAAGCGCGTGGTTGTCCTCCGCGGGCAGTTTGAGTTTGGCGAGAAACTGCTGCGTTTTCTTCATACGCTATTTCTCCTATTCGACATTATTGAAGGCTGAAATCTGTTCATTGCGTATACTTCAAATAGACCGTCCGCGTTTCGGTATAAAAATCCATCGCCTGCGGACCCTGCTCGCGCATGCCGAAGCTGGATTCCTTGGTACCGCCGAAGGGCAACTGATACTCGACGCCGGCGGTGGGCAGGTTCACCGTGATCAATCCCGCTTCGATGCGGTTGGTAAACTGGTGCACGCGTTCCACGTCACGCGTGACGATGGAGGCGGACAAGCCAAAGCGCACGCCGTTGGCAAGCTGCATCGCCTCTTCAAAGTCACGCGCCTTCATGAGCCCGAGCACCGGACCGAAGATTTCCTCGTTGGCGATGCGCATTTTGGGCGTCACGCCGTCGAAGAGCGTCGGCTCGACGAAGAAGCCCTTGTCGTACGCGCCGCCGGTCAGGCGCTTGCCGCCGCAGAGCAGCCGCGCGCCTTCCTGCTTGCCGATTTCGATATATTTCAAATCGGTCTCGAGTTGCGACTCATCCACCGCCGGACCGATCTGGACACCCGGTTCAAGCCCGTTGCCCACTTTGAGCGCGCGCGTTTTGGCGACGAGTTTTTCCACGAGCGCGTCATAGATCGGCGCTTCGATGATGGCGCGGCTGCACGCTGTGCATTTCTGCCCGGTGGAGAAAAACGCGCCGTTCACCAGAACGTCGGCGGCGTAATCGAGATTCGTGTCTTTGAGAACGACAGTAGGATTCTTGCCTCCCATTTCGAGCTGCACGCGCAGGCGCCGCTTGGTGACCTTGTCGTAGAGCGCGTTGCCGACATCACACGAGCCGGTAAACGACACGGCGCGCACCGCGGCATGCTCGACCAAGGGATTCCCGACCGTTCCGCCGCCACCGGTCACGTAATTCAGCACGCCTGCGGGAATGGCCGCCTGGTGCAGCGCTTCGACCAGGCGATAGGCGCTCAGCGGCGCGAGCGACGCCGGCTTGATAACCACCGTATTGCCCGCCACCAGCGACGGCGCCATTTTCCACGCCGGAATGGCGCTGGGAAAATTCCACGGCGTAATCAGCGCCACCACGCCGAGCGGCTTGCGCATCGTGTAGCAGAAAACGTTCTCGCGCTCCGAGGGTATCTGATAGCTGAACTGGCGCGCGCCCTCGCCGCCGTAATAGCGAAAGATATTGATGGCGCGCTTGACTTCGCCTTTCGCTTCCGGAAGCGTCTTGCCCTCTTCGCGCGTCATCTCCTCCGCGAGTTTATCCAGGCGGGCCTCCAGAAGTTCCGCCGCCTTAAAAAGGTAGTTTCCACGCTGGGGCGCAGGTAGCGCCGCCCAGGCGGGCTGAGCCTTGGCTGCAGCGTCGCATGCCGGCAGCACGTCCTCGGCGCTCGAACTCTGAAAGAGTCCTACGGTTTCGTCCGTGTTTGCCGGATTGATGTTCGCGAAGGTCTTGCCGGTCCTCGATTCTCGCCACTCGCCGGCAACATAATTGCGAAAAAGTTCAGCCATTGCATCCTCCCGGGAAATTGGAATTCGTCCTCACCCCGCGCGCGTGCGCAGCAGGCGTCGCATCTCTTCTTCCGCAAGATTCATCAGGTGCGCGTCGGCCTGCTCGCGCAATTTGGTGAACGTCGGATAGCCCGCTTCCTGCTCGCGGCGCCACTCGTCGGCAAAGCTCTTGTCCCGAATCCCCGCCAGCGCTCTTTCCATGAAGGAGCGCATTTCCTGCTGAAAGGGGATCTGGCCCGCGCGTGAGAGCGTGCCGTACTGGCTGGTCTGCGAATGGAAGCGCATCTGCTTGAAGAAACCCACGCGCGCCATCTCGCGGAAGATTTCGGCGCCTTCCTCCGAGCCGTACATTTCCAGCGCCACCATTTCCGGCGGAAACCCTGAGGCAACGAGACACTCAAACGCGGTCAGCATGGTCCGCACCAGCAACGGCCACAGGCCCTGCTCCTGAAAAAGGTCGAGTTCGGTTTCCTGCGCGAAGGTCGTCTCCAGCACGCCCGCGCGCGTAGCGCCGATGCCGCGCGCCAGCGCCAGAGCGGTCCGCAGGGCATGTCCCGAAACGTCTTGCGCGACCGCGACGAAAGCCGGCGCTCCTTTGCCCTCGACGAACGATTCGCGCACCATCGTCCCAATCATGCGCGGCGCCACCATGATGACATCCACGCCGGGCGGCGGAACAATCAAACGGAAATGAATGTTGTAGCCGTGCGCAAAGTCGAGCGTCTGCCCGGCGCGGAGTCTTTTGGAAATGACTTCGTCATAGACTTGCCGCTGGACTTCATCGGGAATGAGAAGCGCCAGCACATCGGCCCGCTCGGCAGCTTCGGCGATCGGAAGCGCTTCGAAGCCGTCAGTCTCGGCCTGCCGCGTGCTTTCGTCGCGCAGCCCGCCGATGACCACGCTCAGGCCCGAATCGCGCAGGTTGAGCGCCTGCGCTCGCCCCTGATTGCCGTAACCGATAATGCCCAGCGTCTTGCCTCTGAGAACGTCCAACGGCGCGTCGGCATCGTAGTAGGCTCGCATCGGGATTCACTCCTTTGGCCAGCCGTCTCCGCAAGTGATTCCGGAAGAAGTTATTATGCTCAGCGGCTCGGATGAGTGTCAAGGAAACTGCGCGACGATTCGCATTTCCGGGCCGCCACACCATCGCCGCAGTCAGCGCAACGCCTTCTCGATGGCGGCTTCCGCGACGGGCGCCAGGAGCTTGTACCCTTTGTCGTTGGGATGCAGCCCATCGTTCGAGAATCCCTCGCGCATCATCCCGTGCTCGTCCACGATGGCGTGATAGTAATCGGCCAGGACGGCGTGAGACTCCTCGGCGTAGTTACGCAGCCAGTCGTTAAGCTTCAGGATGTCCGTGGGCGGCCGGTGTCCCGTTTGCGGATGAGCCGTGTAATCGCTGACCGGCGTCAGCGTGCACAGGATCACTTTGATGCCGTGCTGCGCGGCCAGCTCCGAAATCGCCTGGAGGTTCTCCTCGACCATGGTGACGGTTTCGGGGCCCGTGTTTCCGGCGATGTCGTTCGTTCCAGCCAGAATGATCACCGCCGCGGGATGCAGATCAATCACGTCGGGAAAAGTCCGCACCAGCATCTGCGGCGTAGTTTGCCCGCTGATGCCGCGATTGACGTAAGGCTTGCCGGGAAAACTTCTGGCGAGGTCCCAGCCGTCGGTGATCGAATCTCCCAGAAAGACCACGCGGCCGGGCTCGGGCGGCATGGCCATCAGGCGCTGATCATCGGCGTGGTAACGGCCGAGCTGGTTCCAATCGGCCAGCTCGTCAGCCAAGCGCTCGGCCGCGCCCGGCAGGCAGCAGTTCGCCTTGGCGGGCTGAAAATTCTCCACCAGTTGGGCGCGCGCGGATACGGGAAGAAGGATCGTGCAGCAGAGGAAAGTGAAACATCCATAAATGACCGAACGCATAGGACCTCCTTCAAGAATTCGTGATTTCAGTTCGGGTCGGGTTTACATGTAAACCTTCACGTGCGGCCAGAGCTCTCTGAGAGGGACCTTCGCCCCGCGGCATACCCAGATCGGCAGATTGTTCTCGTACGGCATCACGTAAGGATTTTGAAACACCGCGCCGAACTCGACGTGGTCGAAGTACTTTTCCAGGACTTCGCGCCGGTCGCCCATCACGATCATGACCTCGCCCGAGTAGTCGTCCGGTCCCCAGAGGTAATAATTGTTATGACCGCTCAGGGCGTGCGGCAGGCCATACTTTGGGCCGAAGAAATCCACCGCCCCGGCCTCGCCGTAGTTTTGCGCGAAGATGGCGCACTCGGATTTCTCCTCAGGAGTCAGCTTGGTGTACACCTCGGCGACTTTTGCGACCATTTCCGGCCAGCCGAACATATCGGCATAACCCTGGGGCAGCGGCCCCATTTTGTGCTGTTCGGTGCGGGGCGGCTCGAGGTGCAGCGCCTTCTGATAAGCAATGTAGGTTTCCACGGGGAGAATGGGAATGGCGAACGGGGCGAGGATCACGCCCGCCACGATGAGTACGCCGGTGATGGCAGGCTTCAGCCAAGCAGCTCTTCGCCGCTCGATCCAGCCCTCCGCCGCGATCCCGCCCGCGGCAAAAAGCATGGGATAGGCCGGCGCGAGGTAATAGACCTTTCCGTGCAGCAGGACGAAGGTCGCGAAAAGCACCACGAACGTCCATCCCAGCAGGCGAAACGGCTTTCCTGCCTTGCTGAAGAAAAACCAGGCGAGCCCGGCGAGCCACAGCGGCGCCGCCAAAGGCTCCATCAGGAGAAGCTGCCCCAGGAAGAACGAGAGCAGGTTAACCGGTGTGTTCTTATTGCTCTGCTGAATGTTATTCAGAATCTCAAACATCGGCCAGTGCTGGCGGATTTCCCAGAGGAAATTGGGAAGGTAAACGAGAAATGCTACCGCGCCGCCGATCCAGATCCACGGCGAACGCAAGACTTTTCGCTGCGGGGTGAGCAACAAGCCGACCGCGAACGCGAAGCCGAAGAACAACATGCTGTATTTGTTCTCCAAGCCCAAGCCCGCCAGCGCGCCAAACACCAGCCACAGTTTTGGGCTGCCGCCCTTGATGATGCGAATGGCCACGTAGGCGCAGCCCATCCAGAACAGCGGCTCGAACGCGTTCATGGTCAGCAGATGGTCAATGCCGAGATAAATGGGCGCAGTGATGACGGCGACGCAGGCCAGGACTTGGGCGTAGCGCTTGCCGCCGAGCTCGCGGGTGACCAGCCCGGTGAGCAGGACTTTGGCGGCGCCGGCGAGGGCGGGGAAAAAGCGAATGGCGCGCAGCGAATCGCCGAGCAGCCAGCGCGAGAACTCCGCAATCGCGGCGATGAGCGGCGGCTGGTCCACGTATCCCCAGGCTAGATGCCGCCCGCAGGCAAGAAAGTAAAGTTCGTCGCGGAAATAACCGTAGTTTGAATCCGCCAAGACGTGCAAGAGGAGGGTGGCTAGCGACAGGCCAACGATGACTGCAAGATCGCCCTTGAAGTCCGAGCGTGCGCGTTCCGGCGGCGGAGAAGCGGCACCGCTTGTTGCAGGAGGAAAAACGCTCATCGGCCTCCCACTTCAGCGCGGCATGACGGAGAGAACCAACGCAGAAGGATGACCAGCATCGTGGTAAACGGTGTTTGTCGCCTTGACATAGTGTGCCGAGGAAGCGGCGTCTTCACCGGTGTTCAGGTTGCGGTCGAAGCGCGGAAAATTGGAGCTGGAAATTTCCAGGCGCAAGCGGTGGCCAGCCCTAAAGACGTTGCTGGTGGCCCACAAGTCGAGAGTGAGTTTGTAAACCTGGCCGGGATTCAGAAACTCGGGTTTTTCACGGGAATCGCGGAAGCGCGCGCGCAGGATGCCCTCGGTTAGATTCTGCGCCAAGCCGTTGGGCCAGACGTCCACCAGCTTGCCGGTGAAATCTGTGTCCACGGCGGACGAGCTCGCGTAAAGCTCCACGCTCACAGGCCCGGTGACTTCGAAATCCGATTTGAATGCTGGGGTGGAGAAGACCAGCACGTCCGGGCGCGCTTCGGCAGGCCGCTGGTCGCGCGGGCCGGGCGCCAAGTGGCGGGCGTCGCAGCAGAGCGGGCCGCCGATGGTCGGGACGGGATTTCCGGGATCGTAGATGCACTTGTCCGCGGGTTCCTGCTGCGGAGCGGAAGTGGAAAGCGTCCCATCACCTTCGAGGCCGTTGGCTTTCCCGCCCGAATGGAGATAGTAGCGCGTCGCGCGCGCCGCCGCAGGCGGCCACTGGTCTTCCTCGCGCCAGGTGTTTTCGCCGAGCACAAAAATCTTGACTGGCTTTTCTTTTTCCACGCCGTTGGCTTCACCTTTCAGAATGTGGTCGTACCAGCGGAGCATCACGTTGTCCACATTGATGTCCGCCTGCGGGCCGAAATCTACTTCGCCAATTTTCCGGCCGCCACCCGAGTGTCCGCCGATAACCACCAGGAGCCGCTGGCCGTTGCGCGCCGCTGCGCTTCCGCCGTGGGCTTTGATGCCGAGATAATTGCGCAGCGTGCCGCCCAGAAAAATGTCGTACCACGCGCCGACGCTGTAAACCGGCACCTGAACCTTTGCGAAATGCTCTTCGATGGACCACTGTTTCCAGTAGTCGTCATAATCAGGATGCTTGAGCCAGTCGAGGAAATAAGGGGCCAATTCTTTGAGGCCGGAATCGCCGCCGAAATCGAGCAGGGGATAATGCGACAGGGGCAATTCTGTATCCCACCACCGGGCATTGGAATCCTCGGCCACACGCCGGTGGAGGGTGTCCTCGGCCAGGCCGGAGGTCCACGACTCGTTGAACCACTGTTCGAACGCGCCGCCCTGATAAGTCCAGTTCGCGTGGTAATTCGACGCGGTCACAACTGGGAAGATGCCGGCCAGGTGAGGCGGCGCAGCGATGGCGGTCAGCATCTGCGTGGCGCCAACGTACGAGCCGCCGAACATGCCGACCTTCCCGTCCGAGTAAGGTAGCGCGGCCGCCCACTCCACCGTGTCGTAGCCGTCGTCGGATTCGTGCTTGAACGGATACCACTCGCCTTCCGAGGTGTAACGGCCGCGCACGTCCTGAATGATGACGACGTAGCCCAGGGCCGCGGCGCGATAGCCAAAATCCACCCCGCCGCGCTTGTCGTAAGGCGTGCGCTGGAGGAGCACGGGAAATTTGCCTTCCGCCTTGGGGCGGTAGATGTCGGCGCGCAATACCACGCCGTCGCGCATCTTGGCGGGCACGCCGCGCTCGACGACCACTTCATAGTGCTGGCGCTGGGCGCGGGCGGATGGAACGAGGCTGGCGGCGAGCACGAGGAAGATTGCCAAACCACGAATCGAAGCGCCGGTTTGAAGTCTCAAGACCTTTGCCTCCGGACGAGTGATGACAAGCGATTATGGCGAGGGGCCGGGCGCTTGGCAAGCGCCTGTTTTTCCGCCCGTTTCCTTGGCGGAGGCGATGGCGTACAATGAAGTTTCCGAACCTCTGACATCGAGAGTGGGGAAAAGGGATTGAAAAAGGAGACTATCACCACGGCGATCACGGCCATCGTATTTCTGGTGGTCGGGTTTCTCGTGGGCTACATTTACGAATCACACCAGAAGCCGGCAACGCCGGCGGCGATTGTCACGCCTGCGGACTCGCCTTCCGGCGCAACCGCGCAGCCGGGCGCCGGCGCCCAGGGAGCCGGGGGTGGGGGGGTGCAGGGGCTTCCGCCGGGGCATCCTCCCCTCAACCTGGATTCAACCATCAAAGCCTTTGAGGACGCGGCGGCGCAGAATCCCCAGGACCCCGAGCCGGTGCTGCGCCTGGCCAATCTGCTGTACGACAACCAGCGCTTCCAGGACGCCGTCGAGTGGTACCAGAAGGCTCTGAAGCTGGACCCTAAGAACGTGAACGCCCGTACTGATCTCGGCACCGTATATTTCAGTCTCGGCCGGCTGCAGGATGCCCTGAAGGAATACAAAGAATCGCTTCAAATCGACCCTCGGCACGAGCCGACGATCTTCAACATGATCATCGTCAACCTGGAGGGGACGCACGACCTGGCCGCAGCGCGCGCCGCCTGGGAGAAATTGCACGCAATGGATCCGAACTACAAGGGCCTGGACGGGCTCAAACAACGGCTGGACGCGGCTCAGGGAGGCGGGCGGTAATTCCGGGCATCCCCCGGCCCTGCCAGGCCGTCACAACAAATGTATGCGTTTGCTCGCCTACTTATTTGATTTCATCGTCTTCATCGTGATCGGCCGACTGGTCGGACTGATTCTCAGCCGGCTGTTTGGGAAGCAGACGGCGTTCCGGTGGGGCTCGCCGGGAGCGGCTCCCCGGCCAGCCCATGAGACGAGGCAAGGCGAGACGGTCCGGGACCCCGTTTGCGGCATGTTCGTCTCCACCGAGGTTTCGCATCAATTGAAGCAAGACGGCAAGCTGCTCCACTTTTGCTCCGAGGAGTGCCTGGAGCGTTACCAGAAAGAAGTTCTGCACGTTGGATGAAACCTTCCTCAACCGCTGGGCATCGTTACAGGAGAGAGGAGCGAGAGCGGATGCGAGAAGGCCCGGCAAGCAGCGAAATGGTTATTGACAATTGCCCGCGCGCTTTTATAATCCCCCTAAGTTTATGAGATGGGCCGTGGCCCGGCACTCCCGATGAATCACCACCCAAGTTCGCCTGCAACGGTGATTTTGACGATTGCGGGATTCGACCCTTCGGGCGGAGCAGGTATCAGCGCCGACTTGAAGACTTTTGCCGCCAACAACTGTTACGGCGTGGCGGCGATCACCGCATTGACGGTGCAGAATACGCAAGGTGTGAGTGAGGTCCGCCCGGTCGAGGCGGCGCTGCTGAGGTCTTCCATCCAGGCGGTGATGGCCGACGGGCGCGTCACAGCCATCAAGATCGGCATGCTGGCGAATCGCGCCAACGCCGAAGTCGTCCGCGAGATTTTGGACGCGAACCCCTCGCTTCCTTCGGTGCTCGACCCGGTGGCGCGCTCCACCAGCGGCAAGGAATTGATGGACGCGGAGGGGCTGGAATTTCTGCGCCAGGAACTGCTGAGCCGGGTCACCGTCATCACACCCAACCTGGACGAAACCGCCGCCTTGACGGGCATGAAAGTGGAGAATGTGGAAGGCATGAAAGCGGCGGCGCACAAGCTGATGGAGATGGGCGCACGCGCGGTCGTCGTCACCGGCGGCCATCTGGACAAACCCATTGACGTTTTCTGGGGCAGCTCCGGCTGCCAGACTTATGTCGGTGACCGCATCAAGCCCGACACCATGCACGGCACCGGATGCACCTTTTCATCCGCCATCGCCGCCAACCTGGCCCTCGGCCGCCAGCTTGCGGACGCCATCGTGATGGCCA
>JAHEKS010000273.1 GCA_024638215.1 Acidobacteriota bacterium | reverse complement strand
CCAAGGCGCGGCCGGAACTCATGAACGCAGTGAGGCTTTCGAAGAAACCTTTGCCGCGATGCACCGCATAGAAACCTTCCGCTTCTTGCTTGGTCAGGTTTACAAGGCGGGCGGCGACAATCTTGAAATTATTCGCTTCAAAAATCTTGATGATGTCGCCGACGTGCCCGGCGGCAACGGCGTCCGGCTTGATAATCGTGAGCGTGCGTTCGATTCCCATATTCTCCCTGCAAAATTGGAAGGATTTGGTCCGGCGAGCGGGCAGGGACTTGCCCCGCTCTAGGATTTGAGCGCCTTGGCCATGGTTTCGCCGATCAGCGCCGGGCTGGGTGCGACGGCGATGCCCGCCGCTTCCAGCGCGCGGATTTTATCGGCGGCGGTGCCTTTGCCGCCCGAGATAATCGCGCCGGCATGCCCCATGCGGCGTCCGGGCGGCGCGGTGCGCCCGGCGATGAACCCGACCACCGGTTTTTTCACATTCGCTTTGATGTACGCGGCGGCCTCTTCCTCAGCCGAGCCTCCGATTTCGCCGATCATCACGATGCCGTGCGTTTCAGGGTCCCGGTTGAAGAGCGCGAGCGCGTCCAGGAAATTCGTTCCGACCACCGGGTCGCCGCCAATCCCGATGCACGTGGATTGGCCGATGCCGAGCGCCGTCAACTGTCCGACCGCTTCGTAGGTCAGCGTCCCGCTGCGCGAGATCACCCCCACGTGGCCCTCGCGATGGATCGAGCCGGGCATGATGCCTATCTTGCACTTGCCAGGAGAGATAATACCCGGGCAGTTCGGCCCGATGAGGCGCGTCTTGCGGCCGGCCAGGAATTGCTTGACGCGAATCATGTCGAGCGTCGGAATTCCTTCCGTGATCGCGACCACCAGCGCCAACCCTGCTTCGGCGGCTTCCATGATGGCGTCGGCGGCGAAGGGTGGGGGCACGAAAATCACCGAAGCGTTGGCGCCGGTTTTCTCTACGGCTTCCTGCACCGTGTTGAACACCGGTACTCCCTGCTCTTTGGTCCCACCCTTGCCGGGGGTCATGCCCGCGACAACCTTAGTACCGTAAGCGATCGCTTGGCTGGTGTGGAAGGCGCCTTCGCGTCCCGTAATCCCCTGCACCAGCAAGCGCGTGTTGTTATCAACAAGAATTGCCATTTTATGATTTGGCGAGCGCCACGACTTTTTCCGCCGCGTCTTTCATTCCTTTCGCCACGGTAAAATTCATGCCCGACTCGCTCAAAATCTTCTGGCCCAGCTCGACGTTGGTGCCTTCGAGTCGCACCACGACGGGGACCTTGATGCCCAAGCTTTTGGCCGCAGCCACCACGCCGCTCGCGACGATATCGCAGCGCATGATGCCGCCGAAAATGTTAATCAGGACGGCGTGAACATTGGGGTCGCTCAAAATGATTTCGAAGCCGTGTTTCACCTGCTCTTCGTTGGCGCCGCCGCCGACGTCCAGGAAGTTGGCGGGACGTCCGCCCGCGTATTGAATGATGTCCATGGTGGACATGGCGAGGCCGGCGCCGTTCACCATGCAGCCGACGTTGCCGTCCAGGCGAATGTAATTCAGACTGTATTTCGAAGCCTTCACTTCCAGCGGGTCCTCTTCGTCGAGGTCGCGCAGCTCGCGGATATCGGGGTGACGGTAGAGGGCGTTGTCGTCAAAATTCATCTTGGCGTCGAGCGCCAGCAGCCGCCCGTCGCGCGTGACGACGAAGGGATTGATTTCGGCGAGCGAAGCGTCGGTGGCCTCGAAGGCGCGATAAAGTCCGAGCAGGAACTTTGCCGCCTCGTTCACCTGTTTTCCGCCCAGGCCGAGTCCGAAGGCCAGCTTGCGCGCCTGAAACGCCTGAAAGCCCACCGCCGGGTCAACAAACTCTTTGAGAATTTTCTCCCGATGTTCCGCGGCGACGACTTCGATTTCCACGCCGCCTTCGCTCGAAGCCATGAACGCGGGGCGGCCCGTGCCGCGGTCAATCACTAGGCCCAAATAAAGTTCGCGCGCGACGTCCAGGCCTTCTTCGATCAGCAAGCGGCGTACGACGCGGCCCTCGGGGCCGGTCTGATGAGTCACCAGAGTTTTGCCGAGGATTTCGCGCGCCAGCTTTTCGGCTTCGTCGAGGCTTCGCGCGATCTTGACGCCTCCGGCCTTGCCGCGGCCGCCCGCGTGGATTTGCGCTTTCACCACCACCGTGCCGCCGCCTAGGCGTTCCGCCGCGCCGCGCGCTTCTTCAGGTGTGTAAGCAACTTCGCCGCGTGGCGTGGTGACTCCAAACTTCGCGAGGATTTGTTTAGCCTGATATTCGTGGACTTTCATCGGGAAGTTGTCAGTGGTCAGCTTTCAGCCGTCAGCCGGAATCCGAAGGACCAAATTTCGAATTGGGGCAGGCAACAGACGACGAACTTCAGAGTTTAAGCTACAATGATGAATCTGGGCGTTCTTGAAACTGTAGAGTATATGGAATCCGTTGGAAAAATGCAATGAACGCTTTCGCGCGCGGGCTGAAATTTCCCAGGCGCGTTCTCGAAGCGTGGACTTCAATCGCAGCAGCGGGGCCGAACCGCCACCCATGTCGCTGGCAGAGCTAACCGAAAAGATCGAGAGCGAAGGTCACCTGACCCTCGCGGAAGCGCGCGCGGTGATGGAAGGACTGCTCTCGGGCGCGCTGGGTGACGAGGCCATCGTCCGGTTCCTTGCGGCGCTGCGCGACAAGGGCGAGACGGTGCAGGAAGTGGTGGGCTTCGCCGAGGTGATGCGCGAGCGCGCGGCACACGTTTTGCGCGGGGCGGGCGTCGATCTCGATGAGCTGGCCCGCGGCACGCCGATGCTCGACACCTGCGGGACGGGAGGCGACGGCCACGGCACCTTCAACGTTTCGACGGCCGCGGCATTGGTCGCCGCAGCGGCGGGCGTGCGCGTGGCCAAGCACGGAAACCGCTCCATTTCCAGCCGCTGCGGCAGCGCCGACGTGCTCAAAGAGTTGGGCGTCAACATCGAACTGCCGCTGGAGAGAATTCCTGAGTGCCTCGAGCAGGTGGGAATGGTTTTTCTTTACGCGCCGCACCTGCATCTGGCCATGAAGCACGTAATGAATGCGCGGCGAATTTTGAAAACGAAAACGGTGTTCAACCTGCTGGGACCGCTGACCAACCCGCTGGGCGCCACCGTGCAGTTGGTGGGAATTTACGACCGCCAGCGGCTGGCGCTGATGGCCAAAGCTTTGCAGGCCGTGGGCACGCGCCGCGCTTTTGTCGTGGCGGCGCACGACGGCGTGGACGAGATTTCGACTTCTGGTCTAACACTGGTCACTGAAGTGGATGGCGACACGATCCGGAGGCGCGAGGTGGTCCCGGAAGATTTCGGACTCGAGCGCGCCCCCGCCGGCGCTTTCCAGGGCGGCGATGCGGCGCTGAACGCAGAACTGTTGCGGCGCGTGCTTGACAGCGGGCACGGCCCGTACCGCGACGTGGCGCTGGCGAACGCTTCAGCGGCGCTGGTGGCGGCGGGCAAGGCGCAAACCCTCCTTGAAGGTGTACAATGCGCCTCCGAGGCCCTGGATTCGGGCGCGGCGCGGAGGACGCTCGAGGCGCTGATCGAATTCACTAACCAGGGCAGTTGAGGGGAGCAGCCCGCGCGAGCGTAGAGCGGAGAGTTTCTATCAGCCCACTCACCTTTCGAATTCCCAGCACGATGAACTCGTCTTCTGCAGCGCGCCTTGCGCCGCGCGAACACGCGGGTGTATCCGCCAGGCCCGCAGCTCCAGCCAAGCGATGGAGGTTCGCGGCGGCTGCGCTGCTGGCGCTTTTCCTGCAATCCTTCCCAGTAGTTCGCGCGCAAGACCCCCCGCGCGCGCTCACGATCTGGGACTTCAATCGTTCGCTGGCGAATCCGCTGGGAGGCGAATACAACGTTTTCGGAAGCAGCCCGTCGTGGGCGAGGACTTATCTGGATTCCTCCGTGCGGCGCGGGAATTCCGGGTACTCGCTGCGAATCACCGCGCACCGCGAGTCGAAGGGATTCTGCGGCGTCTGGTTCGATTTTCATCCCCGGAACAAGATTCCGCAGAGTTTTCTGGACGCGAGCGGTTATCGCTATCTTCGTTTTTGGGTCAAGGGCGAAAAGGGCGGCGAGGATTTTGACATCACGCTCAAGGACGACACGTGGCGCAAGCACGAGGACACCAATCCGACGCGGCCGTTCCACGCCTATCTTGCCAGGGGCGCGACGACGGATTGGCAGGAAGTTCTGATACCCCTGCGCGATTTCGCAGGCCTCAATACACACAAACTGGTTAATTTGATCTTTCTTTTTGCCAAGCCGGGGGACTACCGGCTCGAGGTGGACGATATCGCTTTCGCCAACGGCAAAACGGAATGTGCGGACGCGGCAGGCGCCTCAACGCCGGCTGCTCTGAAGGACGGCCGCGGCCTATGGGTCTGGAATACGGCGAAGCTGCTCGGCCCCGCGCATCAGGACGAACTCGAGCGCTTTTTGCAGTTCTGCTCGGCGCAAGGCGTGCGCGAGGTGTTTCTGTCCTTGGAGATTCACGAGGAGGACCAGAACGGCGCGCCGCATTTCGACATGAAAGATCCCGACGGCTATCGAGCGTTTCTCGAGCGCGCGCATCAGTTGGGGCTCGCGGTTGAAGCGCTGGCGGGAACGCCGGAGTGGGCGGCGGAGGCCTACCACGCGCAGGCGCTGGCGGCGATTGACGCGGTTATCGAATTCAACCGCGCGAGCCCCGCGGCGGCGCGGTTTGACGCTGTGCACTTTGACGTCGAGCCTTACTCGCTGGTCGGATACGCCGACCCGGCCTTCCGCCCGCAATTGCTGAAAGAGTTTCTTGAAATGGTCGCGAAGTGCGCCGCGCGCGTTCACAGCGTGCCCGGGCTGCGGTTCGGATGCGACGTTCCGGCGTGGTTTTATCCCAGCGACGTGCTGACGCGGCAGGATTTGACGGTGAATTTCGGCGGTGCGGACAAGACCGTCGGCGAGCACCTGACCGACCTGCTCGACACGGTAACCATCATGGATTACCGCAACGAGGCGGATGGGGCGGGCGGCATCATTCTGGCGGGGCAGCCCGCGCTTGAATACGCGGCAGCGCGCGGCAAGAAGATTCAGGTGGGCCTTGAGACTTCGATGGAAGCCCCCCGAACCATCTACTTTGTCTGCGGCCTGCCGCTGGATGAGTTTCAGAAGCGACTGGCCAAGAGCGATCTTCGCGACGAGCTTTATTTTGGCGACTACCGGCTGGCGACTTTTTCCGACGACATCAACGTCCACGTGGGCTTGGCGGCACCGGAAAAATTGCAAGGCGACACGCGCACGGAATTCGAGAAGGCGCTGGCAAAGCTGGCGCTGGAGCTGGGCGCTTCCTCCGACCGGGAGCATTTTCCGCCCAAGGACATCCTGGAAGAAGCGCGCGGGGCGGTCGAGCGCGACCCGGAACTGAGCGGCTTCGAGGTCTTTAAGTTTGCGGATCCGGCGACCCACCGCCCGATCGTGGGATTCAAAGCAGTGCGGCACATGTCGCCCAAGATCACGTTCTACGGCCTCGGCCACGAGGTTTTTGGCGAGGAAACTCGGTCCGTGGTCGAGTGGCTCAATCCCTACGCGAGCTTCGACGGACTCGCGATTCATTATTATGAAAGCTATCGGGACCTGGTGGAGGGGCCGTAAGAACGGGCATCACGGAAGGCCCTGACGGAACTTGTCCGTCAGGGCACAGTCATTCGTGCAGTCCGCCGCCCGCAGCAGACAGAAGATAGTGATGCCGAAACAGCGGGGCGGATGAGCACAGTGGGACCGGGTCAACTTTGGCCTGTTCTCTCGAAGGCGCGCCGGGTTTTAGCTTTGTCCTGCGGTCTTGATGCCCAACTGCTTTTCCAAATCGCCGAGCGCTCTCTGCATCATTTCGCGATGGCGAGGATTCTGTGCGGCCTGCATCTGCTGCAACAGGTGAGTTCTGGCAAGCAGTAAGGATTCCCTCTTGCGGAGCGCTTCCGCCATCTCCGGCGTCAGCTCTCGCTTGGATGAGGGCACTTGATCGGACTGCGACGACTCCATTTGTGACTCCACGGATTTGCTTTCCCAACCCCTAGCCATTTGTCTCCGTGCTTATAGACTACTCGCTTCGGGCGGCTCAATCAACCCAGAGTTCAAATCGGCAGCCTTCGGAGAAGCGGCCGCAAAGCTGCGGCCGGATTCATCGTGAGCGAAGGCAGCGAAGAAAAGAACTAGAGCCTGAGAAAATTGGCGAGCAACTGCTTTCCGGCGTCGGTGAGGATGGATTCGGGATGG
>JAHEKS010000272.1 GCA_024638215.1 Acidobacteriota bacterium | reverse complement strand
CGCGCGCGACCGGTGCATCCGCTACGTTTACGAGAAACGGGCCCAGCTTGTTTCGGCCGAGCTCGACCCGGACCATACGGTCCGCCTGGACCGTAACTTTTTTAATAACAGCCGAACCGCGGAGCGGCACCCTTGGGCTTCGCTGAAAATCGCCAATTATTGGCTTATCGTGACCGAGTTCCTGGAGCAAGCGCTCGCCTGGCTGGCTTAGCGCGGGATGAGCAGGATCTCATGACGGGGACAAAATCAGGAGCGGTGAGGGCGGGAGCAAAATTAGTCTGGCGCCGCCAGCGCGTTTTCTGGTGGGTCTACGCAATCAATTTCCTTCTGGCGGTTACGGGCGCCGCGACGTTACGGGCTCGCGCGGGCGCCATCCTGGACCACAGCCTGGCGGCCAATCGCTTGGTTCATGGATTCGATATCGCCACCTTCGCCGCGCTCGCGGACCGTCCCAGTGCCCCGCTCGCCGCCGCGGCGCCGGGCTCCGTGCTTTCCGCGCTGGTTTTCTTCATCTTCATGCTGTTTCTCGCCGGAGGCATCCTGGAAGTCTACCGGCGCGACAAAACGCTGCGCACGGGCGAATTCTTCGAAGCCTGCGGAAGGTTTTTCTGGCGTTTCGTCCGCCTGCTAATTTTCATGATGATTGTTTTCATCCCCATTTTTGTTCTCGCCCACTTTGTGACGAGCTGGTCCGGGAAGCTGGCGTCGAACGCGCCCCAGCCGCTGCTCGGTTTTTGGGTCGAGGTCGCGGGCCTGCTGCTGGTGGCCTTCCTGATGATGGCCGTGCGACTTTGGTTCGACATGGCGCAAGTCCTGGCCGTGGCGGAGGACCAGCGCGCCATGCGCCGCACCGTCCTTCAGGCGTTCAAAATCACCTTTGGGGATTTCGGCTCGCTGTTTTGGATTTACCTGCGCCTTTGCCTCCTGGGCGCGGCGGGGCTGGCCCTGGCGCTCTGGATATGGGTCAGGCTGGTGCGCCCGGAAGCGATCGGAGTATCTTTCCTGCTGGGGCAGACGGTGATCCTGCTCTGGATTGCCGTTCGCCTTTGGCTGCGCGCCAGTGAAACGCGCCGGTATCAGCACGTGTTCCCTCCGGCGCCTGAGCCGGCGCCCGCGTCGGAAGTTGCTCCCCTCGATTTGAGTCCATCCGGCCCGCCACCTGCCTTGGGTGAACCCTTCCTTAATTAGTGATAGACTTTAGGCAGAGGTACCGGCCTATGCGTAAACTCCACATTGCATTCTTATCGCTTTTGGTTTTGATGGCGTCCAACGCCTTGGCCCAAAGGGGCGGCTTCCACGGTGGCGGCGGCTTCCGCGGCGGTGGATTTCATGGTAGTGGCGGGTTCCACGGCGGCGGTGGTTTCCACGGGGGTGGTGGATTCCATAGCGGCGGCTTCCACAACGGATACCACGGCTGGGGCGGCCATGGTTGGGGCGGTCACTACGGCGGCTATGGGCACCACCATTATGGCTACGGATTCGGATTCGGATACTGGCCGTGGTCGTACTGGGGCGGACCCACTTGGGGCTACAGCGCCTGGTACGGGTATCCTTATTACTCATACTACTCGTCCTATTACTATGACTCATGCTATCCGTACGGGCCCTATGCTTGTGGGCCGGTGGCTTATTACGACCCCTACGATCCGGCGGACCCGCCCGACGATCCGCCCGCGTCCAGCATGAATGACCCGGCCCCCGACCCGCCGGCGGGCGCACCCTTCGCTATTGCTGACGGAAAGTGGCACCACTTCGGCGAACCTCAGGCCGCGGCTGTTCCCGCGCGCGTCCCGGCTGGACGGAGCGTGGCGCGGGATCCGGCGGGGGCGCGCGTAGGGCCGGCGCCGGGGCGCAACCGGTCTCAGACAGTCGCCTTTGCCATCGCCGACGGCCGATGGCACCGCTTCGACGAGCGGCCCTAGGGAGGGCGGTAAGCGGCCGACGTTACGCGGCGCTGGACGCGGCTGCGCTTTCGCCTTCAGCCAAGAACGCCAGCGCCTTTGCCAGCACGACCTCGGGCTGGACCATCGTCAAATCGTGTCCGGCGCCGGGAATGATCTCCGCCCGGACCTGTGGAGCCACGCGGTTCAGCCGCGCGACCGCCGCCCGGGCCGAGTAGATCTTTTCATTTTCTCCCACCAGAAACAGGCAGGGCACGCGGAAGCTTCGCCAACCCTCGTCATCAATCACCGTCGGCCAAGGCGGGCGGGGCAGGGAAAAGAGCCGCTGGACCATGTGAACATATGCTATGACCTGAGATAGTAATGTCCGAGTAGTGTCGTTGGCCCGTTCCGCGTCGCGAAACACCCAGCGAAGCATTCGCGTGAGGGCGTCTCCGCCGCGGCCCGGCAGGGGCACGGAGAGGGTCGCCATGCGGGCGAGGAAGGCAAACGACATTCTGAGGACGGTCGCGCCCGGCGCCAGCAGCACCGCGCTGCGGACGCGGTCGGGGCGGCGCAGAGCATATTGACCGGCGATCCAGCCGCCGTAGGAAATGCCCATCAGGCTCACGAGCCCCTGCGGAACCAGGAGGGCGAGAACCTCGTCCAGCCAATTGACCAGATCATCGGGCTTCGAGAAGTCGCGGCGACTGACGCTGAAGCCGGCGTCGCCGGGAGTGTCCAGCGCGAAGACGCGGTGGCGGGCCGCGAGCGTCGCCATCATTTCCGTCCACATCAGCGAACCGCCGCGCGCGCCGTGCAGCAGGACCAGCGGCGGGTCAGCCGCCCGCCCGCACGCGCGAACGAAGGTCTGCCCGGTGGCGGTCTCAAGCAGCCTGCTCTCTGAGCCCGCTGGCCACGCCTTGAACCTCTCGTTGCAATAGGCCTCGTACTCGGACTTGGCTTGCTCGGACTTGAAGGGATAGAAGGATTGTCTCGTCATGGCGCTGCCTCCGCTGCGAGGATGGGCCGGGTGTTGTGACAATGGTGTACACCCGCGGGCGTCGCGGGGCAAGGGACAGAAAGTCAGAAGGCGGTAAACGGCACACGGCAGGTGCCGGGTGTCAGGGGCGGGGAAAGGATGAAGTGTGAAGGCTGAAGTATGAAGTGTGAAGGCAGGTGCCGGGAGTCCGGCTGTAGCGCCGGTGTCCTCACCGGCGATTCTCGATAATTGCAGCGCCAGGAATTTGTAGCGCCGGCTTGTCTTTCAGGTCTGCGGAATGTTTCCGGAAAGAGCCGCGGACCAGTCGGCTGACGCGTCCGCGCTTACCCGCTACTTTTCTTTCTGGTATTGCACAAACGAAGCCAGGGCCTCGAGTTGAGGGTTTGTAAGGCCGGCAAGCGCGGGCATGACGGAGGTTGAGGAATAGGCCTGCGGGTTTTTGAAATGGCCGATCAGCCAGGCACGCGACCGCCCGCGGCTGCCTTCGGCGGCGAGGTCCGGCCCGATGTTTCCGCCGCGCCCATGGAGGTTATGGCAGGAGAAGCATCCTTCTCCCTGCGCCGCCTGAGCGTAAAGCCCCGCCAGAAGGTTGTCGCTTTGGGCCCGCTTCAGAGATTCCTTCGCCAGGACGTGATAGTGGCGCGCGTTGCGCCCGATATTAAAGTGGTCGGGGGCGTTCAGAGGCTTGGGGTCGCCAAAGGCACGGGCGATTCGCTGGTCTTCTTCCGCCTCGGCCTGCAGGCGGTCGGCCCTGCTTCGATAGTATCGCGCAAGATCCGGATGGTCACGGGCGGTGCGGGAATCCGTGGCTAACTGGCGAAGTTCGGAGCCAGGCAGATGCGCTGTAACCACGATATGAATTGCCGGACCTTCCAGGGTCAGGATGCCGGTTTGCGGGCGGTCGAATAGGGCGCGATGCTCCTGCGCCTTCGTTTTGCTGAGCGCCACTGAAAGCGCCAGCAGGGCGCAGCCGAGAATCGCCGAGCGCTCGATCCATGGCTTCGTCATCGGGACCTCCCCTCGCCATCTACCCTGTGCTTACCATGCTCTTTTTTGGGACGCGTTGCAATGACGAGCGTCAAAATTGGTGGCAACCATCAATCCGTCGGCTGGGGGATTGACCGCGCGCCCTTCTCAGAAAACCTCGGAAAAACCCACGGTCAGAAAGGATCTGACCGCGGCTACCGGCTCGCCGCTCGGGCTGGCACAGACCCTTTGGGTCTGCAGCCGTTGTCCGAACCGCGTCTCCGGCACCGAGACCTGCAAGACAAGGTCCGCGCCACCCACGGTCAGAGGGGCGCTGACTGCGGCTACCGGCTGGCGTTGGAATCAAACATCATTTCGACGGTTGCCATGGGAAGGAAAAGCCGCCGCGCAATGTTGGGAAGCTCTTGGAAGCCGTACTTCTTGTAGAAACAAGCGCCGCTGTCGTCCTTGGTGTCCACAACGACTGCAACTGAAGCGATCAACTTGCTGGTACTTAGGCACTGCCTCAGCGCGTCGAACAGCAGATGTTCTCCCAAGCGCCTGCCCCTGAATTCTTGGCTTACGGCCAGACGTCCAAGGAGTGTTGCAGGAACAGCGGGATATTTGGGCAGTTTCTTTGCCACTTCTGGAGGGAGGTCCCGCAACTTGATCGAGTATTGAGACAACGCATAGTAGCCGGCGATTGTTTTCCCATCAGGGGTAAGCACGTAAACTGCCGCAACGCCCTTCTTCATGTCCTGGCGCGCCTGCTTTTCTATGTACCTATCGAGCGCGGCCACGCCGCAGCAAAAAGCCGCTCGGTCATGCCCCGACGCGAGCGGCTCAAAATGAAACTCTGTTTCGGTTGGTGAGCCCGTCACCTAAAGCCTCATGCGCCGCTTATAGCGTCGCGCGGCGGCAAGGGCGGCGTCATTCGGCTTGGGAGGATTAAGCAGAGCGTCAACGAATACCCTTTGCGCCTCAGCGTTCAGATTCAGCGTCTCGTGTTCTTGAATGACCTGGGTAGCTGCCTGGGTAGCCGCCTGGGTGACGAAAGCGGTGACCGACGTGCTGTGTAATTCAGCCGCGCGCTCAATGGTGCGCTTTTGCTGCTCGGTAACTCGGGCTTCCAACCTGGCTTGCTTCAGTGCTGGCATAGCGTCCCCCTCAACGAGACAAATGTACGTCAATTTGCCGTACATGTCAAGTCCAAAATTCAACTCGGTCGGGGGACACCCCGGTGCTGAGCGTTCACTCGACAGGGCGTGGCTGCAGGATGTTCATATGAAACGAGACGCTGGTTATCCTGCGGCTCGCCGCTCGGGGCTGGCGCAGATTTTGGGTCTGCGGCGCTTATCCGAACTCCCCCCTCGACGCGCCCCGATCAGTGGGGGCGCCACCCCGCGGCCTATCCAAGGGCGGATTCCCAAAGTGTAAGTCTGGTCGCCTCCGATGCAAGGGTCGTCTTGCTCCACAGAGTCGGTAGCGCAGAGTCTCGTTCCTCAGAGACTCTGCGGTTCTTTCCGGAGCCCCTAGGGACCTTCCAACCCTCAGCGCAGGAGCACACCGACATATGTTGGTATATCTTAAAATACCCAAGAGCAACATGACCGGCCAAGTGCCGCAGAGTTTCAAAAAGCGAAACTCCGCGCTACCCGCTATCGGCTGACCGTGGCCACCGGCTACCCGCCGCCCCCTACTTGTGCGGGAGTTGCTTAGCCATAAGTTCCAAGTAATCTCCCAATGCAAGTACCAGGTCTCCGCCTCCCCCGGCGTACCCCCTGAAAGCAAGGTCAACGTCCTTTCGCTCGGAGGGGCTGAGGTCCGGCTCAGCGACTTTCCTTTTTCTGAGTTCCTGGCGCGCGTAAAGGGCGTCGGGGAGAATCGACCCCCGAAACTCATCCGCACTTTCCCGTAATAGCTGGAGACTTTTCTGTGTTCCTTGGTCCCACAGCTGGTGCTTTTCGGCGTCTGTCAAGCCCTTGCGGGACATGCTCGCCATAAGCTCGTTTTCCTGCCTTTCGGTCGAGTCCCTGTACTTTCGCCAGAACTCGCGGATATGCGCACATACGTCCATCGTAAACTTATACAGCTCCTCGTTGCTTGCTAACTTGGAGCTGTATTGCTTCTTCGTGTATTCCTCCGTGCTCAGCGCAAGTCTCAATACGGCCGGGGCAAACTCGGCTAACCTTTCGTTCATTTTCTCCGCAGCTTCCAGCTTTGCTCTCAGATATGCCATATTGGCCGCACTGTCGACGCTGTTCTTCTGGATGGCGTCTCTCAGGGCTTCGACCTGTTTTTCCTGTTCGATGAGTTCGTTGCTGTGGGACCGTTCCCCGTTTATTTCGACCGAGACTGTCAGAAGAATCCCAACTGAAGCGAGGGCGAGAAACGCGATCCTGTACCATCGCCGCTTCCTCTTGTCCTCCACGGCCTCGGCAGCGAGATGATTGCCGATTAGGGCCATCACCAGTGGAACCACGGCGTAAGCAATTACTTTCAGTACGACGGCAGCGTTCACGGTCGCACCT
>JAHEKS010000271.1 GCA_024638215.1 Acidobacteriota bacterium | reverse complement strand
TCTACCGGCGGTTTGGGAAGCAAGGCCTCGTCATCCTGGGCATTTCAGGCGATGATATTAATAAGATCAAGCCTTACGTGTCCGCGCACGACATGACCTATCCGGTTCTGCTCGACCGGCGGCGCGAAGTGAGCGCCCTTTTCGCGGTGGACGGGATTCCGGCCAGCTTTGTCTATGACCGGTCGGGAAAGCTCGTCGCCGAGGCGCTCGACATGCGGACCCAGGGCCAGTTCCTCAAAATGCTTGGGCAAGCGGGATTGAGGTAAACACCCGGCTCGCCCGGAAAAATCGGCGTATTTACTCACATCGTCTAAGCGGTTATAATAGCGCCGGGGCTAAAGTGATTTCCGGCAGGCGGGCTCTGCCGGCAGCGTGGAAGGCCGGGAAAACGCGATTACGGGAGGGAATTATGAGAGAGCTCGTCGCTTACAAGAGTCTGTTGCACGAGATGACTCAGAGCACCCCGACCTGCCTGTGGAACGACTCGGCGTCGGTCAAGGAGCTGACCTACTCGATCGAGCACGGGGCGGTCGGCGCCACCTGCAACCCCGTCATCGCGGTCGAGGTCCTGAAGAAAGAAATGGATTTGTGGCGGGACCGGATTGATTACCTGGTCCGCAAGGAGATGCCCGCTGCGTCCGAAGACCAGATTGCGTGGAAAGTGGTGGAGGAGATTTCCGCCAAGGGCGCCGGGCTGCTCAAGCCCATCTTCGACCAGCACGCGGGGCGCAACGGAAGGCTTTCCATCCAAACCGATCCGCGTTTCTATCGCGACCCGCGGGCCATCGTCGAGCAGGCAGTGCACTTCAGCAAGATCGCCCCAAATATGATCGTCAAGATTCCCGTGACGCAGGCGGGCATCCCGGCCATCGAGGAAGCCACTTATCGGGGAGTAAGCATCAACGCCACGGTTTGCTTCACGCTGCCGCAATGCCTGGCCGTGGCGGAAGCTGCGGAACGCGGTTTGAAGCGGCGCGAGCGGGAAGGGAAAGACATCTCCACCATGGGTCCGGTCTGCACCATCATGGTGGGCCGGCTGGACGACTGGCTGAAGGTGCTGGTGGAAAAGGAGTCCATCACCACCGATCCGGGATATCTGGAGTGGGCGGGCGTCGCTGTTTTCAAGAAAACTTACCGCATCTTCCGCGAGCGCGGCTACCGGATCCGGCTGCTCTCGGCGGCGTTCCGCAACCACATGCATTGGAGCGAGTTTATCGGCGGGGACGTGGTGGTTTCTCCCCCTCACAAATGGCAGGTGCGGTTCAATGCGAGTGGCATCGCGGTCGTGCCGCGGATGGACAACCCGGTGAATCCGCAGGTGGTGGAAGAGTTGCTGAGAAAATTCCCCGACTTCCGCCGCGCTTACCAGGAGGACGGATTGGCGGTCGAGGAGTTCGACGACTTCGGGCCGACCCGGCGCACGCTGCGGCAATTCATCGCCGCCTGCCACGACCTGCCGGGCCAGATTCGCGAATTCATGATCCCCAACCCGGACGCAAAACCCGCTCCGGCAGTGAAGTAGGAGAAAGGGCCCACAGAGCAGCGCCCCGCGCTTCAGGCCCGGAGAACAAAGCGGAAGCGCATGTCCTCGCCAAACCACATAATGTAATTAGTCCCCCAGGCATTATTAAATAGATTACAGTGTACGCCCGAGGAGAGATCCGGCTGGGAGCGCGAGAAATTCAGCGGCGATTTTTCGCCCACGGCGAGCAAGGGCGCGTCCAGGGTCTCGACGCTGAATGAGCCCTTTTCGTCGATGTACCTGAAGCCCGTCGAGACAGCGTGCAAGTGTCGGCTGCCGGAGGAAACCACGTCGAAGGGCGAGACCTGCTGGCCCGATTTCTCCAGCGTCCAGCCTTCGGGGGAAGTGACGAGAGGATTGAAAGTCAGCCACAAGGCTTCCGGCATGCGCGTGGCTGGTTTTTGAAACCAATAGAAATTGAGTTCAACTCTGGGATCGGCACCGTCCGGGAGCGAAATCTCAAGGTACATCTTCTGCGGGAAGGCGGCGCGGCCCGACTGGAACGCTTCGGCGTCGCGGATGGCGAGACTCGCCAGCAGGCGAAGGCCGCCAGCATTCCTGGCAACTTCGATCCCGTCCAGTGATGGCGTCCAGTTGGCGCTTACGGCGCCGAACCGCTCGATGTTGGGCTTCCCGAAATCCTTCGCCACCCAATCGGCGGTGCTGATGATGTAGCTGGCAAAGAAGCGCGTGTAATCCTGGAGCGAAAGCGTCTGATAGGAAAACAGGGCGAGCGGGTGGTCGGCCGAGGCCCATTCGCGCCCGGAAGTTTTATTGCGCAGGCGTATGATCGCACCGGTCTTGGGATCGATCGCAAGAATAAAGTGGGCGGTCTCGATCTCTTTTTCGGCTGGATGAGGCGAACCGCCGGCCAGCTTCGGTTCCCTGGCGGCGAGGTTCTGGACCGCTGCCTGGGCCTCTTCGCGCAACGGCTGCGGAAGCGCAGCGACTCCGTCGAACAGGTCCTGCCGCTTCTCCTTCCAACTGAACTGGACCACCTCATAGTTTTTGGTGTGCAGCATTTCCGCCAGGTCGTGCGGCGTGTAATGATCGAAGTCGAGCCAGGTCTTGGTATCGGTGCCCCAGGTGTGCTCGGGCTCGAGGAGAACGCGGCGCAGCAAGGCAGCGTCGGTTGCGTCTCCCAGCTTGAAAGCGCCCGCAGAGATCCATTTACGGCGCAGCCGAGCCACTTCGCGGTATCTCGCCACTTTCAGGGGATCGCTGGCCACGCCGTAAATCCAAGTGTCACCGATCTCTTGCGTCACGACGGGCAGATGGCCGCGATAAGGCTGGACGGCATTCGCGATTTCGGTGAGATTCGAGGCGACGATCCGGGCGTTCGGGAACCGACTCTCCAGATCAGAGTAAATATTGGCGATCTCCTGAAGCGTATGAGGGCCGCTATTATCGTCTCGCACGATGATGGCAACGGCGAGATCGGAGCCGGGCACCGACAGCACGTCACCATATTCGTGGTGATACATAACTACCACGGTCGCGCCACTCGGATCCTGCCAGACAAACAAGCGGGGCACTTCCGCCGGCCGGCTCCCGCCATTGACGCCGATATCCAGGAAGGTGATGCCGTGAGCGGCGAGGGGAGCGAGCAGGCCGCGCGTGTGGCCGGGGACGTCGGTCATCTTGCAGCCGGTCGTTTTCGCGCCAAAACGCTTGTCGAGCGAATCCGAGAGCGCCAGGCTCCCCGCAATCATGGACTCATCCATCATCTCGGTCTGCCAACTGAAGGGCAGCGCGTGCCAGGCGATGTCGCCCCTTGCGACCGCTTCCTCCATGCGCTTGCGGTCGGCGGGAGAAGCTCGTTCAAGGTATTCGTAGAGCAGCCAGGAGCCGGTCGTCCAGACGTAGCGCTGCTTGCCCGCCTGGCGCATCTCGCTCGCGATATGCATGGCCTTCGGGTAAAACTCGTCGAAATACCGGCGGACAACGCGCGCCTGCGTGTCAATGAAGCCGGCATCAAAATGGCACTTGAACATCACCAGGACCCGCTTGACTTGCGGTTCGGGCGCTGGCGGGGCGGGAGGATTTTGAAAGGCGAATGCTCTCCGAGCGTTCCACAGCGAAGCGCCTCCGAGCGCGAAAATGGACTTCACAAACTTGCGTCTTTCCATTGCCAACCTCCTCATTGCTGGGACTCAGCCCCGTTCATTTCCAGGTTCCACCGCCGCGCGCAGCGAGCGATTGTTGCTTTTTCCGCTTCCCGACCGAGTCGTATGCCTGCGGCGGCTCGAAGGCCGGCGCGCGAAGTCGCTTCTATTCGAGCCGGCTCGCAATGCCGCGCCCCAGCGCTGTCAGTGCCTCCGGAACTTCGGGAGCATCCGAGAAGGCAACCAGGCGAACAAAGAATCGCCCCTTGCGGAGCATCAGGCTGCCCTTGTAGAGTCGCGCGGCATCGCCCAGTGGGAGGGTTTGGCTGCCCGCGGCCGGCTGCGATTCGAAGACTTGGGCGGCGCCGGACGGGGCGGACATCACGAAGATGTCGGCCACCGCGTCAATCTTATTTTGGTAGCGGTAGTCGGCCGTTTCAGCTCGCTCGACCCCGGCGCGTATGAACTTTTCAGCGTCGCCGTCAATGTACTCCCAGAGCCGGTCTGCCGGGAAGATTCGCGTCTCGCCCGTCTTGTCCCATCCTGCGACGTCAGCCGACGCGGGAAAATAGGACCCTGGGTTGGAACTGGCTTTCGGTCTGCACGCAGAGATGAAGCTCAGGACCAAGATAATTGCTGCCGTCTGAACAAGCTTCGCACTCCCCGTGCTGCTTCGCGCCCGGGAAGCGTTGTCCGTAAAATCCCGAGGCGGCGCGGCCGGCGTTGACCTTGACCGGCCAAACTTCGAATCTGTCAATTCCAGTTTCCTCATGACTGCGGTTCCCTCGTGACACGTTGAAGAAGAATCTGATTCGTCCTTGAGCGGGATTCCCCGATGCTTGAGACATAGATCGCGGGCTGGTCTTTGACGGGACACGCGAACTCGCAGGCGCCGCACCCGACGCAGCGCGCGGGGTCCACGTGAGGCTGGCGAACTCGTTTGAAGTTGCCGCGAGCGTCCTCAACATCTGCTTCCACCAGGTAAATCGCCTTGGGCGATGTGGGACACCACTCCTCGCAAACGATGCATTCCGTAGCCATGGCCCAGGGCAGGCAGCGGCCGCGATCATAGAACGCGGTTCCGAGAGAGATGGGTTTCGCTCCCGGCTTGCTGGTGGCCGGGAGCCATGCCTTTTCGGCCTGGGTGATTTCCCAGATAGCGCCCGTGGGGCACACCTGGCCGCACAGCACGCAACTCGGCTCGCAGTAACCGATCCTGGGCATCAGCACCGGGCTCCACAAGCCTTCCAGTCCGGCCTCAGTCCAAGCGGGGTGAAGGGCATTGTTGGGACACACCTTCATACATTCCCCGCAGCGAATGCAGCGCGCGAGGAAATTGGATTCGTCCAGCGAACCCGGCGGGCGAATGAGCCGCGCATTGCGCTCGGCCGAGAAACTTGTGGATGCACGAAGCACGGGAAGCAGGGCCAGCCCTGCCGCCACCGAGGTGAAGGCTTTGCGGCGCTGCAGGCTTGGGCCTTCCAGCGTGGCTGCTGCGGCCGGGAAAAACTTGAATTTGATGCCGGCGCTGGGGCAGTCGGAGACGCAATTGAAGCACAAATGGCATTCCGCTTTGCGCCACTTGGCGCTGGGGATCGGATCGTCGCCTCCCTGGCAATGGAGCAGGCAGCGGTTGCAGTCGCCGCAGTTCGCGGCTGACCTCTCGAGCCCCAGAATCGCCCAGCGGGAAACCACGCCGAGCAGTGCGCCAAGCGGGCAGAGGGCGCGGCACCAGAAGCGAGTCACACGCAGATTGGCCGCGAGCAGCACCACCAGAATGAGGCCGAGCAGGAACGCCTGCCGGAAGTGCGGCTGCCGGAAGCTCAGGAAGGTTACGCTCATCACCCATTGCAGAGCATGGGCGAGGAACGCCAGGACGCCGCTATTGGACTGGCTGAGGGAATCCACCACGCCTCGCGAAGCGAGACTGGCGGCCGGCAGGGCGGATTCGGCCAGCGATCGAACCAGCAGAGATAGCGGGTCCATGAGGAGAAGCATCGCGCCGCCGAACAGGCTCGAGACGAGCAGCACAATGAGGACGTAGTACTTCAAGGTCTGCCACTTCTTGTAACGGTTCGATTCGATCAGCCGCAGGCCGCGCTTCTTTTCGGATTTGAGGTTGCTGAAGAAATGATTCAACGAGCCCAACGGGCACACCCAGCCGCAGAAAAAGCGCCCGAGGAAAAACGTCGCAATCAGAATGACGAGGCTCCAGAGCAGCCCATGGTAGAGCGAGTGCGTGGCGAGTGCGTTGGTCAGGGAGACCAGCGGATCGAATTGCAGGAAGAGGTTTACGGGATAAGGCAGGCGGACGTCCCCGACGATACCTTTGAGCGGACTTCGAAATTCCGTTTGCACCAACAGGGACAAAAAGAGGAGCAGAAATACAACCTGGGAAATCCTGCGCAGTTTCGAAAGCTCGGAAGGTTTCATGCTCACGCCGGCCAGAAAGGGCCTCTTGTCATCGCGGCTTGACGATCAGAAGCCACGTCGCGGTTTCGTATGCTCATGAAACCGCAACCACGCGCGACCGCACCTGCTTCGGGTTCATGTTTCCGAGGCCGCGGTCCTGGGCAATCTTCAAATAAGGCAGTGAAAGGCTGTCAAGACCCCAGAAAGCCTGCGCCGCGTAAGCGTCCAGGGCGACCGGGTCCGTGCCGGCGATGAGTGTCTTCTTGACTTCGACGTCGGAAAGGCTGCCGCCCGTAGGCCCGTTGCGAACCAGCACGCGGTAAGCGTCAATGAGGGTGAGCTCCGGCCGCACA
>JAHEKS010000035.1 GCA_024638215.1 Acidobacteriota bacterium | reverse complement strand
ATCCAGGAGCTTCGATCGAATCCAAGTATTTGGAGGGAAGCGATCCACCCGGAGGACCGCGAATACATCCTCACTGACTTCGACACGCGCGCCGGGACCGAAGGTTCGGAGAACGAATACCGCATCGTGTGGCCGGATGGAACCGTACGATGGCTGCACGGGCGCGTATTTCCGATCCGTGACGAGTCCGGCGGGGTGTCGCGCCTGGCCGGTATTGTCTACGACGTCACGGACCGCCGCGAAGCTGAGGAAGCGCTGCGGCGGGAGGAGAAGCTCTTCCGCGCCATTGTTGAAGACCAGACCGAAATGATCGTGCGCTGGAGACCGGACGGGACGCGCACGTTCGTCAACGCGGCCTACGAACACGCCTTTGGCAGTTCCCAGGGCGAACTCCTCGGCACAAGCCTTTTCCAATTCCTCGCGGATGAAGATCGCGAACGTATCCGCAAGAAGCTTGCGTCTCTGACTCCCGACCAGCCCATCGCCACCGATGTTCACCGCACGGTCATGACGGATGGGGACACGCGGTGGCACGAGTGGACCGATCATGGCCTCTTCGATGCCCAGGGACGGCTGGCGGAGATTCAATCGGTCGGCCGTGACATCACGGAACGCAAGAAGGCAGTAGAGGAACTGACGATTTCCGAAGCAAGGTACCGCACGCTGATTGAAACCGCGCCGGAAGCCATCGTGGTGCTGGAGGCGGACACCGGAAGGTTCGTTGATTTCAATGAGAACGCCTGCCATTTGTTCGGGCTTCCCGGCGAGGAACTGCTCAAGCAGACGCCCGCCGAAGTCAGCCCGCCACTCCAGCCCGACGGCCGCCCTTCTGACGTGGCCGCAGCTGAGTACATTCGGCAAGCCGCGGCTGGACAAGTTCCGGTGTTCGAGTGGATGCACTGCAACGTTGCCGGAGTGAATATCCCGTGCGAAGTGCGGTTGGTTCGCCTGCCGTCAGCGGGAAGGATGCTTCTTCGCGGAAGCGTTACCGACATCACGGAGCGCAAGAACGCCGAAGCGGCGCTGCGGGCCAGCCAGGAGATGTTCTCCAAGGCATTCCACTCGAGCCCCGAGCCGATGTGTATTATCGCGATTTCGGACGGCAACTTCCTCGACGTCAACAAGGCTTTTTGCGACCAGGTCGGCTACAGCCGCGAGGAAGCGGTTGGGAGGACGGCGGCACAGTTGGGGCTGGAGCCCCTTTCCGGACTGTCGGCTGAGCAGCGGAATCTGTTGGACCAGAGCGGATTGCACAACCTGGAATTAGAGCTTCGGACGCGATCCGGCGAAGTGCGGACGGCTCTCGTCTCTTTCGAAACCTTGGAAATCGCGGGCCAGCCTTGCATTCTCGCCCAAGGCCGGGATGTTACCGAACATCGGCAGTCGGAGCGGGCCCTCCGCACCAGCGAACAGCGGTATCGGGACTTCATCTCCCATAGCAAGGAAGCGGTGTGGCGCGTGGAAGTGGACGAAGCCATCCCGATTGACCTTCCGGCCGAAGAACAACTGGAGCGGATCCTCAACCACGCCTTCATGGCAGAGTGCAACGACGCCATGGCGCACATCGTCGGCGCAGCCAGGGCCGCGGACCTCGTCGGCAGGCGCCTGAAAGAGTTAATCCCTCCAACGGATCGGGAAAGGATGGAAGGATTCAAATCTGCTGTGGCGGGCAAATGGCAGAACAGGACCATTCAATTCCAGGTGACCCTGCCGACGGGCCAAGTCAGAAACCTGCAGAGAACGGAGATTCCGATTGTCGAGGATGGGAAGCTGATCAGGGTCTGGGGTGTGACGCGCGATGTCACGGACCTCTACCTTGCCGAGGAGGCGGTGCGCGCCTCAGAAGAGCGATACCGCTTGCTCTTTGAGCGAAGCCTGGCGGGCGTGGTGCGAACCTCCCTCGACGGCCGCGTCCTGGAGTGCAACGAAGCGTTCGCCAAAATTCAAGGCTACGCCTCGCGGCAGGAAATCATTTCCTCCAACGTGCGGGATTTCTATCTGGAAAAGAGCGACGGGACCGCGCTCTTCGATCTCCTGAAGCAGCACCCGGTCGTGATCGGGGAGGAATTCCACACTCGTCGGCGCGACGGCTCCCCGGCTTGGATGCTGGTCAGCGCCAGCTTGATCGAAAACGAGAGAGAGGGCCCGTCCATTCTTGTCACGGCCTTTGATATCACCCACTGGAAGGAACTGGGCGAGCAGCTTCGCCAGTCGCAGAAAATGGAGGCGGTGGGACGGCTGGCCGGCGGCGTGGCGCACGACTTCAACAACATGCTTCAGATCATCAACGGCTATAGCGAGCTGGTGATTGACCAGTTGCCCGGTGAGGACCCGTTGCACGCCCACATGCAGGAAATCAAAGGCATCGTCGAGCGCGCTGCGGGGCTGACGCGACAATTGCTGGCCTTCAGCCGGCAGCAAGTGTTGGCGCCGCAAGTTCTGGACCTCAACATCGCCATCGCCAACTTGAGCAAGATGCTTCGCCGCCTGATCGGCGAAGACATCGAACTGGTCATGCACGAAGGTCGTCCGCTGGCCCGGGTCAAGGCCGATCCGGGCCAGATCGACCAGGTCATCTTGAATCTGGCGGTCAATGCGCGCGATGCCATGCCGCGCGGAGGCAAGCTGACGATTGAAACCGCGAACGTCGAGATCGACGGTTCCTACGCGCTCGGCCACTTTCCCATGACACCGGGGCCTTACATCATGATCGCCGTGACGGACACCGGTTATGGAATGGACGCCGAAACCCAGGCCCGCATTTTCGAACCGTTCTTCACTACCAAGGAGAAAGGGAAAGGGACCGGGCTCGGACTGGCAACCGTGTATGGAATTGTCAAACAAAGCGGAGGTTTCATCTGGGTTGAGAGCGAAGTGGGCAAAGGCACAACCTTCAAGGTCTACTTGCCGCCCGCTTCGGAGGCTGCTGCTCCGCAGCAAGCCGAATTGGCTCCCTCCATGCTGCAAGGCACGGAGACCGTCCTGCTGGTCGAGGACGAGGAGTATGTCCGATCACTGGTGCGAAAGTCTCTGCAATCGAAAGGCTACACGGTTCTGGAAGCGCGCAACGGCGAGGACGCGCTGCGCGTCGCCCGGGAGCATCATGGCCCGATCCACTTGCTGATCACCGATGTGGTGATGCCCGGCATGAGCGGCCGCGAACTGGCCGAAAGGTTGACGCCACTTCGCCAGGAAATGAAGACTCTCTACATGTCCGGCTACGCCGATGACGCCATTCTACATCACGGCGTTTTGGATTCGGGAAGCGCGCTGCTGCAGAAGCCTTTCACCGCGGAAGCGCTGGCCAACAAAGTTCGTCGGGTGCTCGAGCAGAGCTAAGGATTCAGTGCCGGCAAAATATTCTGTGTCATCAGTGTCGCCCGTATCATTCGTATCACTCGCGCTCTGGGAACCAAACACAAAGCCCGCTTGGCGAGGTTGACAAAAAGTCTGGCCGTTCCCCAACCCCCTACTTTTCAGAGGTTTAGCTAATGCTATCCCTCGCCTGCGAGCGTTGCACGGCGGAAGTCGCGACCACCGGGCGCCGCAACGAACCCAACACGCGGCTGATCCCTCTGGAATTATGTGGTTGCATTCACCGGCGCCCGCAACGAACCCAGCATGCGACTGGTCCCTCCGGAATCATCTGGTTCCATTCACCGGACGCCCGCAACGAAGCCAGCATGCGACTAATTCTCCTGGCCTATCGGGTCGCGTTCACCGGACGCCGCAAAGAACCCAGCATGTTCGGGATTCGGTTCTGTCCTAGTTTAACGGGACTCTTTTCCGGGCCTTTCTGGCTGGCGGGAGAAGCGGAGCCGTGAGTTTCTCATAGAGCGCGAAGAGGTGCTCGACGCGCTGGCGGTCGTTTTGGAAGGGTTGCGGGCGGAAGCAAAGGTCAACGGCGCGGTCGAGGTCGGAGTGGGCTTTGACGAGCTCGGGCGGCATCGCCAGCGGATCATAAAGGTCAGCAAGAGTCGCCTCGGGAAATTTCTTGCGCGCGTCCAATCCGGCTTGCGCGGCGGCTGTCCTCTAACGCGGCTCTTAGCCCCGGACAGCGAATAGTCTCAACTTTTAAAAACCACGTCGAGCCCCCTACTTTTCTCCCTGGCCGCAACCCCCTTGAATTAACTAAGTAGCGAGATCAAATGGCAGATCGCTTATGTCGCGAAGCCTGCGACCTTGGACTAGGGTTTCGAGCATATCCCTTTGATCTTCGTTTCCAATCTCGTCGATCGCTTCACGGAGCTCATGAAGGGCTCCATGGTACACGCAGTCCAGGTCGCCAGTTCCCAAAGCGACTGAGGCGATCCGAGTTGGAAGAGGCTCGAAGACAACCGCCACGACAATAGGAACTTTTCCCTTTCGGTTTCTTATCAGATTCAACGCCTCGGTTCGAGTGTTCTGGGACCTGTCGCTTCTAATTGTCCATTTACACGAAATACTGGCGTGCAAGATGCTCTTCGAATTTACTGCAACGCGCAAAGGAGTATATCTCGCGAAGGGCTCGCGCTCGGCAACAAATCTTTCAGCCTTATTTATCTCGGAGTCATCGACAGGCTGCCGCGCTATGGTAATGTCCGGGGTGATGAATAAATCCGCCCACGGTGCCGACCTCACTTCAGGGTGCTTTGTGAGGAATTCCTGAAGGAGTCTTATGTCCTTGGCTCCATAGTACTCGGTGGCACCATCGGCGCTATGCGAAACAATGAACGCCCATTCAGCGGGTCGCAGATGCTCGATGCGTTGGAAGGATTCTCGGATAAAATCTTTGGTAACCTCAGCGAATCTGTCTTGGTGGATACTATCAGCAGAGGCCCCTGTCATAAGTGCTGTGTCACTCCTTCTTTCCAGACCTTCACGAAGATAGCGCTTGATTGATGCCAAACCGGGCCGCCGGTGGAGGCCCAATACTCCTCGAACAATCCTTTCATGATAAAGACTTCGAAGGTAGCCGAGCGTGGAGCTACGCGATTCCAAGGGCATCCTCCAATTCCCGGTATGCTTTCTTCCGAGAGTAGAGTTCCTCAAGTTTGGTAATGTCAATGAATTTCACGCGGTCGCGGATTTCATGAAAAGTGCCGCTCAGAAGCAGATCCACCTTGGGAGCTTCCGATGCCGAAGCGACCAAGAAAACTCGACTGTTCCAGAGATCGTAAGCATGCTTAAGCTTCGCGAGCGCATGATAGATATCTCCGCCAACTTGAATTTCAAAGACATAGGTTGGCACTGACTTTTCGACCCTCCGCCATACTGCGTCTAAGCGTGTTCCGTCCATGGGATATTCGGCTTCGGCGAGAAATTTCTGGATTTTTCCCATTTCGACTAATTTTCCTTTCAGAAGTTCGTGGAGGTCCCCCATCGGAACGCCCTTTGCAGGTGGCCGTTCAAAGAAAGGCTCAAAAGCTGCAACGACGACGTCCCGAGTTTTGGCTTTAAGTGGCTGGAAACCAGCTTGGACAACCGCACGCAGAGCATCGATCGGCAGTTTGCGAGATTTCCAATCATCGGGCCGGAAACAAAAATCCACGTCAAATTCAAAACGGTAAGGCCAAAGCACCCTTTGTGCCTGAACTTCCCCTGGCCAGAGTGGTTTGTCTTGTCTGAACTTCGTCACCACTCTCCCTAAGCCTACAGCGCCTCCAACTGGTCTGTTAACATAGAACACGAGTCCGTCCCCTTCAGCCATCCTGTCCCACCATGTGTGTTTGCTTGATTGGAGACCCCACACGTTCCCATTCTCGAACGCCACAGCCCAGTGCTCCGGGCTTCCCACAACAAGCCAATATTGGTTAATAGAATCAGTCACAGAGTGTCACGCCTCCGAGCGTATCGATTGCATTAGCGTGCGGCGGGGAGGTCACGATCAAGTCGATAGATTCTTTGGGAAGCGGCACTTCCTTGGCGCTGCGATCCATGACGAAAACTCTCTTGACACGCTGGGGCACATTTTGGAATTTCTTGATGACCTTTGCCAATCTAAATCGAAATTCGTCAATCGCGTTTCGGGGGTTCTTCGTGGTATCGCGATGAGGTCGCGAGTGCGCGAGATCGCGGGCCATCGAGACGCCACCAGTCTTAGCGATGATTGTGGACGAAAACACTAACTCGAAGAAATCTCGAACAGGTGATGTTGTTGATCTCTCGATCGTGAGAATGAGCGCCAGCAGTTCCAACTGGGTTTCACTCATGAACCAATAATCTAAGAACTCCTTTGTTTCCGTATCAAATCGCATTTCCAGCTCACGTCGCAGGAGTCTTTGTGAGGTGCACAGTTTCAGTGCCCCCTGAATTATTTCCAGACCATCCCTCTCCAATTCCAATGGTTCAAGCCAAGTTGTCTTAACCCTGCAAAGCCGAAGCGCCAGGGGATCAATGTCGAAGCCAAACGCCTCTCGCCTCAGTAACAGGGCTTCAACAATTGTTGTTCCCGACCCCGCCATCGGGTCCAGAACTGAGTCGCCGCTTTGCGTAAGTTCTTCGATGAATAAGCGGGGTATCTGAGGGGGGAACTTCGCTGCAAAAGGATGGATTGAGTGGGAAGAGTACGTGCTATCAGAGGTTTCGAAATCGAAATCCCTCCGAAGCAATGAGGCTACCTTCTGGTATGTATTTACAGCGCGTTCTGCTACTGATCCCTGCAAGCCTACCTCAAGTGTTCGGCATCTCGTTTCGTTTGCGAGTATACGCAAGCCGAGCTTCAGTGTAAAGCATGTCTACAGCTGTTGGAACCCGGCGACCGAGCCTATACAGGAGTCAAAGACAATTCCCTGTTCATGTTCACGTCAGAGTAAACGACAGGCGGGGCCGAGTTATGCGGGCGAAGTCCGAAACGATGACGTAGCGGGGAATTCCGTCCGTCCGGCCTTCGCGCGCGAGGTCCTGAATGTAGCGGAAGGCCTGCGACTCGGCCTTGCTGAGGTCCTTGCCGCGGCTCTTGTGCTCCACCAGCACCTTGGCCGGCCAGAACAAGTCAATGTAGCCGTAATCGCCGGAGAGGTTTTTGACCGGCTCTTCAAAGCTGGCTACAGCGCGGCGGGGGACGCCGAAGACATTGAAGAACTCGTTCCAGAAGGTCTGCTTCTCCGCCTGCTCGCGTTTGGCGCCCGTCCACTCCCTTGAAAAGCGGATGGCGCGGTGGCGGATTTCATTCCAGGAGAGTGGCACGGGCGGATAATAGCAGAACCAATGGCCAACTCAAAATCTCATAGCGGAAGCCGCGGCCAATCGGGGTTCGATGGACCGCGGGTTCTTTCCGGCGAAGTACCCACGGTCAGAAAATCACTGACCGTGGCTTGTTGAAATCTGAAGACTTACAAAGGGGTGGTGCGACCCGAGCGGGCGGCGCGGCTCGACTGGAGACTTCTTTTTAAGAATGAGGCGGGCGGGATACCGGGAAACGTCTTGGGGGCAAACTCGCCCTGTTGATCGCCATACGGTTGTATGATAGATTAAGGAGCGGTACTACGAGTTCGCTATCGAGTGAGAAACATGGATACGGTTACCGTTTCGCCCAAATTCCAGGTGGTCATTCCCCGCCGGGTACGCGAAAAGTTGGGCATCCGGGCGGGGCAAAAGGTTCAGGTGGTGCTCTTCCAGGGCCGCCTGGAGTTGATCCCCGTTGAGCCGGTCAAGAAGCTGCGCGGTTACCTGGCCGGCCTGGACTCGAATGTCGAGCGGGATGAGGATCGCCTGTGAACCTGGTGGATTCCTCTGCATGGCTGGAGTATTTCGCCAACGGGCCGAATGCAGCATTCTTTGCCCCTCCCATCGAAAACACCCCGCGCCTGGTCGTCGCGACGCTGAACCTGTTCGAAGTGTTCAAGCGAATCGTTCCGCAGCGCGGCGAGGGCGCGGCGTTGAAAGCCGTCGCACACATGCAGCAGGCCCGTGTCATGGATCTGGACAGCACCCTGGCGCTGGCCGCCGCCCAGCTCAGCCTCCAGTTGAAGCTTCCCCTCGCCGACAGCGTCATTCTGGCCTCGGCGCGCGCCTGTCACGCCACGCTCTGGACGCAGGATGAGCACTTCGCGCGCCTGCCGGGCGTGAAGTATGTGATGCGGAAACCGTAAACCCGCCGGTCTTCCGGTCAGTCGCTCTCCTGCAGCGTCTTGACGTGCGCTTCCAGGGCGCGCGCGTATTCGCGCTCGGCCGCCAGTTCCGATTGCAGCTTTTTCACCAGGTTCTCCAGGCGCATCACTTCCAGGCGCAGCTTGGCCGACTCGTGCGGATTGCCAGCGCGCGCCGGCGATGGTGCAGCGGAAGCGGGCGCCGGCATGAAAGGATTGCGCGGCGGCGCGGGAACGGTGCCCGGGCTGGGCGGCGCCGCGGGTGAAGCGGTGCGGGCGGGCGGCTGGCCATTTGCGAAGACGCCGCCAAACACGGCGCCCGGCCGGGCGGCCCCGTTTGCCGGGACGCTCGGGGGCGGAAGTGGAGCGGCCGCGGCCTTGGGCGCCAGCAACTGCTTGACGCGAGCGATCAGGTCCTGCGGCTGGAAAGGCTTGCGGATCAACTCGTCCGCTTTGACGCTGAAGGCCTTGTCCGCGACTTCACGATTCACCACCCCGCTCAGCAGGACCACCGGCGTTTTGCCCAATTGGGGATGCTGCTTGATGTATTGGCAGACTTCGAAGCCGTTCTTGTCCGGCATAATGACGTCGGTAATCACCACGTCGGGATGGGCCTGTTCGATCTCGGTCAGGGCGGTGGCCGCGTCCTGGCAGGCGACCACGCCGATGTTCTCGCGGCGGAAGGCGATCTTCATCACCTCGCGCATGGTGGCGCTGTCGTCAATGAAATAGACCGTGGGCGGCCGGGGCGTTTCAGGCGCGGCGATTTCACTCATGGCTATCCGTTCCTCCAACTTTCAGGCTGCTCAGCAAATCGTTCAGGTCGCGCAGGGTGTCCCCGTCAATAATCGAACCGAAGGCGGAGAGGCCAGGGTCCGGCACGGTCTCTTCACCGGGCGCCGGTTGGTCTGCATCAATTTCATAGACGCTGACGTCCTCGCCTTCCGCAGAAGCACTCGACTCGGTTTCCGGCGGCGCTTCGGGCGCGGGCCCACGGCTCGCCTCTTCCCCCGTTCCGCCCGCAAACTCCGGGTCAGGCTCAATCTCCGGCAACGTTTCCGCCTCAACTTGGGGCAGCGTTTCTGAGCCGCTTTCGCCGCTCTCGACCGGCCCGGCTTCCACTTCAACCGGCGTTTCCGGCACGTCCGGCGGCGCCGCGGGGGATGTGAGCGTGTCCGTTTCCGGTTCTTCTGCTTGCGGCTCGGGCGCGTCCTCCGCGACTGCGGGCTCGGCCGTGTCGGACTCGGGCAGGGCGGCCGTATCGCCGCCCGCGTGCTCCTCTCCCGGCGCTTCGCGCTCCTCTTCGTCCAATTGACGCATCGCGTCCAGGATGAGCGCGCTCATGCTGCCTTGCACGGTGCGCAGCTTGGCGGGATCGCCGGGAATGAACTTGTACACGCCGTCCTTGGTCAAATAGCAGCTCTTGACCAGGTGAACGATGGCGTCGTCGCCGGCGAATTGGCCGCTTTCGGCGTGGATGATTTCGCCCGCGTCGAAGAAGATCATCCCGTCCGCCGAGTCGGCGTTGATGTGCAGCCCGCCCGTCTGGCGCGATTGCGAAAGCACCTGAATCACGCCGGGCAAATCCACCAGCGAGAGCCGCCCGTCCATCGCCGTCTCCGAGCGCGCCAGCATCTGCGTGGGGTGAAAACCGTCGCGGCGGCTGGAGAGAAACGACATCAAGTGGGCGACGATCTCCTCCGCACCCAGCCGCCGGTCCAGGAAATCCGCGTAACCGGCCCGCAGCGCTTCGAGCTGCGATTGCTGGCCGCGGTCGCCGATGGCAATCACCGGAATGTGGCTGGTTTTGGGGTCGGCGCGGAGAATGGTCGGAATCTCAAAACCCGCGGTCGAGCCCAGATGGCAGGCGCAGAGAATCGCCGCCGGCATGTTCCACTCGATCATGGTCAGCGCGTAGGCCGGCTCCGAACAATGAACGGCTTCGAACCCCTCCTGGCGCAAAGCCTCGGCGAGGCGCTTGACAAAGAAAAGATTGGTGTCCACCACGAGGATCCTGCCCTGCGATTCACTGGCGTTCATGACTTGGCCTTCTTTCACTTTCCCCCGCGCCTTGCTGAGACTCCGGCGCGCACGCCGGGGTTCCCAGCCGGGCGAGGTCGAGCACTTCCACCGATTCTTCTCCGAGCACCAGCACGCCGCGCACGTGCTCCGCCGCCGCGTCCGGCGGAGGCTGCATCTGGGCGCGCAGCATTTGACACTCGCCGGAAACCGGCACGGCCGTGGGCTCTTCCCCGGCGAAATTTCGCCGCGTAATCAGCCAGAATTTCCGCGCCGCGTTTTCCGCTCCCAGACGGCTGGCCAGGTCCCACACCGGCAGGACTTCCCCGCGGCGCAGGAGAACTCCCCCCAGCCCGGCAGTCGTGTGCGGAAACGGCTGCACCTCCCCGGCGCGGGAAAGTTCCACCACGTCCTCCGTCCGAAGCGCGAAACGGCGGGCGCCCAGCGGGAAAACGACGAACGATTCGCGGTTGGGAGTTGCGGCGGTCATAACGTGGCGGCCTCGCAAGGAATCACCGGGATGGCGCCGGCGGACGGGCTCGTCTTCTCGTCGAAAGGCTCGGCCAAGCGCGCCAGCGTCTCCGGATTCATCACCGGGCAAACGGAATCGCCTACCAGCACCAGGCCGCTGTACCAGGAGCGCTCGTCGCCCTGGAAGGCCTGCGGCAACGGGCGGAGCTCGCGCGTTTCGATCATCCGCTCCACGCGGTCCACCCGCACGCCCACTCCGCCATCGCGCAGGACGAGCAATCGCCCTTCCCCACCCGCGGGAACATCGAACAGAGCGTGCGCGGAGACGACCGTCTCGCATCCCGGCGGCCGCGCCGCGTGCGCGTCGTCGTGGCGAATCTCTTTCGGCGCTCCCGCGTCAATGCCCATCCGGTAGGGACCGACCCGGAAGAGAATGACCGAGTAACGGGTTTCGATGACGGGCCGCGTCGCGCCCAGCCGTCCCGCTCTCATAGCGCCCCCACCTTCAAAGCGCCGCGCAGGTAGAGCACGCGCTTTTCCAGCGCCGCGGGGATGGCGTCGAGCGCCAGCACGTCGTGCGCGGCACCGGCGCGAATCGTTTCCTGCGGCATGCCGAAAATCATCGAGGTGGCTTCGTCCTGGGCGATGACGTAGCCGCCCGCCTCCTTCACCGCCAGGGCGCCGCGCGCGCCGTCGTTGCCCATGCCGGTGAGAATCACGCCCGTGGCCATCGGCCCGGCCCACGCGGCTGCGCTTTCCAGCGTGGCGTCGGCGCAAGGACGATACCCGGCAATGCGCGGGCCATCATCGAGCTGGATGTTCCCCGCCGCCGAGATCCGCAAGTGATGCGAGCCAGGGCAAACGTAAAGCGTGCCCGGGCACAGCGCTTCTCCGGCCGCCGCTTCCTTCACGCGGATCGCCGAAGCCTCCGCCAGTTGCTCGGTGAACTGGCCCGTGAAGCTGGCGGGCATGTGCAGCGCCAGCACCATCGCCGCGGGAAAATCCCTGCGGATGTTGGGGACCAGGCGCATCAGCGCCGCCGGGCCGCCAGTCGAAGCGGCGAGGATGACCAGCGGGCAGCGCTCGCCGGCGGCCGCTCCGTTCGCCGGGCGCGCCGCCGGCGCCGCAGCTTTCTCCGCCGTCTGCGGCGCATCCAGGATCGCCTCCGCCTGCGCCGTCTTGGGCCGCGTCGCGGTGCGCACCACGCGCACCTTGGCGGCGGTGCGCAGTTTCCGCGTCAGCTCTTCGCGCACCGAGTTCATGTCCAGGTTGATGGCGCTGGAAGGCTTGGTCACAAAATCCACCGCGCCCAGTTGCAGGGCGCTGAGCGTGCCGCGCGCTCCTTCCTGCGATTCCGAGCTGACGATGACGATGGGCCGTGGATTCCGCGACATGATGATTTCCGTCGCCGCCAGGCCGTCCAGGTGCGGCATGTTGATGTCCATGCTGATGACGTCGGGCCGCAACGACTCGGCCAGCGCGACCGCTTCCCGGCCGTCCCCCGCCTCGCCGATCACCTGCATTCCAGGATCGGCGGAGATGATTCCTAGCATCACCTTGCGCATGAAGGCGGAATCATCCACGAGCAGGACCCGGATTTTCTTGTTGCTTCCGGTCATCTTTCTTTCTCCGCCGTTGCGGGGACGAGCGGCGCCGCCACTCTTCCTGCCCCCAGGAACTTTCCAACTTCCGCCAAAAGCTGCTCCTCCTGCACGGGCTTCGTCAGGAACCCGGCCGCGCCCTCCCGGAGCGCCTTGTCGCGATGCTTGTCGCCGGCGCGCGAGGTCAGCACCACCACCGGCAGCCCGCGCGTCGAGGGATTCTGCCGCAGATGTGCCATCAACTCGTAGCCGTTGGTGCGCGGCATCTCGAGGTCGGTGAGGACGAGGTGGCAACCGCCTTGCGTCGCCGCCTCCAGCGCCTCCAACCCGTCGGAAGCGAACTTGACGCGATAGCCCGCCTTCTCAAGCATGCGGCCCACAAAACGGCGCACGCTGATGGAATCATCAGCCAGCAGGATGACCTTCTCCGGTGCGGCGCACTCTTTCTCGACGGGCGCGCTCGGAGTGGCGTCCGGCGCGGTGCCGCTCGCTCCGGCCAGCGACTGCGCTTGCGCGTCGGCGGCGGCCAAGCGGTAAACATCAATCAGCAGGATCGGGCTGCCATCGGGGGCGATCGTCGCGCCGGAGAATAGCTTGATGTTGCGCAAATACTCGCCCAGCCCCTTGATAACGATTTCGTCCTTGCGCAGGACTTCTTCGACGATGATGCCCACCTGGCGCCCGCCGAGATTGATGGTCACCATGCGATAGAAACCGTTGATGGGTTCGACCCGGTCGAGCCCCAACCGCGCATCCAACCGGATCACTTCGATCACCTGGTCTCGCAATCGGGTCAGCAGCTTTCCTCCCACCTCCTCGATTTCCCCGGCGCGCACCCGCCGGATTTCCTCGACGCAAGCCAGCGGAATGCCAAACACCCACGGGCCGTTGCGCAGGAAGAGCGCCTGGGTGATGACCAAAGTCAGGGGCACCTTGAGAGTGAAGCGCGTGCCGCTCCCCTTTTCGGTGTCAATGGAAATCTCTCCATTCAGCGCGGCCAGGTTGGCGCGCACGACGTCCAGCCCGACGCCGCGCCCCGCGAGCTCGGTCTTGCGCGCGGCGGTGGAGAATCCGGGGCGGAACAGGAATTCGAGCAGGTCTCCATCGTTGAGGCGCGCCGCTTCGGCGCCGGTAATCAACCCCTGGGCCAGCGCCGTCGAGCGGATCTTTTCGTAGTCAATTCCGCGGCCGTCGTCTTCCACCTCGATATAAATCTGGCTGCCGCGATGGTAGGCGCGCAGAGCCACCCGGCCCTGGGCGGGCTTGCCGCTCTCGGCGCGTTCTTCGGGCGATTCGATTCCGTGCGCGATGGAGTTGCGCACCAGGTGGATCAAGGGGTCGGAAATCTGCTGGATGATGCCGTTGTCGAGATCGGTCTCGGCGCCGGCCAGCGTCAATTCGACCTGCTTGCCCGCGGCCTTGGCGGCGTCGCGCGCGGTGCGCGAAAGGCGCGTGTACAGGTTGCCGATGGGCACCATGCGCGCTTCGGTGATTTCGTCCTGAAGCCGGTGGGCGAGGTTGGTGAACTCGTCGATGTCGGAATCCACCTGGCGCACGAAGCGCCCGAGCTGGGTCAGCACCTCGGTGAGGTCGGCGGAAATTTCCGTAAGCGAGCGCGAAAGGATATTGAAGTCGTCGTAGCGGTCCCACTCGAGCTCGCTGAATTCCGCGTGCAGTGGATCGTGGAAATGCGGCGCCGAAATCATCCCGTGCGCGGCAGCGGGACGCGCCAGATACGCCGGGCGAAATTCAGAATTCATGCGGGTGAATTCGTACCGCTCCTGAAACTCGCCGATCTTGCCGATCAAGCGGCCCTTGGAAAAGTCGAGCACCTCAGCCAGGCGCTCGAGCTCGCCCAGGCGGCCAAACATGCGCGTGCGGTTGATGACCAGTTCGCCCACGGCATTCATCATCCGGTCCAGCCGTTCGAGCGGGACGCGCACGGATTTCGATTGTGACGAGGTGGCCAGTCCCTTGGGCCGTGAGGAGGGCACACCCGCAGGCTGCGCGGGGACCAGCGAAGGTTCCGCCTCCGCTGCCTTGGGAGAATCGCTGGGCTCGTCCGGGGTGGACGCGGAACCTTTCTCTTCCTTAACTTCCGCTTCCGTCCGAGTTTCGATATTCGGCGTAGCGGTAACTTCCGGAACCGGGGCGACGGCCGGCTCATCTTTGCCGGCGTCCCCGGTTGGAATTTCACCGCTGACCTGGCGGGCGATGCGCGCCAACAGCGAGGCGACCGTGGATTGGGCCGTCGCTTCGTCCGGCCACTGCCGGTAGAGGAATTTCTTGAGCGTATCCACCACTTCCAGGCAGATATCCACGATCTCCGGGTTGGGACGCAGCTCGCCGTCGCGCAGGCGTCCGACTAGGTCTTCCGCGCGATGGGCCACGTGGGCGATGCGCTGCAAGCCCACCTGCGCGGCCGACCCTTTCACCGTGTGCATGGAACGAAACAGCCGGTGGATGACGTCGGCGCTAGGGTTGGCTTCCATTTCAAGCAGGCACTCCGTCACCGCCTGAAGGTGCTCCTCCGCTTCGGGGACGAAGAACTCGAGGATTTCCGCGGGAACCTCGCTGTCCTCGGGCAGTGGCTCAGCGGTAGCGACTGGCGGCGCGGCCACTGGCTCAGGCTCGCTGACTTCGGCGGACGCTTCGGCGGCATCTTCCGGCGTCGCTTCTGTTCCGGCATCGAGGGGCGCTTCCGCCGGCGCGGGCGCTTCCGCGGCCTCGTCAAGAACGGGGGTTTGGAAGACAAAAGGATACTTCTCTCGGAAAGCCTGGATGTCATCGGCGGCCTCAGCGCCCTGCGTGCTCCGTTGAAGCAGGTCGGACTCGAGCAGCGCCACCGCGTCATAGAGGAAGTCCACTATCGGCCCGCAGGTCTCCGGGCTGAGCGGCGTGCTCAGCGCGTATTGGAAAAGGTGCGCGAGCTTGCCGGCGATCTCCGAAAACAACGGCAAGCCATACTGCGCGGTGCTTTCGGTGAGCATCTGCGCCGATTGGTAAAGGTGTTCGATGGCTTCCGGCGAGGGATACGGGTCCAGCAAGACCCCGGCATACTCCCGGATGAACTGGAGTTGCTCGAAAGCCGCCTGGGAAAAGAGCTCGAGGTTGTCTGCCGCGCTGGCGCTCACCGTGTGCTCCCGAAATTACGCGCTCCGGCTTCTCCGCCGGGCTTGCGGTACAGCATGAAATCTTCAAAGACGATCTTCTCGAACTTGCCCGAGAGATTGCCCAGGGTTTCGGAATGGCCGAGCAACAGATATCCGCCCGGCTCCAGCCCATCGTAGAAGCCGCGGATGAGCTGCTCGCGCCGCTCGTCGGAGAAATAAATCAGGACGTTCATGCAGAAGATGCAATCCATCCGCCCAAGGTAGAGGGACTGCACAAGATTCATCATCACAAACGACACGTTGCGGCGGATTGCGGGCTTCACTTCGAACTGGCCGCCGTCCGGCGTGAAATACGACGCAATCTGCTCCGGGGACAAATTCGCGAGGCTCCGCCGGGGATAGAGCCCATGCACCGCGCGCGCCACCGCCTGGCGGCTGATGTCGGTGGCGAGGATTTCGATGTCCCACCCCGTGGCAAATGCCGGCGTTTCCGCCAGCGCGATGGAAATGGAGTAGGGCTCCTCACCCGTCGAGCAGCCCGCGCTCCAGATGCGCAGGGTTCGCGGCGAGGCCCAGAATTTTCTGGCTTGAATCTCCGGCAGCACGCGCCTTTTCAAGGCTTCATAAGCGGACGGATAGCGAAAAAACGACGTCTCGTGGGTGAGCAGGCGCGCCAGTAGCGCCTCGTATTCGAGGTTGGACGAGCGCACCAGGCGCATCAGGTCGGCGCCGCTCACGAGTTCCCTTTCCCGGAGGTGCTCGCGGATGCGCGTCGAGAAAAAGCGTTCGCGCGACATGTCAAACCGAATGCCGGAGCGCTGTTCGATCAAGGCGCGGAATCCGTCGAGTTCGAGTTCGTCGCCGATGGTCATTGAGATCATGTCTTCCTTTATCGCTCCGAGCTCCCCGGCCGGAGAGCGCCGGCCGGGCCAGGACACCACTGCGGACCTTGCTTATCGTGCGGGGGCAACCGCTTGCGCCTGAAGTTCGGTTTCCGGCACGCCCGTCCGGAACTGGGAAAGCACTTCGTTCAACTGCTCGGAGAGCTTCACCATGTGCTCGACCGTGCGGGTGGTCTGGCGCGCGCCCTGGGAAGTTTGCCGGGTGATATTGGAGATGATCTGCATGGCGTTCGCCACGCCTTCCGTCCCACGCACCTGCTGTTTGGAAGCCAGCGAGATTTCCTGCACCAGCTCCGCCGATTGGCGAACCACCGTGGAAATCGCTTCCAGCGCTTTGCCTGCCTGGTCGGCCAGGCGCGCGCCCACTTCCACTTCCTTGGTGCCTTCCTCCATCACCACCACCGCCTCGCTGGTCTCCGCCTGGATCGCCTTGATCAGGGCGGCGATGTCCTTGGTGGCGCTGCGCGAGTGCTCGGCCAGCTTGCGCACTTCGTCGGCGACGACGGCAAAGCCGCGGCCCGCTTCCCCGGCGCGCGCGGCCTCAATCGCCGCATTGAGCGCCAGCAGGTTGGTCTGCTCGGTGATGTCGTTGATCACGTTGATGATTTCGGAAATCTCCAGCGACCGGTCGCCCAGCGATTTGATCTTCTTCGCCGTGGCCTGCACCGAAGCGCGGATGCGCTGCATGCCTTCCAGCGTGTCACGCACGGAACGGTTGCCCTGCTCGGCCGCTTCCAGCGCGCGGCGCGCCGCCTCGGCGCTGGCTTCGGCGTTGTTGGAAACCTGCTTCATCGAGACCGTCAGCTCCTCGACCGCCGAGGAGGTGTTGGTGATTTCCTGGTCCTGCTGCGTGGCGCCCGAAGCCATCTGCTCGGAGGCCACCAGGATTTCGTTGGCGCTGGTGGAAACGTGGCTGGCGGACTTGCTGGCGCGCTCCAGGACCTGCGTGAAGTTGTCGAGCATCGAGTTCAGCGCTTCGGCCACGTTCCCCAAGGTGTCGTTGGTGGCCTTGGCGCGCAGCGTCAGGTCGCCGTGGGCCACCTGGCTGATGACCGTCAGAAACTGGTTGATGCTCTTCTGCAGCGTTCCCTGCACTTCCGGCGTGGGCGCCGCCGAAGAGGTGATCTTGTTCGCCGCGCGCCTGAAATTCTCGACGATGGTGGCGAACTCATCCTGGGCATCGAGCTGCACGTGAGCGCGCGGGTCGCCCGCCGCGAACTTCTGGGAATACTCCGCCACCTGTTCGATGGGACGCACAATCCGGTTCCCCAGGACCTTGACCAGCGCCACGCTGACGCCGAGACAGAACAGCCCGGCCATCACGAGCGATACCATCGCATCCGCCGGCAGGGCGCCCGCGTCCAGGATCGAGTGGCCATCCGCCTTTAGCCCGGCGTGATAAGCCAGAAACAGCACCGCGAAAATCCCCACGATGCCGGTCAGCATGAGCGTCCTTATCGTGCTTCTTAGACCGCCTTCCATTTCAAACCTCCGGAAATGTGTCCGTCCGATGACGGACTCCTAAATTATGGGAATCGGAAACGCCTCGCCCAGACGGCGAAGATTCAATGCCAAAGCCAGCCGCCGGTCATAACGCAACATGCCGCGGCAGTGCGGAACCTCGCTGGGTGCTTCATCCACCAGCAGAGGCTCGGAAGTAAAAAAGGTGCCAAACATCTCGTCCGCCGCCAGGCCGATGCGCATCGCGCCGCGGTCGCTTTCCCTGTCCCACACGGCTACCACCAGATGAGTGGGCGGGACGTCTTGCCGCCGGTCTTCCAGGAAGGCGAGATTGAGGACGGGAATAATCACGCCGCGAAGATTGAAGATGCCCATCAAGAATGGGGGTGTCAACGGCACGCGAGTCAGCGCCGACCATTCCACCACCTCTTCGACCTCCGAAACCGAAAGGCAATAGAGCTCGTGGCCGGTTCGGAACACGCAGTACTGCTGCCCCGGCAATCGCTCCACGCGGCGGGCGGCCTCATCCTCACCTTCCGGAACCCGAACGCCGGAAGGCAGAGCTTCGGTTTGTGGCTCGTTCGCCATAAACACAACGGGTTTAGCAATCGTTGTGCCAGCCCGAGGAAGCCCAGTTCAGCGCTTGAACGTGTTGACAGAACAGAGGTTAGTTAAAGCGACAGGGTCCACGGGAAAGGAACCTTCAGCCAAAAATAAGGCGACGAATCTCAGCTAGAGAATCCTTCATCTTCAATCCGAGAGTGTAAGACAAACAATCGGCGGGAATTCAGAAAAGCCGTGGGCATCTCAATTCTGGACGGAGTTGTACCTTGATGCCGCCTTCAATTATTCGGAAACATTAAAAGGAGAAATGCTCGGTTCCGGGCGCGAATGACTGAGGGCTTGGTCTTCATCACCGCCGGTTGGGGTTGGACTGCAATCCGCACGAACACGGTCCTCCCTCCGGCCGTTTCGCATGCTAGAATACGCGCGCCAGGCCGGAATCGGTCCAGGCCAGGACGCATACGCCGGTTATTAGAGAGCTGCGGGCCCGCGCTGGACCGTGTTCGACGTTGCAGAAGCGGCTGATTCGAGACTCAAAATCTCGCGCTGCGTGACAAGGATGAAGGCAACTCCCCCTCCGGCACCCGACGCGGGAACGCACCACCCCTCGGCCGCTCCCTTCCGGCCAGGCCAAACCGCTTGACGAGGTCCTTCCATGCTGAATTTTCGATGGGGCCGCTCAAAGAAATCCCGGACCACTCTAGTCCTCTTCCCCATTTTACTGATCGGCGCGCTCGCCTGGAGCGTTGCGGACTTCGGTTCGCCCGCCCTGCCCGGCGAAGCCGCCACGACCGTCACGATCAATGCGCAGGCGCCCACTCAGCCCTTCCCGCATTACTGGGAACGCATGTTCGGCTCGGGCCGCGCCATCCTTTCCTTGCGCGACAGTTACCGCCGCGACCTGCGCGCTGTCCGGCGCGCCACCGGCTTCGAGTACATTCGCTTTCACGGCATTTTCGATGACGACGTGGGAGTGTACAGCGAAGACACGCAAGGCCGGCCGGTTTACAACTTCACCTACGTGGACCAGATCTATGACGGGCTGCTGGCGAACGGCGTCCGTCCGTTCGTTGAAATCAGTTTCATGCCCAAAGCCCTCGCCTCGACGCAGACGCAAATGCTTTTCTGGTATCGCCCTTACGTCGCCCCGCCCAAGGATTGGACGCGCTGGGACGACCTGATCGAAGCCTTTGCGCGGCATCTCATTGCCCGCTACGGCATTGACGAGCTTTCGCAATGGTATTTTGAAGTTTGGAATGAGCCCAATATCATGTTCTGGGCCGGCCAGCCGAAACAGGAAACCTACTTCAAGCTCTACGACGAAACCGCGAAGGCGCTAAAACAGGTGAGCCCGCGCCTGCGCGTCGGCGGCCCCTCGACCGCCCAGGCAGCCTGGGTGGGTGCCTTCATCAAGCACTGCGCCGACGGCAATGTGCCGGTGGACTTTGTTTCCACCCACGTATACGCCAACGACAGTTCGGAAGACGTTTTCGGCACGCACGAAACCATTTCGCGGTTCGACATGGTTCCTCGGGCGGTGCGCAAGGTTCACGACCAAGTGAAGAATTCCGCGCGCCCAGACCTGCCTATCATTTTCAGCGAATACAACGCCAGTTATATGAACGAAGTGGATGTTACCGACTCTGCGTTCATGGGGCCGTGGCTGGCCTCGACCATCAGCCGCTGCGACGGCCTGGTGGACACGCTGGCTTACTGGAGCTTTTCCGACGTCTTCGAAGAACAAGGCGTGGTCAAGCGCCCCTTTTACGGCGGCTATGGCCTAATGGCGGCGGGCAACATTCCCAAGGCGTCGTACAACGATTTTGCCATTTTGCACCGCCTCGGCACCGAGCGAATTGCGGTGGACTCCGATTCCGTCCTCGCGACGCGGCGTGACGACGGCTCGCTCGCCGTTGCGGTGTGGAATTGTGCGCCGCCCGGCAAGTCGGGCGCTTCCAGGGAATTCAATTTGTCTTTGCAGGGACTCGGCGACATGCACCAGGCGATCATTTTCCGGGTGGATCACGAGCACGGCTCGGCGCTCGCCGCCTGGGAGGCGATGGGCAAGGCGGATTTCCCCACGCGCGAGCAGCAGGAACTTTTGCGCGATGCGGGCCGCCTGCCGGCGCCTGAGATTCGGACTTTGCCGGCGACAAACGACGAGGCGTTCTCCGTGACCGTTCCGGCGCACGGACTGGACGTCATTCTGTTTCAAAAATAGCGCGTGGGGGGCGAGCTGTCTCTCCGCTCGCAGGCGCAATTGTGTGGTTGGCGGCAGCCCTGTCGCCGCTACGCGCGCAGTTTTTCCAGCGCGCGGCCCGCGGCTTGCACTGTATCAGCAATATCCTGCTCGGTATGAGCCGCGGAGACAAAGGCGGCCTCGAATTGTGAAGGCGGAAAATAGACGCCCTGTTCGAGGAGTGAGCCGAAGAATCTGCCGAACGCCTCCGTATCGGATTGTTTGGCGGAGGCGTAGTCCGTCACCGGCCCGGCGTTGAGGAACGCCGTCAGCATGGAACCCACGCGGTTCACCGTGAGCGGCACCCCCGCGCGCCGCGCCTCACCGAGGAGGCCGCGCTCCAGTCGGGCGGAGATCGCTTCGAGGCGCTCGTAAAAGCCCGGCCGTTCCAGGATTTCGAGCGTCTTCGCGCCTGCCGCGACCGCCAGCGGATTGCCCGAAAGTGTTCCCGCCTGATAGACCGGCCCGGCGGGCGCCACCAGATCCATCAGCGCGGCCTTGCCGCCGTAAGCGCCCACCGGCAGCCCGCCGCCGATGATTTTTCCCAGGGTCGTGAGGTCAGGCTCGATTCCGTAAAGCTGCTGGGCCCCGCCGCGCGCCACGCGGAATCCGGTCATCACCTCGTCGAGAATCAAGACTGTTCCCTGCTGCTCAGTGAGCGCGCGCAGCTTTTCGAGAAATCCCGGCTGCGGCGGCACGCAGCCCATGTTGCCGACGACGGGTTCCACGATGGCAGCGGCAATCTGGTTGCGATGCGCATCGAAAATGTTTTCGAGCGCCACAGCATCGTTGAAAGGGGCTGTGAGCGTCAGCGCGGCCAGCGCGGCGGGAACGCCCGGGCTGTCGGGCAGGCCGAGCGTGGCCACGCCCGAGCCCGCCTTGACCAGCAGGCTGTCGGCGTGGCCGTGATAGCAGCCTTCGAATTTCAGAATCTTGTCGCGCCCTGTCGCCGCGCGCGCCACGCGCAGGGCGGAAAGCGTGGCTTCCGTCCCCGAATTCACCAGGCGCACGCGTTCGATGGAAGGAAACGCCTTTTGGATTTGTTCGGCCAATTCCACTTCGCGGGTGGTGCAGGCGCCAAAGCTCGTTCCCGTTTCCAGAACTTTAGCGAGCGCCTCCATCACCTCCGGGTGGCAATGGCCGAGAATCAGAGGGCCCCACGAGCCGACGTAATCAATGTAAGTGTTGCCGTCCACGTCGGTCATGCGCGAGCCCTTGCCGCCGGCGATGAAGACCGGCTCACCGCCCACGGCGCGGAACGCGCGCACGGGAGAATTCACGCCTCCGGGCATCAATCCTACGGCGCGCTCGAACCATTCTTTCGATTTTGAATGCATGCCCACCCCATCATCTCGCAACGACTCAGATTTTCCTCAAAGTGGAGAACACCGTCTCGATTGTCGCACGAAAACGCCTCGGGAAAGAGTTCATAGGCAAAGTCGAGGGCCTTTCCGCGGCTGACCCTCGGGTGCTTCGGGGTACCGACTCTTGGAGGCGCAACTTCGCCCGCGCCAGCACGCCGCACGGGCGCGAGGGCGAGCAAGCGGCGCTCAATTCCGCCGTGATAGAATGAATATCGGCCCGCGAAAAGAAAGTGGCGAATGACCGCTCCATGCTTGGGAAAGTTCTGGCCCTGAATGCGGCTGTCGAGCGAGTGCGCGAGCTGAAGCGCGAGGGGAAACGTGTGGTTTTCACCAACGGCTGCTTTGACTTGCTTCATCCCGGCCACACGCGCTATCTGGCCGAGGCCCGGAAGCTGGGCGACGCGCTACTGGTGGCGGTGAACAGCGACCGCAGCGTGCGGGTCCTGAAAGGGCCGGGTCGCCCGGTGTTTCCGCAAAACGAGCGGGCCGAAATTCTGGCGGCGCTCGCCTGCGTGGACTACGTCACGATTTTCGACGAGCTCACGCCGCGGGAATTGGTCGCGCGCATGCTGCCGCAGGTCCTGGTGAAGGGCGGCAATTGGCCCCCCGATCAAATCGTGGGCCGTGAGGAAGTGGAAGCCGCAGGCGGAAAAGTCGTTCTGATTCCGGTTATCGCTGGATTTTCAACCTCGTCCCTGGTCGAGGCCGCCGCCAAGGCTTCGAACTGAAAGCCCGTAATCATTTCATGCCGAACGCCCGCTCCGTTCTCCAACCGGTCATCGAACACTCCGCCCTCCGCGCTGCGCATCAGGCGTTGGGGAAAGGTCAGGCTGAGCTTTCTCTCTCCGGCTTGACTCGCACCGCCAAGGCCCTGGCCATTGCGGGACTGGCGCAGGAACTGGGCAGGCCGTTGGTGGTCGTGACTTCCGACAATGAGGTTGCCGAGGAGCTGCGCGAGGCGACGTCCACTTTCCTGGGCTGGCTGACGGGCGGGGCATCCCGAGCGGCGGCCGGCGTGCTGCCCGGGCTCGATTGCTTGCCCTACGAAGGCCGCTCGCCGCATCCGGATATCTCCGAGCGGCGCGCGGTGGCGCTGTGGAATGTGGCGCGCGGGCGCACGCCGATCCTCATCGCTCCCCTCGAGGCAGCGCTGGGACGCTATCGCGACAAGTCCTATTACGCGTCGCTGGCCGTCGAACTGAAAGCCGACGATGAGCTGAGCATGGAAGACCTGGCCGAGCACCTGGCGGGAGTCGGCTACGAAAAGGGCGAACCGGTGCGAGAGGTGGGCCAGTTTTCCGTGCGCGGCGGGATTGTGGACGTCTTCCCTCCCGACGCGCCATGGCCTTTCCGCATTGAATTCTTCGGCGACCGGATCGAGTCGCTGCGCGAATTCGATCCGGACTCCCAGCGTTCGCGGCAGCCGACCGGCGCTTCGCCGCAGCCCGCGAGCGCGCTGCTGCTGCCCCTTTCGGAATCGCGGCGCTCCGGGCGGATGTTTGAAGAAATCGCCAAGGCACTGGTCGAGCGCGCGCGAACCAGGGACCGGGAGCGCAAGCGCCCTCGCAGCGAAGTAGAGCCCAGTTGGGCGCCCTCAGTATCGCGAGAATTTCCCGGCTGGGAATTTTTCGCTCCGCTCGCGGAACCGCACGCGCATTCTCTGTTCTCGCTTTTCGAGCAGCCGATTGTGATCTGGGACGAGCCGCCGGAACGCGAACGACAGTTGCAGCAATTCCTCGAAAACCTCGAGGTCAAATACGATGAAGTCCGCGACGCCGAGCCGCCACCGCTCGAGCCCGACGACTTTTTTCTAACCGCGCCCGAGTTCGCCGCCGCGACGGAAAAGCTGCCGCGGCTGGCGCTCAAGGAACTGGCGCTCGAGGCAAGCGGCGAATTCAATTTGCCTGGCCAACCTTCTCCCAAGTTTCATGGCGACGTCAAAGCTCTGGCGGCAGACCTTCGCTCGCGGCTGGACCGCTCGGAAGTCGTCACACTGGTTTTTCCCACCGGCGGAAAGCTTGACCGCATGCGCGAGGTCCTTTCCGAATACAAATTGCCTTTTGAAACGCTAGCGGTCGGTTCAACAGAAGCCGATCCGGCGGTCGCCGCGGCCGCGTCAAAACCTGCCGCCGGCGCAGAAGACCTGGCCGGCCGCGTGCTGCTGGTGCGCGGCGAAATGGAATCGGGCCTGGTCTTGCCCGAACTGCGCCTGGCCATCATCACCGACCGCGATTTGTTTGGCGGCTTCGCCTGGGGCGCGCCCGCGCGCAAGGAGCGCTCGGCGGTCTCCAGCTTCATTTCCGACCTGAGCGACCTGAAGGCGGGCGATTACGTCGTTCACATGGACCACGGGATCGGCCTGTATCACGGCCTGCGCCAGCTTGCCGTCGAGGGCTCGACGCGCGATTTCATGCTGCTCACCTATCAGGACGACGCGCGGCTTTATGTGCCGCTCGAACGCCTCGACCTAGTGGAGAAGTACCGCGCCGGCGGCGACGGCGCCAAGCCCCACCTGGACCGGCTGGGCGGCCTGACCTGGGCGCGCACCAAAACGCGCGTCAAGCGCGCGCTGCGCGACATGGCCGAAGAGTTGCTTCGGCTTTACGCTGAGCGCAAGATGCGCGGCGGCGTGGCGTACTCGCCCGACACCCCCTGGCAGAAGGAATTTGAAGACGCCTTCCAGTTCGAAGAAACTCCCGACCAGATCACCTCGCTCGCCGACCTGAAGCGCGACCTCGAGAGCCCGCAGCCCATGGACCGGCTGCTCTGCGGCGACGTCGGCTACGGCAAGACCGAGCTCGCCATGCGCGCGGCCTTCAAAGTGGCGCAGGACGGCAAACAAGTGGCCGTGCTCGCGCCCACCACCGTTCTGGCGTTCCAGCACTACGCCACCTTCTGCCAGCGCATGGCGCCCTTCCCGATTCGCATCGAAATGCTCAGCCGCTTTCGCACCGGCGCCGAACAGAAGAAGGTCGTGGAGGAAACGGAAGCCGGCCGCGTGGACGTCGTGATCGGCACGCACCGGTTGTTGTCCAAGGATGTGGCCTTTCGCGATTTGGGCCTGCTGGTCGTGGATGAGGAACAACGCTTCGGCGTGGCCGCCAAGGAAAAGTTGAAGAAGCTGCGCGCCAACGTGGACGTGCTGACGATGTCGGCGACGCCCATCCCGCGCACCCTGCACATGGCGGTGGGCGGCTTGCGCGACCTTTCGGTAATCGAAACCCCGCCGCGCGGGAGGCTGGCGATCCAGACGATTGTGGCGCCGTTTTCGGACGGCCTCGTGCAGTCGGCTATCCTGCAGGA
>JAHEKS010000034.1 GCA_024638215.1 Acidobacteriota bacterium | reverse complement strand
CAATGAACTCCCCGACTTTGCCGCTGCTCAAAAGGCCTTCCAGAATCTCCTGGCCGCCGCGATCAATCCAACTGTGTTCATTTTCAAAAAGGCCGTGCAGGTAATAAAGCACGGGATAGCACCGCGGTGCGGAGGAGTTATAGCCGGCAGGCAGGACGACGCAGACATTCACGGAATGGCCAAGGATCCGGCTGGGAACCGTCCGGCAATCGTCGGTGAGCGAAGGAGCCGCCAGGCACCTCGCCGGCACGGCCAGAAGCACGCCCGCGACGAGGATCGCGAGCCCTGCGAGGCGACGGGTCGAGCTGGGGTTCTGCAAGAGATTCACCACCGGATGCGGGCTAATGAGGAGTCGCGGCGTCGGAACGCGACCGTTCGGTCTCCACGTAAACGTGCGTCTTGCCGCCTTTAGAGCTTGCGCCGATTTCGGCGCCACCCCGGCGCATTCCGCCCCCACCGGCGCCCTGAACGCTGCCGTGAATGTCCTTGAGCGGCAGTTTCCCGGAGTCTTGCGGCGCGGGCTGGGCGGCAGTCGCGGAATCCTGCGCCTTGGTGACCGGCTGGAGTTCGCTGACTGCAGACGTTGTGTCTCTCTTCACGTCCTCTTTTTTCTTTGAATCGTTCTTGGCGGATTCTTCGGCTTTCTTTTCGGCGGCGCGGCGCGCGGCCTCCTCGGTCGAGACTCGCGTCGCGTCTATCAACTTTGCCTTCTCGGATTTTGCCGGAATTTTCGCCGCCTTGGCTTCAGGCTCCCGGGAAGCACTTTGCCCGGGTGAGCTTTGCGGAGCCGCTGCTGATGCCGCAAAAAGAGCCAATGCCACCGCAAGGAACGCGGATTTAGATGCTGAAAGACTCACGACACGCCCTCGGGCCTCAAAGACAAGACCATCTTTATTCTGAAGCCATCTCGAGGCCGCGTCAAGCGGCGGAGGGCATTTCCTTCGCGAGCCTCTTTACTTCGCGCGCGGCTGGTTCCAAAGCAGCTCGATCGTGACGCCGCCGTGGGCATCGGTGTCGAGATAGGCGAAGCGGCCTTTGCTGCCCTTCGAATCCCAGCCGCCGCTCTCGGACACGCTCACGCCCTTGGCCTGGAACTGCGCGATGGCCTTGTCCATGTCCGTGACGTTGAAGGCCAGGTGGTGCAGGCCCTCGCCGCGCTTCTTGAAGTATTCCTCGTAGACGTTCGGGCCCCGGGTGGACTGGATCCATTCGAACGGCACGTCGCCTTCGCGTCCCCAGCCGAGGTCCATTTCGAATTTCCCCGGCTTGCCGCGATACATGCGGTCGAGACTGACGTTGTGATCTATCGCCAGCCCGCCAAATCCCATCCGCTGCCAGAAAGCGCCCACTTGGCGAACGTTGGGAACCACCAGGGCGTACTGGACGATCTTGTTGAAGGGGGATTCGTTGGCGCGGGGCGTTTCGCCGCCGCGTGGCCAGTCAGGGTTATACATCAGCTCGATGGTAATGCCGCCGCCTTGGGGCGCCGTATTGAGGTAGGCGAACCTGCCCTCGCCCTTCTGCCCTTTCCAGGTTCCGGACTGCACCACGTCCACTCCGCGTTGCTTGAAGTATTGAATCTGCTGATCCATCACTGCCGGGCTCGGCATCTGGTAAGCGAGATGGTGCACGCCGTCGCCGTGCTTCACCAGGAACTCGCTGTAAACGCTCTTGCCCTCGACCGGCTGGATCCACTCGATCTGGACTCCGCCGATATCGCCGAAGGCCATTTTCATTTTGAGGTTCGTTTTTTTGCCGCGATAAGTAACGCCGGGAAAATCTCGCACCCCGTCGCGATGAATATCCTTGAGGCCCAGCTTCTGCCAGTAGTCCACGACCGGATCCAGATCCTTCACCACCCAGCCAACCTGAACGATGTGCCCATAAATAGACCGATCCACGGTGGGCTTGGCCACCGGGCTCGAGGACTGCGCGCGCAAAGGTACGAGGCCGAACGCGAGGCAAACAGCCGCCGCCGCAAGAGTCCTTGCAATGCTAATCTCGCCCATCTAGGTCCTCCTTGAATGTTCGCCGGGCATTTTCTCGCCAGGCGAAGGAGGAGTCAAAGGGAATTCAGGACCGGCCACAGGCCGCGGTTGTCTACCCGAGGCCTCTTGTGAGATGCTCGCCACTTGAGTTGGGCGCGGCTGGTTTCAATCTTAATTTGGACGAGGTGATTTATGGCGTGCAATCCCGAGGTCTTGCGGCATGTTCCGCTGTTTGCGCTGCTCGATGAAGACGAGGCGGCGGTTCTGGCGGGGCAAGTGGAGCTGAAGAAATTCGCCCCGCGGCAGCGCATTTACAGGATAGGCGATGTTGGCGCGCAAGCCTACGTCATGGTTTCCGGCCAAGTGCGCGTGACCACCATTGACGAAGACAACCAGGAAGTGGTAGTGGACGAGCCTTCGCACGGCGAGTTCTTCGGTTTCGCTTCCATGCTGGAGCAGACGCCGCACGTCACCACCGCTGTGGCCCTGGAAGAGGCGGAGTGCCTGGAGGTGAGCCGCGACGACATCGCGGTGCTCCTCGAGCGCAAGCCCATGTCGGGCATGGATATGCTGCGCGTGCTGGGCCGCCAGTTCCACTCCTCGCAGAGACTCATCCGCAGCCGCGCCATGCGCAACCCCAACGAAGTCATCGAGCAGCGCGAAACCACGGGCGAGCGCGTCGCCGACGCCGTCGCCAAGTTCGGAGGCTCGTGGACGTTCATCATCATTTTCGCCGGCGTCCTGCTCCTCTACAGCAGCATCAACGTTCACCTGGGCCGTTCCGCCTGGGATCCCTATCCGTTCATCTTGCTCAACCTGTTTCTCTCCATGCTCGCCGCCATCCAGGCGCCGGTGATCATGATGAGCCAGAACCGCCAGGACGCCAAAGACCGGCTGCGCAGCGAGCTTGACTTCGACGTCAACCGGCGCTCGGAGGCCGAAATTCAGGGCCTGGCGCGCAAGCTCAATCTGCTGGGCGAGCAGTTGGGCGACGTGGAAGACTTGCTCAGAGCCAGAACGCCCGACGCCGGCGGCGCGGAGCCGTTGGGATCACGCTGAGGCGCTGCCAAGAGTACTTTGGCGGCATCGCGAGCCCACGTCAGGCGGCGAGTAGTCTACCTTCGAAGGCGTGGGGCAATAGGAGTGTTCTGTCGGCGAACGGGTGTTTATTGATTTTTCTATTGACATTACATTTCTACATGGTTTAGTATCATTACTCAGAGGTCGCCACTTGAATGGCTGTCACATCCAAGCCGAGAATTAAGGTAGCCGACGAAGTTTGGATCGCAACCGCGCTTTTGCACCGTGAACAGCCCGCACAGACTGACTTTTCAATCGAGGAAATTGTTGAACGGGCACACAAGGAGGACTTGGCCGGGGGAGCACGGCCCGGGGTATACGTACACGTCGTCCAGCACTGCGTTGCCAATCGTCCTCCCAACCCTGGTCGTTATCGGATGCTTTATGAAACTGGTCCCGGGCGGCGCCGGTTATTCCGCCCCGGGGACGCCTACCACCCGTCGCGCGAAGGGGCAAAGACCACGCCGATGCGTGAGGAAATGCCATACGGCTACAACGGTTTGCTGGCGTGGTATCGCGATTGGTGCGCGGAGGTGCGCCCGGCGATGGACCCCCTGCTCGCACTCGCGGGGTCAGGGAAGGAGCTTTGGGCCGACGAGCGCGCCGATGACTATGTTCGGCGGCTGCGCGAGGGCTGGGAATGAGCCGCGTGTTCTGGGATACGAACCTTTTCATCTATTTGTTTGCGGGGGAAAGCAGTCTTTCTCAGCGCGTCAAGGAACTTCGCCGGGCGATGATCGATCGCGGCGATCAATTGCTCACGTCCACACTCACGCTGGGGGAAGTTCTGGTCAAACCCCTTGAGCGGCAGCAGACTGAATTAGCGCGGAAATACGAAGAGGCGGTTGCGGCAACGGCGGTGATGATTCCGTTCGAGACGAAGGCGGCCAGAATCTACGCGGCTCTCCGGTCTGACCGTTCGCTGCGCGCGCCGGACGCGATTCAACTGGCCTGCGCCGCAGCCGCGGGCGTGGACCTGCTTATTACCAACGACGCGCGGCTCCAATCCAGGCGAGTCGCCGGCATCCAATTCATCGTTCCTCTCGACCGCGCACCCATTTGATCCATCCGAGGGTTCTACTTGACGAGCGAGCGTGCGTAGGATTCAAGCGCCGGCCGCGTTGAGGGGGGACTCGAGGTCGCCTTCCAGGTTGAATTCGGCGGTGAGCACTTCCTCTTCCAAGCGCCAGCCGGAAAGCTGCAGCGCTTCGCGCGCCAGCGCAGCCGAGACGGCGACGCGGTTCAGGTCGAGCGTGTTGCGAATCCAAACGATGCGCTGCTCGCTTTCGTCCGGGCTGCCGAGTGCGCCCAGGGCGAAGCTGAGCGCTTCACGGTCGTTGGGCAGGTGCATGGGCGTCCGCGCCATGGGGGGATTGAGCGAGGTCCGGACGTTGATGTAGGTCTTCGAGAAATCAATCTTGCGAAACACGCGTTCGTGAATCACATCGGCCAGGCCCACGCCCAGCGCGTTTCCGGCGCTCGGGTGGGTGAGGTCGCGGACGTAAATCATCAGGATGCCGGAACGTTCGGTGGAAGGGAAATTGGCGCCACGCCCGATCACCTTGGTGTCCATGCCGGTGCCGCTGATGTTTTTTCCCATTTCGTCCACGACGAGCAGGTGCAAGTCCTCGAACGGCAGGCGGGGAACCAACCGCTTGGCCTCGACCAGCAAACCTTCTTCCATATTGGCCACGCCCGCTGGCAGCGCGGCGCGCACCAGGGCAATCTGGTGAAACTCGTTTTCCGCCACGCCCAGGCCGCACAAAATCTTGCCGCTCGCGAGCGTGACCGCCGACATCGAGCGGATGACGCGCTCGAAACCGAATTTGCGGCCCGCGCGATGCGTTTGCTCGGCCCCTTCGCGTTTTCCCGCGCCCACCGCCAGCATCTTGAGCAGGCCGCTTTCGATGGCGCCGGAAAAATCCGTGTGCGGCTTGACGCGGTTCATCACGATGATGCCGTCGGCACGCGCGGCGTTCGCGTCGAGGAAAACTTCGAAGCCCTCGGGCGTCCGCCCCAGCGACACAGCTTCCATGGAGGAGCAAATCTCCGCGCCGACACCTTCCGTCGTGACGCCGTATTCCTCCAGAACTTTCCTCTGGCCTTCGGCGGTCGCGCCGCCGTGGCTGCCCATGGCGGGAAAAACGAAGGGCTCAGCCCCCTGCGCCTTCAGCCAGCCGCAAATGCCGCGCACAATTCCCGCCACGCTCGCGATGCCGCGGCTGCCGCAGGTAACGGCGATGCGCTTGCCGCGCAGCCGTGCCTCGGGCAGTGAAACTCCGGCGAGGGCCCGATGAATTTCCTTCTCGAGCTCGACGATGCCCGGGGCGCCCGGAGCAACCCTTTCCAGAATTCGGAAAGGCGCAAGGCGCAATGGCTCGTTGCTTGAGGCCATGATTTCAGCTTGAACTTTTCATTGAAGCGCGTCAAGGAGACGCGCGCCTTGGTAGTGTCTCAGTTTGAATTCTATCGGCCCCAGATCGGTCGCAGGATACTGAGCATGTAATGTTCTGCCCAGCACCTTAAATCAGGATTTTCTTCGACAACCCACTGTACCAGGCAGTTATTGCGAATCCACTCTTGAGCCTTGCCCCTGGTCTCCCGGCTGGCAGGGCCATTTAGAATACCTAGCTCCGCGTGCAGGTTATCAATGACCTTCTGGACCAAATCGCTCCCTGCACCTTTGCCTCCGCCCCAGAAGTGCTGATTCCAAACTCGGTCGCGCAATCCAGCGGGCGCTTTGTGGGAGCGCCCGGCGTGTAGGTATTCGACCTGACCAGACTCGTTCTTTCGCGTAATTACGTACAATCCATGTTCTTCAGGCAAGCGCGACTTCAGGCTGTCGTCAAAGGGAAACACAGGAGATAGTAGCAGTCTATCAAGCCTGGCTGCACATTCGGTTCTATGTTCTTCGAGCATTTCGTTCACTATCGCGCCTCCGCGATTTCAAACTGAGACACTACCCGCGCCTTCGCTCCGCCGCCATCGTTGCCGCCAGCTTCAGCGCCGCTTTCATGCTGGACGGGTCGGCCCGATTCTTGCCGGCAATGTCGAACGCCGTGCCGTGGTCCACGGAAGTCCGGATGATCGGCAGACCGAGCGAGACGTTGACGGTGCCCTCGAAATCCAGCAGCTTCATCGGCACGTGGCCCTGGTCGTGATACATCGCAACCACCAGATCGTATTCGCCGCGCACCGCCTTCACAAAGAGCGAGTCGGCGGGAAGGGGGCCCACACACCGGATGCCCATAATCCGCGCCGTGTTGACGGCGTGCAGGATAATCTCGCGATCTTCTTCGCCGAACAGTCCGCTCTCGCCTGCGTGCGGATTGAGCCCGCACACGGCGATGCGCGGGTCTTTGATTCCTAACCACTTCATCGCCTGGTGGCCCAGCTCGATCGTGCGCTGGATCCGGCCTGAATCAAGCTCGCACGCCTGGCGAAGCGGAACGTGCGTTGAAACGTGCACCACGCGCAGGCGGTCGTTCACCAGCAGCATGCGGGAATCCGGCGCCCCGCACAGCTCGGCGATGTATTCGGTGTGGCCGGTGAATTTCTCGCCCGAAAGCGTGATGCCTTCTTTGTTGACCGGTGCCGTCACCATCGCGTCGGCTTTGCCCTCCAGGCAGAGTTCGGTGGCGGTTCTGATGTAGGCCAGCGCGGCGTGGCCCGCGGCGGCGCTCAGCTTGCCTTGCGCCGGCGGTAACGTGCCCAGTTGCTTGAGGTCCAAAAGCTCGTTGCCCGGAATCTTGTGCAGCAAAAGTCCGGTTTGCATTTCGACTTGGTGCAGTACCGGCGCATCGCCCACGACCAGCCAGTGGGCGAGGGGCGAGATTCGCGGGTCCGACAGGGCTTTCAGTGTCACTTCCGGGCCGATACCGGCCGGGTCGCCCGTGCTGATGGCAATCCTCGGGATGTTATTCGAATCAGTGCTCATTCGGTTCTCACTTGTTGCGCCAGAAAATCCGCGGCAACCGCCAGTGCATCTTCGCTGCCGAATCCGCCCGCTTTGGTGACGACTGCCATTGCGTTTGCGATCCCGCCCATCAATCGTCCGTGCGGAATTCCCGGCACGACTTCACTGACCAGTTTAATCCCGGTTGTGCCCGACGCGCTCAGGATTGCGAAGGCAGTGTCGCCGCCCGAAAGCGCCAGGCCGCGGATCGCTGGATTCTGCAGAGTGCCAAGCAATGGCGCCAGTTGGTTTTTGTCGTCGAGGCTCTGCCGAACAGTCGCCAGCACATGTTGACCTTCCTCCAATGCTTTGGCGACCTGTTGAGCAAAATTCGCGGCCAGCTCGATGCGGGCGACTGGCCTGTGTTTAACTAGATAATCAACCTGCCCTTGCGTGACTGGATGCGTCGAACCCATCACGAGTATCACCGAGCCTCGAGCGCTGCTTCGCGGTCTTGCCGCGACTGGGGCCGGCCTTTGCAGTTCTTTCGCTATGACCTTCGCCGCCGCTGCCGCGAGTCCCGCGGAGCCGGCAAGCAAAACTCTCATGCCGACTTTGCTTGCGGCGCGCGCGATGGCTTCCAAATCGGGGTCGCAGATCGAATCCAGAACCACGAAAGTTTTTTCCGGCAGAGCTTTCAATTGCGCACAGAGCGCATCAGGGCCGTCAGCCCATGCGGCGCGGCCGAGGTGCACGGCGCGGCTCGCTCCTTGATGCTGCAAGAGTGACGGCAGGTGAATCGCCTCGCGCGGCGCGGTGCCCGCCACGCGAAGCGAGCCCGCTTCGAGCGTTCGCCCCATCGCCGGGAACGCTGGAGCCATAAGCGCTAGGGAAAATCCGCAAGTCTCAACGACCATCTGCAACTCTGCGCCCACGTTGCCGCGCAGCGTGGAGTCCATCTTTTTGTAAATTACCTCGCGGCCCGCACCGCGCAACACTTGGCAGGCCTCGCGGACTTTGGCCGCGGCGGTTGCGGGCGCATCGTCACGGCTGTTCGTCGTCAGGGCGACCAAGTCGAAAGGCTCCTGCTCGCGCGCGGAGGGCGCGAGCCGAACCAGCGTGGAAAAGCCGCGCTGTGCGAACTGCACGCCCGCATCGCAAGCGCCGGTCAAGTCGTCGGCGATCAGAGCGAACCGCGGCGGCGCGGAGGATTCTGCGCGCGAGGGAGCAGGCATAGGAAATTCCGCGGGCCGCCCCGCAGAGCCGTTCTGGCCGAAGCCCGCGCGTGGCCCGAGCCCACTTTGTATCAAACCGCCATCGCCGCCGCAAGTGACTGACGGGCGGGGAATTGCGGCCCGCGAAAAAAAAGTGTGTCAGTTGTATCATCTGTATCCCCGGTATCATTTCCGCGTGCTAGGCTAGGGTCCGTGAGGCGGGGGGCGGTGAGGGTGGGGTCAGCGAGGCCCACGGGAGAGGTGTGCCCGGCGGGCGTGTGCGCCAACCGAGTTGCAGGTAGCCGGCGCAGGCCGCGAGGTGGCCGTGCGGTGAATGTTATACCGGCGGGCGCGGGCTGAAGCTCAATCCTGCGGCCAGAGGCCCACCGTCTCGGGCCTGCCTGCCGCGTCGAGGCGTGTCCGGCGGCGCTTGGTGGGGCGGCGGGGGAAATGTCACGCGCAGCGAAAGCCCAGGCCTGCGGCCAAGTGCGGTGGCAGGTGTCGGAAGTTGCATGCGGGCACGCGGGCCCTGCGCAGGGCTTGCGGCGGCGAATGGGGCGCTGGCGGGCGGGAGAAGTCCAGCGCATGCCGCAAGATGGCCGCCTGGCGAATCTTGCCCCGACCGGGGCGGGGTGAAAGTCCGGCCCTGGGCGCCGCAAGGCGGCGTCGCCGGCCGATCCGGCCAGGCGATGAGGCGATGAGACGCCGCCATGCGATGAAACGACGGACTTCGCAAACCGATTGCGCGCGCGGCCGAATGCGTGTAAATTCGCCCCGTCAGGCCGGTGGCGGGGCGGAAAGAGACCCACCCGTGGGCGCAGCGGACCCTTCCGGCCGAGGGAGGTTGAATCGTGGCGGTGGCGACAGAGCTTTCGGTGATGCTGAAGAACCAGCCCGGGGCGCTGGCGGAGTTGTGCTCGAAGCTGGCGGAGAAGGCGGTGAACATTCTCGGCCTGATGGTGCCGGAGCAGTCGGGCGTGGCGCCGGTGCGCCTGGTGGTGAATCACCTGGACGTGGCCAAGAAGATTTTTGACGCGATGGGCGTCAAGTACTCCGAGCGCGACGTCCTGAACGTCCCGCTCTCGGACCGGCCCGGCGCGCTCGGCAAGCTGACGCGCAAGCTCGCCGACCACCAGATTGACGTCAAGTATGCCTACGGCACCATCCTCAAGGGCACCGGAAAAGCCAACGTCATCCTGGGCGTTTCGGATGTGGATACCGCTTCGAACTATGTGAAGTAGCGCCGGCCTTCAGGCCGGCATGCGCCAGCGGCGCCGGGTTTTGACGCGGAGGATTTTTGTAGCGCCGGTGTCCTCACCGGCGAAAGCGCTCGGCGCTGGGGACAGCGCCGCTACAGCCGACGCCGCCACGTGGCGAAGTGAACTCGCCGCGACGGACTCGGCCCGGACAACCTGTTGGGCCCTCCTAACGCCCCAATTCAGCGAGGAAGCCCGACAAGCGAAAGGAGCGATAAGCTCGGAAGCGGAGCTCCGCGTTTCGTGCTGCCGCGTAGGCGCGTCAGACAGGCCTAAGGTCTATCGCGAGAAGGCCGCGATAATTCAGGGCTAATGAGAAGGACACGGTCTGGCCCGTGGTGACTGTGAACTTTTGCTTTACAGGCACACACTTTATCTCATGACCGACAACATCGCTGCGAAGCCAACCCTCAAAGCGAGAAGTCACGGACTTAACCATTCCCGTGAAACGCCTCGCGCCGGCACCGTCCTTGACGACACTCACGATTCCGGATCGCATAGGATGCCCCGTTGACGTGGCGTCCAGCTCCTCCAGGTAGCGTGCGGCTTCAGCGTATTCACCCAGCTGGCAGGCGGCTTGTCCCAAGGCGAATAGAAGCCCGCAGTCGCTTCCGCGTTCCTCTAGCCGATATCTGCGGGCAAGAAGCTTGCGCCATCCCTCCCAATCCTCAGGCCACACCTTTCTATGAAGACGACAAGCAAGGCGTAGGCAGGGGAGGTGCGTGGGGGCTTTCTCAAGGGCGGCTTCCACGATTGAAAGGGCGGATCGGACGTCAAATCCTTCCGTGTATAAGCCTGCTCCCATCCTCGCCTCTAGGTACTGAGCGGCGAGGACCCCCTGGCCGGCAAGATCACTTAGAATCGTTTCACGATCGGGGATACCCCCGATATACTCGACGATCTTGGCTTCCATCTCTTGGAGGGAAACACCCTCCTCCTCTGGAACGTTCCCGTCAGATTCGTCGAGCACCACGAGTGCCTGAGCAAGAAGTTCGAACCGAGTCGCCCCCGGAGAATTCCTTGCGCGGGAGTACAGCATCCAAGACTCACAGTAATATGGATAAGCGTTGGGGTAGAAGCCCACGCGAGCAGACCGAAAGTACGAGACGGCCCGTTCGAAGTACGCCTGTGCCGCAGGTGCGTTCCCAGCTTTTTCCATGTGAAGAGCGCGGCGGGCCGAGACCCATCCCAAGGAGTTGTTCAGGTGTTGTGGTGAGGCCGTCTTGAAGTGGGTCAACTCGTTCGAATCGTTCCGTACTTTCATTGCCTCCAGCAAGAACCTTTCCGCTCCATCAAAATCCTCATCATCTAATAGCAGGAGCGCGAAGTGGTGAAGGGTCGCACTGTCGTGCATTCCTGCCTCGAATGCTGCCTCGAACAGTCCCTTGAGGTCTGCGAATCCTATAGGGGATTGGATGCCCTTTGCCCGCGCTAGGCGGATCAGTAGTGTCCGAACGGTCTCTATCTCGCTTGCGTTCTGAGGCAAGAGTGAGCTCGCGATTTTCCGTAAATCGTCGGCCCAGTTGGTGGCCTCCTCACAATGGGAGTGCCCCATTACCTTTTCAGCGACCATCCGGCTTCGGGCCCGGAACCTGATAGTTTCCAGGGTGCTGTAGTCTTCAATCAACACACCGATACTGGCGGGGTCGTATACCGAGGCCAAGAAGTCGTCGTACGACCTCCCGAGCGAGCGCGCTAGAAGTTCAAGGTCGAGGGGAATCCCAAATTGGTACAAAGCGCACACGTAACGGTACGCTTCCTTAGCCAGCGGCGTAAGCCGCTCAAACTCGTTCCTGATGGACTCGGAGAGCGGCGGTCGCGTCGGCTCCGCGAGATAATACAGCGTGGTCTGAAACGAACTTTGATACTCGGATCGAATCCGCTCGAGCCAGTAACTATCGTCGTGCGCCGAGACAAGCACCCCGAGAGACCGGAGGTGCTTTAATAGCGGTACGGCCTCGTTTGGCCTCAGGTCGTCGGGGACCGGGACCACGGCAGACGCTTTTATCCGGCTCTCGCCCTGGGCAACTTCCCACTCATTTTCTCTCGCAACCGCCAGTATAACGGCTGCGATACCGCGCGAGACCATGTATTGAGACAGCCGCCTTAGGTCATGCACCTTGGTCGCAGCATCGTCCACAACGATCAGGATGGGAAGCCTCTCGATCTGGCCTGCATTTTGCGGGGAAGGGCCCGCGACTGCTCTGGCAAAGCTATCAATCACCAGAAAATCAGTTTGCTCCTTCTCAGGTCGTAAGAGCACACATGGAAATCCCTTCTCCTTGAAAATCCGTTGCGCCGCCACACGGGCCAGCGTTGTCTTCCCAGATCCAGCAGGCCCAGTCATCAGCAAGATTGGTGCCTCTCGGTCCGTCTGTCCTTGTAGGTACTCCGCAATCTTCCTGAACAACTCCTCCCCGGGGGGCCTGCGAAATGCCCAGCCACGGCTGATCCCTATCCATGGGTCGATTTTTCCCTCCAGGAAATCTCGCTTTGCGCTAAGCTCGTCCGAGATCGGGTCTGCACCCTTGGTGTCGTGCAGGAAGTCGAACTGTTGCAGGTACATTCTCGCGTCGGGTTCTGGGATATCAACGGTCCTGCCACCCACCGTCACGGCGATTGTGGGGGCCTGCCGGCCGCCGCCCGTTTCGGCGGGTGTGTGGACGATCTTGTCCACGAAATCCTCGAAAGTCATTGCCAGGGGGAGTATCTTGCGTTGGCGTAGCAGCTGTTCGGTGCGCTCGTCCCAGCTTGGCAAGAGAGCCCAACCCCAGGGCAGACATTCCAGACCCACTTCGTCCATAACCTCGTCGATGATGTCTCTCGCTAAGCGGTCGCCGAAGCCGTAGCCTATGTAGATTATCGTTCCGTCCTTGACGAAGTCATACAAGACCTTAAAAAGTCCACCGCGCTGCCGGATTTTGCGATTGTAGTCGCTCCTTGAGAGGGCCATCCAGAAATCTTCCGTCTTCCCGGTAACTGACCCCATGAGCTTAAAGAGTCGTACCATCTCCCCGTAGTCAGACTGGGCGCGAGAGAAATCCTTCCCGTACACTGCCTCACACCGCTGGGCGCGATCTTGTGTGATCCGATACGCCGTTTCGACAATGTCATCGAAATTTGTGGTAAAAATAGCCTGCCAGCGGTTTCTGCAAAAGTTCTGATGAGCCTCAGATGGTTGGACATCGAGTTTGGCGCGTAGGAAGTCCTCTACAGCGCTGCGGTCAACACCTGGTGTGTCGAGCACTTCGCTGCATTTGTCTATGAAGTCACCTGTGCCCAGGGGGGTACCCTGTAGGAACTCATCATGCAATAGCTTAGTCAAGTGTTCTCCGCTTGGGGCGCCGGCGGCGCACGACGCTCCTGCGCCTAGGAAAACGACCGCCTTCCCCTGCTTGACCTTTTTGAACATCCTCGCCTGTTGAGCGTCCATGGAGCACTCCCTTCCGGCATATACCCATTACCAGTACGCCACTTTCTTAGTGGGTTTAATGGCATTTGTCAGGAGACATACTACCGCCCCTCAGAGGCTCGTGCAAGCTGGTAACCACGACGGGCGCTCTGTCGCATCGTGGGCTTATCCGCAAGTGGCAAAGGGGATGGTTCTTGGAACCCTACGCCCCGTGGCGAGGCGGCGGGGAGAGCCGTACCGGGGGAAGGCTGTGATTCCAGATGCGAGCTCCAGATTCGAGGGGACGAGCGCGATTTGTCGCCCGGCGATGATACATCGCCGCTACAGGGCCGGAGCTGCCCCGACGGCTTGGGCCCGATGTACTGTCCGGCCGGCGTCGGACCAATGGACTCCGAAGAACGGAGGCGCCGCGTTGCCTTCCTGGAACCAGCCGGTAGCCACTGTCAATCGTTCTGTGATTGACTGTGGGCTTTTTCCACCAATAAGGACCCACGGTCGGCGCCCTTCCTGAGCGTGGGCTTTTGCTTTTGACGGACCCGCGGTTGATTGCGAAAACGAATTAACCGTGGCAACCTCTGAGCAAAGCGTTGGCAGCCGGTTTAGATGGATAGAGGTGAGGCCATGACCATGACGAGGATCGCGGAGAGTGTCGAGGTCAACGCCCCGGTCGAGGAGGTGTTCGCGTTTGCCTCGGACTGGCGGTATTGGGAGAAGTGGTGGCTGGGTGTTTCCGGTTTCAAACCGACAACCGAGGTGACGCGAGGCAACGGCACCCGATATGCCTACAAGGCCTGGGTGGCAGGCTTGACAGTCGACCTCGAGACAGAGATCCAGGACTTCGTAGAGAACGTGGGCTGGAGGGGAACGGTGACCAAGGGCATGCCCCACACGACCCAGTGGGTGTTCGAGGCGAAGGGCGACACGACACGACTTACCTACATTCTGGAGTACAGCCTCCCGATCCCTCTGCTGGGTCCCCTCCTGGACTTTGGTCTTATGCAGCCAGGGTGGCGTCGACGCCTCAAGAGGTCACTCCAGAACCTTAAGCTCCAATTCGAGCAGCGGGGTAGCACGCGAGCTCCCGAGGGCAGAGCAGGCGGTGCCTGATGAGGGTCTGGAAACGATTGGCTCGAACCTTATCTTTCGTGCCGTCGTCACCACCCTCTTGGCAAGAGCAGGTAGCGAAGAGTTTCGTTTTTTGAAACTCTGCGGCGCGGTTCGGGGTCAATCGGAAAGGTCCGTAGCGCAGTCCTTCAGAGCTTGCCCTGAGCGCAGCGAAGGAGCGGCACGGATAAAATGCCGGGCTAAAGCCCGGCGCTACATTGGTCGGGGGCCTGTCGGAAAGAGCCGCAACGACCGCCCTCACCGGGTCGCGCCGCGCGTGACCACCCTCTCCCTAGGGGAGAGGGGCAGGGATGAGGGGTCACGGTTGTAGCGCCGCTCTATGAGCGGCGTCGGGAGATCGCGGGTCATAGACCCGCGCTACAGCGCCGGAGCCATGTTATCCTCTTTCGCGCAAGCGACCCATCACCTGATCATCGGAGAACCTATGAAAAACACACGACCTTCAAATCCTGTTCGCAAGCAGTGCAGGCGTGAGAACCACTGGTCCGCGCCAGTGCTGCTCGCACTCATGCTTTCGGCCTTGGGCGCGGTGCGGGCCTTGAGCCAGAAACCCGCCGCCAAATCCGCCACAAGCGTTGATCTTCCGCTGGCCAAACCCGAGTCGGTCGGCTTCTCGTCCGAACGGTTGGAGCGCCTTCACGCCCTGATGCAGCGCGTGACGGAGAACAAAGCGATTCCCGGCGCCGTCACCATCCTGGCGCGGCACGGCAAAGTGATTGACTACCGCGCCTACGGCTTGCGCGATGTGGCCAGCGGCGCGCCCGTGACCAAGGACACCATCTTCCGCGATTTCTCGATGTCCAAGCCCATCACCGGCGTCGCGATGATGATCCTCTACGAAGAGGGGAAGTGGCTGCCGTCCGATCCCATCTCAAAATACGTGCCCGAATTCGCGCACCTGAAGGTCTTTGCCGGCGTGGACGCGGACGGGAAGATGATACTGGAGGATCCGAAGCATCCGCCGACGATGCACGGGTTGATGACCCACACCGCCGGATTCACTTACGGATACTTCGGCAACACCCCGGTGGACAAGTTGTATCTGAGTGAGAAGGTGCTTGGGTCGAATTCGCTTCAGGAGATGATTGACAAGCTGGCGAAAATTCCGTTGCTCTACCAGCCCGGCACGCGGTGGGTTTACAGCGTTTCGATGGATGTTCAGGGCTACATCATCGAGAAGTTGTCGGGCCAGTCGCTGCCCGATTTCATGCGGCAGCATATCTTCCAGCCGCTGGGCATGAAAGACACCGGCTTTTACGTGCCGGCGGCGAAGCGCAGCCGTTTCGCCACGCTTTACCGCACCGGCCCGAAAGGCGAATTGATTACCGAACCCGCCAAGGGCGGAATGGGCGGCGACTACGATCAGGAGCCCGCGATGGCGTCGGGGGGCGGCGGCCTGGTTTCAACCGCGGCGGACTATTATCGTTTCGCGCAGATGCTCGCGGACGGCGGCGAGCTCAACGGCGCGCGCATCCTTTCGCCCGCGAGCATCAAACTGATGGGTTCGAACCACCTCGCGCCCAATCTGCTGACCGGCGAATTCGGAATCGGCTGGCAAAGAATGCGGCCGGGCTTCGGCTACGGCTACGATTGCGCGGTCGTTTACAACCCGCCCGAAGCCGACTTGCCCGACGGGCAGGGCACCTTCTTCTGGGACGGCGCCGCCGGCACGTGGTACTGGGTTGATCCGGCCAACGACATCGTTTTCGTCGGAATGATTCAGCGCATGCTGGGCTTCGGCAGCCCCAACGTCCAGTACCTGAGCCGCGCGACGGTCTATCAGGCGCTCGTGAATCTGAAGATGTAGCCGGCAGGGAGGCGATCCGCGTTTTGAGGCTCAGCCACTCTCGAGAATATCGCAGGGGCGATCCGCCAGCCGACGGGTGGTCGCCCCGATGTTCAGCCCGGCGGTCAAATCGCAGGGGCGATCCGTCAGGTGACGGACCCGCCCCTACGCGTGCAGGACGCGGTCGCAGACCAACGCTAACGATTCCCGCGTTGTGAGACATTCCTCACGGTGCGCGGAAGGACCAGCCGCGTGCCCGCGGGCGACGGGGTGGCCAGACGAATCTCCTGCCGCATCCGGCTCATGTGCGGATTGCGGCGGGAGAAGCGGTTCGCAGCACCACCGGTCCCGCCGCTCCTTCTCATCGCGTCAATGAAGACCCAGTCCGCGTCGGTTACGATGGTGTGAACCTCCTGCGAATTACCTTCGCCGGTGATGACCCCCGCCTCGTGAATCGTGTTGGAGCCTCCCAACGGCGTGGTCGCCGTGATGGTCGGTAAAATCGCGCAATCGGAATCCACGGTGTAGGTGATGTCAAACGTGGTCGGCATGATCATGCCTTCCAGGTTTTCCACGTCTGAGCCGGACATGTTTCCTGTGCCGTCGGCAACCACCCTTCCCGCGTGGGCGCCGAAAAGGGGCGGCGGAGGCACAGGGGCCCCCGGAGGCAAGAGAGCAATAAGCCAATGGGGCACCGCAGTCAGCAATCCTTTTCCGGAGAGGCCGTAGGTGCCGCTCAGGGTCGCGACCGAGCATCCCCCTTGCGGCGTCTTCTTCATGGTTCCGACAGCGACCAAGGGGGCCGGGCTGGTTGGATTCGATGGATCGTTTACGTATGTGTAGTGAATCTCCTGCTGCATTCCCCCGCCGGTAATCGCCCCCGTAAAGAACAGGGGAATGCCGGCAGAACCCAGGAATTGACCGGAGACGATGCAATCCGTGCTCACACTATAGGAGCCGGTGAACTGCTCCGCTGCGCCGCCCGCGGTGAAACCACCCAAGCTTGCCCAGGCACGTCCGGCGGAGTTTCCGTTGCCGTCGAAAGCGATGCTCCCGGCGCCTGCGTAAGCGTAGGGCGGCGTGGGAGCGCCCGCAAAAGGAAGCGGCATGAAACCCGTACCCTCTTCAACATAACCATAGTTCCCGTTGAGGGTGGCGTTCGAGCATGTCCCTGCCGAAGCGTCCTGCGCCGCGGCCTGCACAACAAAACCTGCTAAGGAAAACGCCAGGCCAATCAAGACCAATAACCTGAATAACTTTCTGGTTAACATATGAACCTCCTCGTCGGATCAGCGGTTCGGGCGGCGCTCGGAGCCGATGCGCGGCCCTCCTGACTTGCTTTGAGGGAGCACGGGCCTGGCGACCAAATGTCCCTCTCGCCGGCCGCGAGCAGAAATCTCCTCAACGCCTGCTATCCTGCCAGGGCGCTTGGAAAGTTGTCTTGACATTGCTGTGATTTAGTTGTGACATCATTGTGACGCAGGTACCTGCCCTCGCCGCCAAACCCGATGAAAGGCTCTGCTGCAAGCCACCGCTTCGGCAAGTTCACTCTCGACACGCGCGATCGCCGGCTTTCCCGCGATGGCCGGGAAATCTACCTGCGCCCCAAGACCTACGACACCCTTCTTTATCTGCTCGAACGCCCGCGCCACCTGGTAACTAAAGAGGAACTGCTCGACGCAATTTGGGGCGATGCGGAGGTTACTGAAAATGCGCTGACGCGCTGCGTCAAGGAGGTCCGCGCGGCCCTGGGCGACGAAGTTCACAATCCGAGATTCATCAGGACCGTTCCCCGGCTGGGATATGAATTCATTGCAGCCGTTGACTGCTTGTCCGAAGCCGCGAACGGGGAAGCGGCCGGGGAGCCGTCGCGAATTGCGCGTTCAGGGACTTCTGAAGAGGAACCTGACGGCCGTGCCCTCGGCCCCGGCGCACGCGAAGGTTCAACCGGCAATTCCCCTGCGCGGGCTTCCGTTCCTCTCCGCGCTTCCGGCAAGATGAGGGCGACGGCGCGCTGGCTTGCGGTTGCCGCGGCGGCCCTAATCGCCGCGGCGGTGGCGTTTGAGTTTGGGGACTTGCGCCGCCATCTGCACGGATGGGCGAGTTCGCCGCGCGTCGAGTCGGTGGCGGTGCTGCCCCTCGAGTACCTGACCGGTGACCCGCAAGAGGAATACCTGGCCGATGGGATGACGGAGGAGTTGATCACCCACTTGGGTAAGGTTACGGCGCTGCGCGTGATTTCCCACACCTCGGTGAAGCGGTACAAGGACACGAAAGAGCCCCTGCCGCAAATCGCCAAGGAGCTCAACGTGGACGCGGTGATCGAGGGGTCGGTCTCGCGCGACAGCGACCGCGTGCGCATCACGGCGCAGTTGATTCAGGGCTCGACCGACCAGCACCTGTGGGGGGAAAGCTACGAGCGCGACTTGCGCGACGTCCTCGCCTTGCAGGACGACGTGGCGAGCGCCATCGCGGGTGAGGTCCGGGCGGAAGTTGCGCCGGGTGCGCAGGCGCGGCTTGCCAGTCGCCGCCCCGTCGCCGCCCCGTGAACCCGCAGGCCTACCTCCTTTACCTGCGAGGGAACGTGCTTCAGGATAGCCTTGTGCCGGCGGACAACCAAGCCGCCATTGAGGCCCTGCAACGCGCCGTTTCCACCGATCCCAACTTCGCTCCCGCCTACGCGGCACTGGGACATGCTTACACCGAGAGGCTGTTTTTTCTGGACCCGAAACAGGTCTGGGACCAAAAAGCCGGGACGGCGATCGAGAAGGCGCTCGCCCTGGACCCCGATCTCCCGCAAGCTCATTTGTCCCGCGCCACCCTCCTCTTTACGCCGGCACACGGTTGGCAATTCGAGAAAGCCATCCAGGAATGCCGGCGGGCGGTGACGTTGAATCCCAGCCTGGCCGACGGTCACGTGTTGCTGGGCATCGTGTACCTTCATGTCGGGTTGATTGAGGAATCGCTCCGGGAGTTTCAGACCGCGGGCGCGCTCAGTCCCTCGCAGCCGGACGTTGCGTGGTACACCAGCCTGGCCCTCGTCTCTGGCGGCAGGTTTCAGGACGCCGTGCCCCTGCTGAGGGCGGTGTCCGTTGCGCCGGCTCTCAAAACTTATCTTGCCTATGACCTGTGGCAAGCGGGACGAAAACAGGAGGCCAAGACGCTGGTCGGCGAGCTGCTCAAGGACGATCCGCAGGAGAAGAATGTGTGGCTGGCGACTGTCCACACGCTTCTTCTGGCAGACCCCGACAACAGGCGGCAGGTGGAAGAGAGAATCACCGGCAAGATCCTTAAACAAGCGGAGGCCCTGAAGCCCTACGGCCATTTCCATCATATTGCCAACTTCGTCGCCGACATCTATGCGCAATTGCGCGAGCCCAAACAAGCTGTGGCGTGGCTTCAGCAAACCGCCGCCACCGGCTTCCCCTGTTATCCGTTCTTTGAGCGCGATCCCGCCCTCGATCCCATCCGTCAGGACCCCCGCTTTATCGCTTTCATGCAGAAGCTGAAACCCGAGTGGCAACACTTCGAGTCAACCTACGGCTCCGGAGCTCTTGCGCGCAATTCCCGCAACCCTTAGTTCGAATCGGCTGCCAGCTCTGGCGGGACGATGCCGCACCGGGGAGAAAGGAGCGGAGGCCTCAGGGCTGATTGGAGAGACGATTCCGCGGCCGTTACCGGCTCAATGCGCAAACAGCGAAAGCGGGACGGCGTTGGCCATGGCGCCGTATCCGGCGGGCGACGGGTGCAGATGATCGCCGGAATCGTACGCGGGCAGCAGGCGATGCGGGTCCGCCGGATCGCGCACCGCCTGGTCAAAATCAATCACCGCATCGAAGTGGCCCGGCGCGCGAATCCATGCGTTCACCGCTTCGCGGTCTCGCTCGCCGAGCGAGCCGGGATGGTAATAATCGGAGCCGACAAAGGGCGTGACGGTCGAGCCGAAAACGCGGATGCCGTGCGCGTGCGCGCGCAGCACGATCTGCTGGTAGGCGCCGATGATTCTCTCGACCAGGTCATCGTGCGCGGATTTGGGCGATTCACCCTTGAGCCCGAAGGTTCCGATATCGTTGATGCCTTCCAGCACGATCACGTAGCGGACGCCGGGCTGCGCCAGCACGTCGCGGTCAAAGCGCGCCAGCGCGTTCGGTCCCAGGCCGTCAAGCAGCAGGCGATTGCCGCCGATGCCCTGGTTGAGAACGCTGCGGTTCGCGTGCGCGGCCAGCAGGCGCCGCGCCAGGTCGTCGGGCCAGCGGTCGTTGCCGTTGGTGGTCGCGCCGTGGCCGTCGGTAATCGAATCGCCGAACGCCACGATGGAGCGCGCGCCGGCGGGCGCTTCCACATCCACGCCCGCAATATTGAACCAGTGGTCGAATTTCGTGGCGCCCGGCAAATCCGCGTCCGCCACGTGATCGCCGCGAACCAGGTACGACGTCGCGCGCGAGCCGGGATGGCTGGTCTCCTGCGCCGGCGGCTGCGCCAAATGAAAGGTGATGGCCAGGCTGGAATCGGGCTCTACCGCAAAGCTGATGGGATCGGAGATATATTCCGCGCCGGCGGGAATGGTCACGGCGGGGCGGCCGGAAAAACTCAGCGCGCGGTCGGTCGAAGGCTCGATCTTCGGCGAATCGGCCTCGACCGGCAGCGCGATGTGCACGGAAGTGAATTCGAGCGGCGCGGTGCCGAAGGCGTTCGAGAGATGCACGCGCAGCGTCTTTCCACCCAGCGAAAGGTGCACGATCTGGCGCAAAGTGGCGTCCGTGAGATCGGCGGGCGCGAGCGCGTTGCGAGGCTCGGGAATTTGCTGCGACGAGGCCCACGAGCCAACCCAATTAGGCCAAATTTGCCCCTTCCCGCTTTGCGCGGGCTGCTGCGCAAGAGCGGCTGGGCAAGATAACACCAGCGCAAGAAACGTTATGAGGACGCTTCGCCGTTTCATAACGGAACACCCCCCGAAGGAAGAATGATCCGGCCGCCCGCCGGCGGCCGGAAGTAATGGATCGTTCGCTTGGCTAAGGCGCGGCGGCTTGACGCCGGGGCAGGACGAGGTAACCCTGCCGCTACTGGCCGGTCGAGGCTTGGCCGGCCGGCTCTCCCAGGTTGCCGAAGGGCCACAGGCCGAAATTCTTCAGCATCCGGTCTTCGTGTTTTTCCACCAGCATCTTGGCGGTCTGCTCGGGCGACCACTGGGTGTCGAGGCGCTCGGGGCGGTCGGCGATCCAAAACGCCGTGAGTGCCATCAGTGTCACGTTCCGCTCCAGGATTTCCGGCTTCACCTTGTCGAGCGTATCCACGGCCGAGTGGTGCGTGTATTTGTAATCGGGCGAGTCCTGATCCATGTTGATGCCCGGCAGGCCCTGGAGAGTGAACGGCCCGGTGTCGGTGCCGAAAATCACCTTGTCGTCCACCTTCAGGTCGCCGAAGGCCTTCATGGACCCGGCGAACTTCTTGAGGGCGGGAATCAAATCGTCGCGCCCGCCCAGGCTGAGCGCCGTCACCGGACCCTGGCCGAAGTCGAGAATGATATCTCCGAGGTGATTAGCCATCTCGGCCTTATGCATCTTGGTATAAGCAAGCGATCCCAGCAGGCCCTGCTCTTCGCCGGTGAACAGCACGAAGCGGATGGTGCGGCGCGGTTTCCGGCCGCTTTTGACAATCGCTTCCGCCGCACCCAGCACGCTGGTCGCGCCCGTGCCGTCGTCGGTCGAGCCTTCGGCCAGGTCCCAGGAATCCAGGTGCCCGCCCGCCACGATAATCTGCTCGGGATGCTCCGTGCCGCGGATCTCACCCACCACGTTGGCGGTTTCGACCGGGCCGTCGGTGACACGGTTCTGCACGTTGATCTTCATGCGCAGGGTTTTGCCCTGATCGAGGAATCGCTCGAGCAGGTCTTGGTCTTCGGCGGTCATGCTGACCACCGGAATGTCGTAGAACGTGTCGAAGCCCAGCACGCCGGTATGCGTCAGCCGCATGCCGGCGGATTTGCGCCCGCCCTGCCCGCCGATGACGGCGACGGCGTGCGCGGCGTAGGCGGCCTTCAGGAACGGGCCGAACTTGGCGAAGGAGCTCATGCGGTCCTTGGGCGGCTCGCCCTTCTGGACCACCAGCAGGATTTTGCCCGCCCAATGCGAGGTATTCTGCTTTATCTCATTATCCATATTATAATCATTGACTGGGACGACCTCGCCCACCACACCGCCCGCGGGCGTCGAGCCCACCCACCCCATGGAATCGATCTTCAGCCGGCGCTCGGCCGGCTCAAGCAGTTCGGCCGAGGCGGAAACACGCGTCCAGCCGCGCGACATCTGCCACCTCTCGGTGTGAACGTTTTCAAGGCCGATGGCCTTCATCTTCTCCACGCCCCACTCGATAGCGCGCGCGCAGGCGGGCGTGCCCGTGACGCGGCCGCCGATGTCGTCGCTCAACTGTTCAAGATAATCGTAGGCGTGCGAATCGAGCATGCCTTCGCCCGCTATCGAAGTGAGCGCGGGCAGCGTGCCGTCCGTCGCGGGCGAGGCGGGCTGGGGCGCCACGTCACTGGCCGCGCCCAGCGTCGCTGCGAGCGCGAAAAGTGCGCAGGAAAGAAGCACGGTGATTTTGCGATGCATGGTTTTCTCCTTGATGAAAGAACGGGCATCTTAGCAGAAATTCGCGAGCAAGAGATATCCGTTGTTGTGGGAGGGAATCGAACCCACACGTTGCGGCGGCGCGGTTGGAAGCAGGTCTATTTCCGGTTTACCGGGCTCAGGCCGGTGGTGGGCCAGGCGAAGTCTTTGAACTCGCCGGTGTAATCGTAACCTCCGGAAGGAATGGGTTCGAGCGGCGCGACGGGCAGGCCGAACCCGCGCGCGGCGGCGAGCGCTTCCGCCTCGTGGATGCGCGAGGCGTCGTAGTCAACGACCAAATCGTCGCCCTCAATCGCCAGGCCGCGAATGCCGTAAACGGCCGAGAGCCGCCCGAAATTGTTCAGGTCGCGCTCGTCCAGCGCCCGCGTGAGATGAAACCGCGTCTTCAGAAAGGTCATGGTCGTTGAATCCCCACTCGTCACCTTATCACGATTCGGTAGGGGAGCACCTTTAGGGTGCTCCCGTCCTAGTCTTCACGCTCCCGCCGATGGTGCCAGCGGGAGGGCCGTAAAGGCCCTCCCCTACAGCGCCGCTTTGCGGATACGCAAGGCGTTGGAGATGACCGAAACCGAACTGAAAGTCATCGCCGTGGCCGCGATCATGGGGCTGAGCAGCAGCCCGAAGAAAGGATAAAGCACGCCGGCGGCGAGCGGAATGCCCAAGCCGTTATAGATGAGCGCGAAGAAAAGGTTCTGGCGGATATTGCGCATGGTCGCGTGCGAGAGCCGCCGCGCGCGCGCGATGGCGCGCAGGTCGCCCTTGATGAGCGTCACGCCGGCGCTCCGCATGGCCACGTCGGTGCCGCTGGCCATGGCGATGCCCACCTGGGCTTGTGCCAGCGCCGGCGCGTCGTTGATGCCGTCGCCCGCCATCGCCACCACGTGGCCCTCCGACTGCAACTGTTTGACCACTTCGCCTTTCTGCTGGGGAAGAACTTCCGCGCGCACGTCGTCAATGCCCAGCGTGCGGGCCACCGCCTGCGCGGTGGTGCGGCTGTCGCCGGTCAGCATGACGATGCGAATGCCGCCTTCGTGCAGCAGGCGAATCGCTTCCGAAGTCGAATCCTTGATGGGATCGGCGACCGCGATCAGTCCCGCCGCCTTGCCGTCAATGGCCAGGAACATCGCCGTCTGGCCTTCGCCGCGGGCGGCTTCCGCCTTTTCGATCAGGTCGCCCAAATTGATGCCCAGCCTCTCAAACAGTTGGCGGTTGCCGAGCGCCACGCTTTGTCCGTCCGCTTTGCCGGTGACGCCTTCGCCCGTGTACGACTGAAACTCCTCCGCCGGCGCAAGCTGCAGTCCGTTCTCCTCCGCGCCGGCGACGATGGCCGCGGCCAGCGGATGTTCGCTGCCGCGTTCCAGGCTCGCCGCGAGGCGAAGCACATCCATGCCGTTCCAGCCCGGCAGCGTTTCGACGGCCGTGAGGCGCGGTTTGCCTTCCGTCAGCGTGCCGGTCTTGTCCACCACCAGCGTGTCAACTTTTTCCAGCACTTCCAACGCCTCAGCGTTCTTGATGAGCACGCCCGCCAGCGCGCCGCGCCCCGTACCGACCATAATGGACATTGGCGTGGCGAGTCCCAGCGCGCACGGGCAGGCGATGATGAGCACCGCGACGGCGTTGAGCAGCGCGTAGGCCAGGCGCGGGCTCGGCCCCACCATGGCCCACACCGCGAACGTCACGATAGCGGCCAGCAACACGCTGGGGACGAAGTACGACGCGACTACATCCGCCAGTCGCTGGATGGGCGCGCGCGAGCGTTGCGCCTCCGCGACCATCTGCACGATCTGCGCCAGCAGCGTCTCTGAGCCCACCCGCTCGGCGCGCATAAGGAAGCTGCCCGTGCCGTTCACGGTGCCGCCGGTCACGCGGTCGCCGGATTCTTTTTCCACCGAAATCGGCTCGCCTGTCACCATGGATTCGTCCACCGAGCTCGAGCCTTGGAGAACGGTTCCGTCCACCGGAATCTTTTCGCCCGGCCGCACGCGCAGTTTATCCCCGTGCTGGACCTGGTCGAGCGGGATGTCTTCTTCGCGCCCATCGTCGCGCACGATGCGCGCCGTCTTGGGCGCGAGACCCAGCAAAGCCTTGATGGCCCCCGAGGTTTGGCTGCGGGCGCGCAATTCCAGCACCTGGCCCAGCAGCACCAGCGTGGTGATGACTGCCGCGGCTTCAAAGTAGACCGCCACGTGGCCGCCCGGGCCGCGGAACGCAGCAGGGAAAATCTCCGGCGCGACAGCGGCGACGAGGCTGTAAAAGTACGCTGTCCCCGTGCCGATCGCAATCAGCGTGAACATATTCAGGCTGCGATGGACGATGGACTGCCAGCCGCGCACGAAAAACGGCCAGCCGCCCCACAGGACGACGGGCGTAGACAGGAGCAACTCAGCATAGGCGCGCGCGTATTCGGGAATCAGGCGGTCGAGCGGCCGCCCGGGAATCACTTCCGACATGGCCAGGAGAAGCACCGGCGTGGTGAGCACCAGGGAAATCCAGAAGCGGCGCTTCATGTCGTCGTATTCAGGGTTGACCTCTTCTTCGAGCGTCACGATGCGCGGCTCCAGCGCCATGCCGCACAGCGGGCAGGACCCCTGCTCGTCGCGCACGATTTCCGGATGCATTGGGCAGACGTACTGGGTGACCGTGACGTGCCCCATCAGAAGAGGCTCGAGCGCCATCCCGCAGGAAGGGCACGCGCCGGACTTGTGCGAGTGCACCTCGGGATGCATCGGGCAGGTGTACTCGGCGGCCGGGGCGGGCGCAGGCTTCTCGGTGGGCGGTG
>JAHEKS010000270.1 GCA_024638215.1 Acidobacteriota bacterium | reverse complement strand
TGTCAAAACTGATCTTGGCGCCCACCGCGCCCAGCACCGTATGCTGCGCGCCCGTCGAGCGGTGAATGTCGAACCCCATGTCCATCAGCTTGTTGATGACGCGCTGGATCTGATCTTCCGACGCACCCTCTTGCATGACTACCACCATCTTGAGTTACTCCTCCCCCTGCGTCGAACCGTCTTCCATCGAGTGCCGCTCAAGCGCCCGCGCTTCGTCAATGATGCGCTCGAACAGGCGCCGGATGGCGGCGTCGTCGAGCGGCCCGGGATTCGACTTCACCACGTTGCGCAGGATTTCCGCCTCGCGCGCCGGCTGCCACGCCGGCATATTGACCTTCTTCTTCAGATGTCCGATTTCGACGGCGCACTGCGAGCGCTCGTTGAGCAGCTTGACGAGCTGTTGGTCAATTTCGTCTATGCGCTTGCGCCAGCCGTCCAGATCGCTCATACGCCTCCGCTTCAACCGCCGAGCGAATAGTTCTCAAGAAATTGTCATCCTGAGCGCAGCGAAGGATCTGCTTCCCAGCTTTCTACGGGAAACAGCAGATGCTTCGCCGCGCTCAGCATGACACAGGTACCCTTTTATCAGCCTCTCACAGCCCTTCACGGAGCCAGCGGACGAACGACTCGATCGCCGCCGCGCCTCCGGAGGGATACTGTTCCTCGATAGCATGGACAATCGCGCTGCCCACCACCGCCGCGTCCGCCACCGCAGTCACTTCCTTCACCTGCTGCGGATTTGAGATTCCAAATCCCACCGCGAGCGGCAATGACGTGAACTTCCGAGCGCGCTCGACCAGCGGCTTCAGCGTCACGGAAATTTCGCTGCGCTCGCCCGTGGTGCCCGTGCGCGAAATCAGGTAGAGAAATCCGCTTGAAAGAGCAGCGGCGCGCATCAGTCGGTCATTAGGCGAGGTCGGCGAAGCGAGAAAGATCGTGTCCAGATTTTCCGCGCGCATCGCCGCGACGTACTCGCCGGCTTCTTCGGCCGTGACGTCAACGATCAGCGCTCCTGCCGCCCCCGCTCGCGCCGCCTTGCGCGCGAATCTTTCCAGTCCGTATTGCAGCACGGGATTGTAGTAGCTGAACAAAATTATCGGCGCGTGGATTGATTCACTCCACTTTGGCAATTGCTCCAGAATTTTGCGCAGCGTCGCGCCGGCTCTGAGAGCTCGCTCGGAAGCTCGCTGAATCACCGGGCCGTCTGCCAAAGGGTCCGAGAAAGGCACGCCCAGCTCGATGACATCCGCGCCCGCGCGGTCAATCGCCGCCAGCAATTCGCCGGTCGCGTCCAGCGACGGGTCGCCGGCGGTCAGATAGATGACCAGTCCCTTCGCTCGCCTGCCGCGCAACTCGCCAAACCGCGCATCAATTCGTGATGCTGAGACCGTTGCCATGCGTCGCCCTTAGGGGCAGGTTTCAGACCTGCCCCTACAAAATTCCTTGCGACTGAAAGATTCCCAAATCCTTGTCGCCGCGTCCGGAAAGGTTGATCACCACAATCTCATCGCGTTTCATCTTTGGGGCGCGTTTGATCACTTCCGCGACGGCATGCGCGGATTCGAGCGCCGGAATGATGCCTTCGATGCACGCGAGCTCCCGCGCCGCGTCCAGTGCCTCGGCATCGCTCACGTGCGTGTATTCCACACGCCCCTGCCGATAGAGCGCCGCGTGCTCCGGCCCCACCGCGGCGTAGTCGAGCCCTGCCGAAACAGAGTGGGTATTCGAAATCAATCCGTCCTCGGTCTGCAACACGTAGGTGTAAGTCCCGTGCAGCACGCCGGGCCTGCCGCCTGCAAAGCGCGCCGCGTGCTCGCCCAACTTCAGAGAACGCCCGCCCGCCTCTACGCCCACCATCTTGACCTCGCGGTCGGGAATGAAATCGTAGAACAATCCGATCGAATTGCTCCCGCCGCCCACGCAGGCGAACAAAACATCAGGCAGCCGACCGGTTTGCTTCAAAATCTGCTCGCGGGTTTCCTGTCCGATCACGCGATGAAAGTCGCGCACCATTGCAGGATAAGGATGCGGGCCGAGCACCGAGCCCAGCAGGTAGTGAGTGTTTTCGACGTTCGTCACCCAGTCGCGCATCGCCTCATTGATGGCGTCCTTTAGGGTCTTCGAGCCAGAGGAGACGCCTACCACTTCCGTGCCGAGCAACCGCATGCGAAAAACGTTGGGCGCCTGGCGCGCCATGTCTTCCTCGCCCATGTAAACGCGGCACTCGAGGCCCATCAGTGCCGCCACCGTCGCCGTCGCTACGCCGTGCTGCCCCGCGCCGGTTTCCGCAATCAGCCGAGTTTTGCCCATGCGCTGAGCGAGCAGACCCTGGCCAAGGCAGTTGTTGATCTTGTGCGCGCCGGTGTGCAACAGGTCTTCGCGCTTCAAATAAATCTGCGCGCCGCCCAAGCGCTCGGTCAGCCGCCGCGCGTGAAAGAGCGGCGTCGGCCGCCCCGCAAAGTCCTTCAGCAGCCGCCGTAGTTCTGCCTGGAATTTCTCGTCGGCCCGCGCCGCCTCGTAGGCCTTCTCCAGTTCCTCGACCGGATGCATGAGCGTTTCAGGGACGTAGCGCCCGCCGAATTCGCCGAAGCGCCCGCGCGCGTCAGGCCAGGTTTCGGTTTGTGTTTGAGCCGGCATAATGAAATTAAAGATTCCTGTCTGCTTCCTCGACGGCGGCGAAAAAGGCTTTCAGTTTCCCGGCGTCCTTGACTCCCGGCGCCGATTCTACGCCGGTCGCGACGTCCACCGCGTAAGGGCGAACTTTGCGAATCGCTTCGCCAACGTTTTCCGGCGTCAATCCTCCCGCGAGAATGATCGGGCCATATTTCTTCGCTTCCCGCGCCAGATTCCAGTCGAAAGTCTTCCCTGTTCCGCCGCGCAGGTCGGGATCGTGTGCGTCCAGCAAGTACCCGGCGGCGGCCATCCGACCGATATCCTCCGGCTTAAATGTCTCGCTGACTCCCACTGCTACGATCATCGGGAGGGCCTTCATCAATTCCTCGAGCGGCGGGCGCCTTGGCCCGTGCAGTTGCACGGCCGTCACACCGGCCAAGCCGGCTTTAATAAGAACCTGGACAGTTTCGGTTTCATCCGCGAAAATCCCCACGGTCGTAACCAAGGGCGGCAACTGGGCGATGATCGCGCGCGCAGCCTCCGGTTCGATGAAGCGCGGCGAAGGCTGATAGAAATTGAACCCCAGCGCCGCCGCGCCCAACTCGACTGCAAGTTGTGCGTCTTCCAGCCGCGTGATGCCGCAGATTTTGACGCGCGTCGGCATCTTCAGACCTTTCGCGCGGCGGGCGACCGCGCGCCTTCCAGCAGCCGCGCCAACTCCTTTCCCGGATCGTCATTGACCATCAAGCTCTCGCCGATCAGTGCCGCGTTGAAACCCGCGTCCGCCAGGCGCCGCAAGTCCTCCGGCGTTTTGATGCCGCTTTCGCTGACGGAAATGCAATCGGAGGGGATCTTGGCGCGCAGTCGAAACGAAGTCTCGATATCCACTTCGAGCGATTTCAGATTGCGATTGTTCACGCCGATGATGCGCGCGCCGGCCGCGAGTGCCCGGCTCAATTCGTCTTCCGTGTGGACTTCCACCAGCGCGGCGATGCGCAGGCTGCGCGCGAGCTCGATCATCTCCCGCAATTCGTCGTCGGCGAGCGCCCCGACGATCAGCAGCAGCGCGTCCGCGCCCGCCGCCGCGGACTCGTAAACCTGGTAAGCCTCCAGGATGAAATCCTTGCGCAGGACCGGCAGCCCGACAGCGTCGCGCGCGTCGATCAGATCGGTCAGCGAACCGTGAAAGTAATCCTCTTCCGTCAGCACCGAAAGCGCCGCCGCGCCGCCCGCCTGGTAGCCCTGCGCCAGCTCGCGCGGGCGGTACTCTCTTCGCAAAACGCCTCGCGAAGGAGAGGCCCGCTTCATCTCGGCGATGACGCGAATTCCCGTTCCTGAAAGGGCCGCCGCAAAGTCGCGGGCGACACGTTCGGTCTCCATCGCTTTCTTCAGCATGATCAGGGGCATTCGCTGGCGGGCAATCGCCAGGCGCCGCCTCCGCGCCGCGATGATTTCGTCGAGAATGGTTCCGGCCGTTCCAGCCATTTTCAGGCTGCGCTCCCTCAGCCCGCATTGCATTAGGAAGGGTAAATGGCTACTGTAAACTCTCGCCGGAGCCCGAGTCAAGGCGCGCCGCCCGTCGTCGAGCCTCGTCCCTCGCCGCGATCGCGAAGCGGCGGAGTTTTGAAAGGGGCTGATTTTTTTCGCCGAAAGTCCTATATTGAGTTTCTGCCGTTTGGAACACGAGGCGCTGCGGGTTCCGGAACGAGCGGGGGTGATTCATGTTCGATGTTGTGACGTTCGGCGAGGCGATGATCCGGCTTTCGCCGCCCCATTTTCAGCGCCTGGAGCAGGCGAATTCGCTCGACGTGCAAGTCGGCGGCGGCGAGCTGAACGTCGCGGTGGGAGTGGCGCGCCTGGGGCTGAAAAGCACCTGGGTCTCTCGCCTTCCTAAGAATCCGTTGGCACATTTGATGGAGAATCGCGTACGCCAGGCGGGCGTGGACACGTCGAACCTTGTGTGGGCGGGCGGCGGACGGCTGGGCCTCTACTTTGTCGAATTCGGCGCGGCGCCGCGCGCAAGTTCGGTGCTTTACGACCGCGCTCACTCCGCCATCAGCGCCATCCAACCCGGCGAGGTGGACTGGAAGAAAGTCTTCGACGGCGCGCAATGGTTTCACACCAGCGGCATTACTCCGGCGCTTTCGGATTCCGCCGCCGAGGTCACGCGTGAAGCGTTGCAGGCGGCGAAGGCGGCGGGCGCAACGGTCAGCTACGATCTCAACTATCGCGGCAAGCTCTGGACGCCTGAGAAGGCGCAGGCCGTGCAGGAGTCGCTGATGGAATGGGTGGATGTGCTGATCACCACCGAAGAAGACACCGGTGTGGTTTTCAAAATCAAGGCGGAAGGCAAGACCGACGACCGCGGCTTCAAGCAGATTTCCATTGAGAGCTACAAAGAAGCGGCGCGGCGGCTGCAAGAGAAATTCCGTTTCAAAGCAGTGGCCATCACGCTGCGCGAGAACCCGTTGGTGTGGCGAAACACCTGGACGGCGATTTGCTACGCCGAGGGCAAGTTCTACGAAGACGCGAAGTACGAGCTTGAAATCGTGGACCGGGTGGGCGGCGGCGATTCCTTCAGCGCGGGATTCATTTACGGCTATCTGGCCAAGAAATCCTACGACGCCGCGGTGCGCTACGGCAACGCTTTCAGCGCGCTCAAGCAGACGAATCCGGGAGATTTCAACTGGGCGACGCTGGAAGAAGTCGAGAAGCTGCTCAAGGGCGCCAGCCTGCGCGTGGCAAGGTGAGCCGGAGTTCTCAGTCGTCGGTATTCAGTTGTCAGTTTGACGGAAGTCAACATGAACGCTAAATGACACGAAGCGGCGCGACGAAGAGCGCGCGAAATGAGACCGTAGGGTAAACATGGCCTGGACAAAAGAGAAATCGCTGAAGCTGATCAAGGATGTGGGGCTGATTCCGATCGTACGCACGCGCTCCGCCGACGACGCCTTGCGCGCGGCGGAGGCCATTATCTCAAGCGGTATTGGCATCGCTGAGATTACCATGACCGTGCCGAACGCGCTGAGTGTTCTCGAGCAGGTGGCAAAGCGATTCGGCGACCGGGTGCTGGTGGGCGCGGGGACCATTCTCGACGTGGAAAACTGCGAGTCGGCCATCGCGGCGGGCGCGGAGTTCATTGTCACGCCTTCGCTTGATCTGAGCGTGATTGAAACGGCGCAAAAACACTCCAAGCCCTGCCTGCCGGGAGCGCTCACGCCCACCGAAATCCTGGCCGCCTGGCGTGGCGGCGCGGACCTGGTCAAAGTCTTTCCGTGCGGGCCGGTGGGCGGGCCGAAGTACATCAAAGCGCTCAAGAGCCCGTTCCCGCAAATCGAGATGGTTCCCACCGGCGGAGTGAGTCTGGAAAACACGGCTGAGTTCATTCGCGCCGGCGCTGCGGCGGTCGCCGTGGGCGGTGAATTGGTGGATTTGAAGGCGCTGCGGGCCGGTAATTCCGAGACCATCACCTCGACGGCGAAGAAATTCCTCGAGGCGGTGCGCGCCGGCCGTGCAGCCGCCGCCAAGAAATGAACTCCACGATCGCTTCGATACTACTCATGGTGGCGATCCTGGGAGCGAGCGCCGTCATCACTCACCTTTTCGCGCGCGTCATGTATCTCACCTGTCCGCGCTGCCAGACGCTCAACGCCCGGCGGCGAGCGCAGTGCCGAAATTGCGGCTGGGAACTTTGCCGCGCGCTTTCCGCAAACAATACGAAATAGCCCGCCTAGAGATCTCTGCATAAATAGATTGACAATGCCATGTTTTGTGCTAGAGTCGGCCTATGGCCGACCACACCGTACGTTCCCGACGAGATGCCATAGCGATGGAAGCGCGGCGGCTGGCT
>JAHEKS010000269.1 GCA_024638215.1 Acidobacteriota bacterium | reverse complement strand
TTTCTTTCTCAACAAAGTTGTTCCTCCCCAACGGGTAGGTGACGGTCCCTGTGCTGCTTGTCGTAAAGTTCGAAAGGGTAATACGGCCGAATACCTTTCCAAACCGGCCCAGCTCCTGATCACCCCGGTAGGTCTGCTGGTTCAGGGTCGTAGGAAGGGTGACATTTTCACCGAAGTTGTTGCCTGTGGTGCAGGTAGGACAGGTAGGGTTAGGGACCATGTTCAAAGAGAGCGTCTCTTTGGCCAGCCTCGAAAACCTGGAGGGGTCAATCGTGTTGTTCGTGAAAGGCGCTCCCGTCTGCGGGTCAATGGGCATGCAGGGGAGGTTCAACCCCAGGTTCTGGTTGCACGCGCCCGTCCCGAATGCCGGGAGTGGACTGCCGCCATATGTCGCTCCATTAAAATTCCCGCTTAGTTGGGTGGGGTCCGGGACAATGCCTTGCAAGAACGCCCCCCGGTGAATTCTCCACCCTTCGTAATTGACCAGCCAGAAGGATTTGTTCCGCCCGTCGTAAACCTTCGGGATATAGACCGGCCCGCCGGCGACAAAGCCAAACTGGTTCTGTCGCAAGACGGCTTTTTTGTCGGTGGGCTTGAGGAAAGTATTTCTAGCGTCCACCTTGTCGTTTCTGAGAAATTCGAAGACGGCGCCGTGCAACTGGTTCGTGCCCTGCTTGCTCACGATGTTGACCTGGTTGGCGCTGAACCCGTAAGCCGCCGAGTAGGTGGTGGTTTGTTCCTTGAACTCCTGAATCGCATCCTGGGAAAGGATGACGGCCGGGGTGTTGAGAGCGACGTCGGTATTGATGACGCCGTCCAACGTGTAGTTCAAGGAGGTGGGCCGGGCGCCGTTGATGGCGTACGAACCGCCCTTGTTCTGGCGCATCGAAGACTGTTCCCCGTTGCGCCGGTCAACCGCGCCGCCGCTGAGCAGCAGAAAGTCTACAAAGTTCCGGCTGTTCAGGGGCAGTTCGCTGACTTGCCGGTTGGTCACAAGGTGCGACACTGCGGACGTTTCGGTATCCAAACTGACCGCCGAAGCCTTGACCTCCACGGTCTGAGTCACCGCCCCGACCGCCAATTGCAGGTCCACGCGCAGGGTCTGCGCGACGGCCAGCGTAATATCGGTCTGCTTGGCAACTTGGAACCCTGTCTTCTCTGCCGTTACCGTGTACACTCCGACAGGAAGGAATGTGACGGTGTAGGCGCCCGACTCGTTGGTCGTGGCCGAGCGCGTCGAGCCCGTCTGTTGACTGGTGACAGTAATCTTGACTTGCGGAATGACAGCCCCCGTGCTGTCGGTGACTGTGCCTGTAATCTCAGCTGTTGCCGTCTGGGCCCTGAGAGTGCCCGCTAAGCCCAACAATAATAGGGCACAGGCGGAGCCAAACAAAAGTAGGTATTTCAATGCCTTCATAGGCAAGCCTCCTCCTCTATTCCTCTTTGCGGAATCATCCAGGCCCCGGCGCGACGATTCATGCGCCAATTCGAACCTTCGTTTTCTGACCCACACCCGACGGAAAAATAAAGCGATAGAGGGCTCTCTCAGACCTTGGTGTCTGCGTTGGGATTAATTCGAGTCCCCCCGACACGACGCTACGAGGCGCGTTTTACTCCTGCTCAGGTCTTTCGTCAAGCATTAGGGGGGTCTTTTTGAGCGTTCTGCAGGTCAAAACATGCCATGGGGCGGCAGGGACAAGGCCTAACTGCAGAAAGCTAATGTGGTTACAGTTGCCAGGCAGCAGAAATCTCGCGCCGCCGTGGAGTTGATAGAAGGGCCAAACGGTGTCACACTGCGGAATGATGGTCCAACCGCCACTGGAACTGTCTGCCCGACCACGGGGGGTGGCCGCACCATCGCGGATGCCCATTCTGCGGACATTATTTCAGCTGTATTCGCGGGCCAATCCTGCGAGCAGCGAGTCATTGGGATACAGGCGGTCCACGTTCCGGGGGGTGATCAGTTGGTGCGTCGTAAACGCCGCTGGCGGGACGTTCTTCCCCAGCAGAACATCCGTGGCCAGACGGACGATGACATCCCCGTATCTTTCCGGAAAGTAGGCCACCGAACCAATCAAACGGGTTCCAGGCTGGCGCATTTCCGCGCGCGCTTCCGGCTCGGCGTTTTGCCCGACCACGGTGCAACTGGCGCTGCGACCGCATTCCTGGAAGGCACGGAGCGCACCCAGCGCAATGGGATCGTTGGCGGCCCCGACAAGAATGCGTCCTGAAGTGGCGGCGCGAAGGTGCTTCCTGACGCTATCGAGCGCGGCCCGGAACTCGCCTTTGGCATCAAGCCGGGTGACCGGCCACTTGTCCGAGGCCGGCATGACTTCTCGGATTCCCGCCAGCATTCCGTCCACTCTCATGCGAATCAAGGGGCCCGCCCTGGAGATCTCCAGCAACAGCACTTCGTCTGCAAGTCCCTGCCATTCCTGTTTCGCGTGATGGCCCAGACAGCGTCCCGCCATCAGTCCTGCGGCATAATTGTCGGCACCGAAATACACCGCGCCGGGGTGCGGGATATCAATGGCAATCAGGGGGATTCCCGCACTCTGGAATCTCGAAGCCACCGCCGGCGCCGTTCGCTCGTCAATCTGGAACTCCACGGCCAAGTCCACATGCTCGCGCACCAGCCGCTCGGCGTTTTTCACCGCCGCTTTGGGGTCGCGCCGGTTATCCACCATGATGAGTTCCACCTGCGCGCGCTGGCACGCCCTGACCAATCCGTCGAATACCTCACGAGAGAATGAAGAGCTTCGGTCCTGATCCGCATAGCCGATACGAAACTTGCGGTGCCCACCGAGGGGAAAAGCCAACCGATACTGGTTCTCACCCACTTTTTCTACAAGCCCGCATTCGTGCATCGTGTAGAGCAGGCGGAAGCACATTCCCTTCTTGAGTCCCGAGCGCGCCACAACCTCCCGGAGCCCCAGGACTTCTCCCGGGGAGCGGAAAGCCGAGAAGATGGCCGAGGCATGTACAACGGCTTTGACGATGTAACGGTCACGGCAGCCGGCACTGGGATGGGGTGTCTCTCCCATGGGTTCCATTTCGCACAGTGAGACCCGCCCTGTCAAGTCGTCATCTGCGACCCTGCCGAGCAAGCCAGCAGTTGATTGCAGGTAACCTTCTGACATTTCGGTTAGTTAAGTCGGACCAAAGGGTCAATCTGTCCGTTCCTCAATGCAGAACGTTGCGCCGGGGCCTAAAAGCGCTTGTTGCACCAGAATCTTCAGAGTACAAGAGCGACGCTTTGAGTTTTGGTACCCGCTCTAACGAGAGCTCTTGCCGAGGGAATTCTGGCACGTCTTGTTCCCAAGAGGGTGCAGACTGCGTCGCGCCAAGCGCATGCCCCCCTGGCGAAAGCCGTGAGGCTGAGTCCGCAGACAGTTTGCCGACGGTTCGAACTATAATGACAGGCGGGCCGCCGCTCCTCGGTAGTTGCTCTAGCGGAGTCGGCCCGTATAATCCTGTCAACGCCAATTCCGTGAGGTGCAAAAACACGCCATGACTTCAAAACCTTCCAGTTCGTCATCCTCCATCAGCGAAGCGGTCAGCGCGGCGCTCGATGGCCTGAAAATTGAATTGCCTTCATGGGGATTTGCCGACACGGGCACGCGCTTCGGCAAGTTCCTGCAGCCCGCCGCGAAGACGACCGAGGAGAAGTTCGCCGATGCCGGGCAGGTGCACAAGTTCACCGGCGCGTGTCCCACCGTCGCCTTGCACGTGTTGTGGGACGTGCCGCCGGGGACCAAAACCTCAGATGTCAAGGCGCTGGCGGAGCGCTACGGCGTCAAGCCCGGCTCGATCAGCCCCAACGTTTTTCAGGACCAGATTTACAAGCACGGGTCGCTGGCGAACGAGCACGCCTCGGTGCGCAAGCACGCGCTCGATCACATCCTGGATTCGGTGCGGATCGCGCGCGAACTGGGCTCGCGCGACGTGACGCCGTGGTTTGCCGACGGCTCGAACTTTCCCGGCACCACAAACATTCGCGCCCGCAAGCGCTGGATGGCGGAAGGGTTGAAGCGCGCCCACGATGCTCTGGGCCCCGAGCAGCGGCTGCTCATCGAGTACAAACCCTTCGAGCCGGCGTTCTACCACACCGACATCGCGGACTGGGGGATGGCGCTGACGCTAGCGCGCTTCTGCGGGCCGAAGGCGCGCGTGCTGGTGGATACGGGGCATCATTACCAGACTCAAAACATCGAGCAGATTGTAGCCTGGCTGCTGGATGAGGAGATGCTGGGCGGTTTCCACTTCAACGACCGGCGATACGCCGACGACGATCTCACTTTGGGCTCGATTGATCCTTACCAGGTCTTCCGCATTTTTGCCGAAATCCGCTTTTACGAGTGGGAAACGAAGCGAACCGCCGACATCGCCTACATGGTGGACCAGAGCCATAACCTGAAGGGCAAGATCGAGGAAATGATACAGACGGTGATGACCGCGCAGGAGCTCTACGCCAAAGCGGCAATCATTGACTTTGAAGCGCTGGGCAAAGCGCAGCAAGAACAGCGGTTGATTGACGCAGAGAATATCTATAAGGACGCGTTCTCGACCGACGTGCGGCCCGCGGTTCGCGAGTGGCGGAAGTCCAAGGGCTTGGGGGAAGATCCCCTGGCCGCTTTCCGGGCGAGCGGGTACATGGAGCGGATCACCCGCGAGCGGGCCGGACGCGCCAGCGCAGCCAGCAGCTATGCCTAGCTGTGAGCGCTTGGCCGATCGCGCGGAAGCGATCCTTTGCCTGACCAGCGACCGCGCGCACAGTAAGACTGGGCACCTGTTTCCCGTGGACGGCACCCTGACCGAAGCTTTTCTCCGGCAGGGACCGCAGCGGTTCCACTTCGCTCACGGCCCGCGGCGAACGGCGGGCGAGGGGAACCGTCCAGTTCTTCGGCACTTTCGCCGCCGCTACTCCTATGGCTATCCTTCGCTGTATCGCCATCGATTTGGGCGCTGCAAGCTGCCGAGTTTCACTGGGGGAGTGGGACGGGACAGCCGCCAGGATTCACTTCCTTCATCGTTACCCCAACGGGCCAGACGAGCGCGACGGGCATCTCCACTGGCGGCTCGACGAACTGTGCCAGGGAGCGGAAGCGGGTCTTCGGAAGGCCGCAGACTCTCTTCCCGGCCGTGACGCAACCATCCACTCTGTCGGCGTGGACGGCTGGGCAGTGGACTACGTCCGGCTGGACAAGTCAGGCAAGCCGTTGGGCGACCCGTTTTGTTACCGCGACGCGCGCACCGAGAGCGCCGTGCCTGAAGTCTGGGCGCGCCTCGGCCGCGAGCGGATCTACGAGCTCACGGGAATTCAATTCCTGCGCTTCAACACGCTCTATCAGCTTTACGCCGACCAGCGTGACGGCGTGAAGCCTGGAACGCAATGGTTGAACATTCCCGAGTACTTGATGCACTGGCTCTGCGGTCAGGAAGCCGCGACCGCCGTCGCGGAATACACCAACTCCACCCACACGCAACTAGTCAATGCCCGAACTCGGAATTGGTGCGACGAAATCTTTGAGAAGGTTGGTCTTGACCGCGCTGCGGCGGCACGCATTGTCCCAGCAGGGGCACGCTTAGGACCCCTCCGAGGCGATGCGGCTTCGCTTCCCGCTTACCGCGGCACCATGGTGACGGCGCCCGCCTGCCACGACACCGGTTCCGCCGTCGCAGGCATCGCGGCGACCGGAAAGGATTGGGCGTTCATCAGCTCCGGGACGTGGTCGCTGGTGGGGGCAGTGCTCGACGAACCCTGCACCGCGGCCGCTGCCCTGCGCGAGAACTTCACCAACGAAGGCGGCGTGGGAGGAACGTACCGATTCTTGAAGAACGTCAACGGCATGTGGTTGCTGGAAGAATGCCTGCGCGAATGGCAGGCCTCCGGCCATGCTTGGCGCCTACCCGAGCTCGTGGCCGAATGCGGGCGGAGGAGCGTCCCCGAAACGGCCTTCAACGTTGACGCTCCCGAGCTGATCCTGCCCGGTGACATGCCTGCCAAGATCAACCGCGAACTCGAGAAAGCGGGCCATCCGCCCATTCCCACGGAGGCAGAGCATGCCCCGGAGATGGCCAACGCCATCTTCGCAAGCCTCGCGACGCGTTACGCGGAGGTCCTCCGCGCTCTTCAGGAGGTAACAGGCCGCCAGTTTCGGCGCCTCTATATTGTCGGCGGTGGCAGCCAGAATCAGTACCTCAATCGCCTCATTGCCCAGCGCACAGCGCTTGAGGTGGTTCGCGGGCCAGTGGAGAGTTCCACCGTCGGCAATCTCGCCGTCCAGTTCGCGTCGCTGGAAAGCGGCGGGTCCGCGCCAGGGCCCGCGGATGTCGCCAGGTGGGCTGCCAGGTTGAATGCGTCGTAGCCCAAGCACTGTTTTGCCGGCGAGGGGGTAATGACAGAGACGATTGGCGTGGCTCTGGGCTTAGTCCTTTTGGGAGGGTTCCTGCAGGGCAGCTTTGCCC
>JAHEKS010000268.1 GCA_024638215.1 Acidobacteriota bacterium | reverse complement strand
GGGCTTTTCCGCCCCACGCGTCGTTGCCGTCCGCGCAGTAATCCGATTGGATATTACCACAAGGATGGCCCCACGAACCCACGACACAAAAGGCGTGTCGTGCCTACCGGCTTTTTCTGCCCCGCAGTCCTCCTCACATTTCCACCAGTCGCGCTGCTCGCTTCAGGGGCACCGTGCCCACATGTGGTTCTCATAGGCGGCCTTTAGAGGTATAGTACCAGCAAGAATATTTTCCGCTCAGCACTCTGAGTCCAAGGGAGGGAACTATGTGGAACGGTTATCTCCGCATCGGCTTCTTCTTAGTTGCTAGCGCCAGCGTTGCCCTTGCTCAACAACCTTCGGGCCTCGTAGGAACCTGGGTAGGGAAGGTGGAAGGCTACGAGGTTGAGATGAAGATGGTGCTCAACGCCGACGGCACGGCAGATTACGAAGGTGTGCTCGGCAGGTGGCGCCTGCAAGGCAACAAACTGCTGTTGACCCAGGAGGGCGAGACAGTCGCGTACAACTTCACGCTACGGGGGTCGCAACTGGCGCTTTCTGGAGGCGACTTGATGGCGCCGCTCGTTTTGACGCGCCGGGGAGGTGCCGCTCGCGCGCCAGGAGGCGGTGGCTTCGCACCCCCCGTCCAAGAGCCGGGTGAAGGAGCAGAGACCGAGACGGCGCTGCCTTCCCAGGCCCAAACCTCTACCGCGCCTGCCCCACGTGAGCGTGCCCTGGGCGAGTCCGATCTGGTCCAGCTTCTTGACGCCGGTGTGTCGAGCCAGCGCTTGATTTACCTCGTCAAAGAACGAGGTGTCGCATTCGATCTGACTCCTGCAATGACCTCCAGACTGAAGGCGAAGGGCGCCACGAATGACCTGATTGCGGCCGTGCGGCGTGCTGGCGAGGCTCAAGCTCGAGGCGCTGCCGCAACGACCAAAACGCCCGGGGCCGGGCCGTCTAGCCGTGCGTCTCGGCCATCCGCTGCATCAGGCGGGCATCTACCGTCTGGAGGAGGCTCCCGACAGAACTATGAGCCCTGGGGACTCAGCTTCATCATTCCGCCGGGCTGGAAGGTGGGCGAACGACAGGGATTGCTCCTGATGGGCTCCGATTCTGAAGCGGGTTTGATCATCCTCCGCCTGGCGCGCGGGGCCACGCTCCAGCAATTGGTTCAGGATTATGGCGAAGGCATGCAAGAAGAGGGCTTGCAGTTGAGGCCCACGATGCAAGCGCAGGAGTTCCCAGCGGGGCAAAACCGCGCCGTGGCAGGTGAGCTGGCAGGCACGGGTCAGGATGGCGCGAGGATACGCGCCCGGGCTGTCGCCGTGGCCAGCCCCTTCGGTGACGCCGCGGTGGTGCTCGGCATGACGACGGAGGAGAAGTACGCCGGCCTCAAGCCGCGTGTGGAGTCGATTGCCGCGAGCTTCGTGTTCCGCCAACCGAAGGCCGCGCCCGTTCTGGAAGCGATCGCGGGCCAATGGTTCTCCATCAGCAGTTCCTCATTTGGTTCCAGTGAGCGTTACCTGAACCTGTGTAGCGACGGGCGATTCAGCGAAAGCAGCAGTATCTACAGTAGTGGGTCGGCCGGCACCGCCTACGGCGAGGATGGCGGCGCGACGGCACGGTGGACAGCCGATGGAAACGAGAACCAGGGGACGGTAACCGTTACGTATCCCAACGGCAGGACCTCACAGTTTCAGTACCAGAGGAGTGGGGGCGGCCTCTATGTCGGAGGCAACAAGTACGCACGTTACGGCGATGGCTCGTGCACGAAGAGATCACCGGTCTATTAGTAAGGCTTGGGGAGACACGCTGATGCTGAGCCAAGGCATCAGGAGAAGCTGATAGCCTCGCCACGGAGTGGGTGCCGTGGGCTTTTCGGCCCCACGCGTCGTTGCCGTCCGCGCAGTAATCCGATTGGATATTACCACAAGGATGGCCCCACGAACCCACGACACAAAAGGCGTGTCGTGGCTACCGGCTCGCAGGTGCACGTTCCGGAAAGAACCGCGGACCTCAATCTCAGAGGTCGGCGCTACTTGCTACTTGCTTCTATTGGGCTATGGAAAGCGCGGCCCAGCAGTACGCGAGGAAAGCAATGACATAGCACCAGAATCCGGTCCAAAAGGCAGCTGAAATCCCCGCATTCATTGCAATAACCATTGCAAGTATCGACGCGCATATCGAAGCTCCCCCATTCACCCCCCAGAACGCCGGCATAAGTGCACTGAAAGAACCGGCTGACATTTTCAGTGCCAAAGGGAACGCCATTCCCATCAAAAACCCCACAGGAAAGAGAACGGCGGTTGCGAGACCAATGCGCACGGGGTTTGTGGCGGAGCCGAATGCTCCAATCGCACGCGGCGTCAGCAAGCCGTATGCCAACAGGCTGACCCACAGAAGTAATAGACGGCCGGTAGTATTCCAGTTAGGTTTGACCTGCCTTGACGTGCTCATACTTCCCAGGCCACTTGAGAGCAACAGGGTAAAGAGTACGACCGACAGAGCATACGTCGGGTGTCCAAGGAATATGATTAGCCTTTGCAACTGGGAAACTTCGATCAGCATGAAGCCAAGGCCTATTGCAGCAAAGAAAAGCCAATACGGCACCGAGAGCCGAACGGCCGTCTTGTCCAGCGTGCGGGCTAACGGCACGAGAACAAAAAACAGCGTGAGAAAAGTGACGACGAGTAGCAAAACGATAACGAAGCCGCCAGACTGATGCTCGACGGAGTCGCCCTCGCCAAGCTTGACTGACCGAAAGAGGTATCGAAGAGGCACGAAGTCGAAGAAAAATGGGCAATTGTCTGTCGATGGCGAAACATCTAGCCTAAGAGATTCCGATACCTCGGTCGGGTCCTTACCATTGCCTAAAGTCTCAAATACATGGTCTGCTGCAAATCGCGGGCTCAAAACAATGTTAAACTGCATCCGCTTACATATCAATTCGAAACGATCGAGATCAGCGAGCGAGAAGGGTTGTCTTGCTACCAGGATGGTGGCGGCGCCGACGAACCCGCGCCGCGTGTTCCCAACCATCAGAATGTGATTTCGTGGGTCAGTCACACCCTCCGAGCGAAGCGCTGCGGCCGCAAGCGATGTCAGCCGATAGGCTTGAACGGGCAGGCCCGCCGTATACCAGCGGGAAACTGAGAGAACGCCATCGGGCGCAAGCCGGTCGAGAAACAATCTCCAGGCTTCGACGGTGTAAAGGGAGCTTTCCACCGTCGTCAACGCGCCCGTGGCTGTGGCAGCCCACGTATCGATAAATGAGGCCTCAATAACGTCAAATCGCTCTTTAGTTCGCGCGATATAGCTTCGGGCCTCATCATTCACAAATGTAACCCTGGGATTGCGTTCTAGATGACCGGAAAAATCCCCGAACCGCGAGGTCACGGCGCGAATGATGTCATCATTGATTTCGACAGCGAGAATTTGCTTTTGTCCCATTGAGAGTGCCGCCAGGACATCGCGTCCGCCGCCAGCTCCGATGATCAATACGTTCCCACCGGTGCGGATATGGTGGACGATATTCTTTACGTCGTACTTAAGGTATTCAACCTCATCGATTCTCCCGTCAAATGCAGTGATGGTGGTTGCGGCGTCACCGTCAATTCTCAAAGATAGTTGACGAGCCCCCCAGGTCTCCGGGACAGTTGGACTGATTCCCTCGTTCACCACGCTCGTGACGATGTTCGGATCGCCCTCGACCGCAATGCGAGAAAATGAATTCCACTTCTCGAATAGTGGCCGCCGTTCCGCTCTTCCCTTGGCCCAAGTCAGGCGTACCGGCGAAGATTGGTTTGCTACAAAGCTGCTGTTCACAATCACATATATGCCCAGGACTGCACTCGTGATGATGGCGGCTCGAGACAAGCGAGGCGAGCCACTATCGACAGCAAGTACAGCGGCAGCGAGGCTACCCAAAAGGGCCAAAACGAAAACGGCCGTAGGCGCGTCCGTCACCTTCAGCGTGTATATCAGCAGAATGCAGCCACTCGCCGCGCCGACAAGGTCGGCCATATAGAGCAAGCTAGCCTTCGCTGGGAACTTCGTGACCCCCAGGCTCACGCAAATACCACTGAAATAGAAAGGTATCGAAAGCAGCACATAGCTCAGGATAATCCAGAGCATTGCCACCAAAGGATGTGTAGCGAAAGGCACAAGCAAATGTGTCAGCACACTGCAAACCGCTGTTACACCGAAGCACAAGGAGGCACGCGCCATCTGTTGCTTCGCGTGCAAGCTATCGTATTTCTCGGGATGCTGGTACACTTCGAGTGCCCCCACCGTCATCCCGAACATGGCGAGCGAAATAGCTCCGAACGCGAAGTGGTACCATAGCGTCACACTGAAAATACGTGTGAGCAAGATCTCGTCCATGATAGTGGCAAGACTTATAAGAAAGAGCCCAGCTACCGTCCGCCATGTGACGTATTCGCCCTTGTTCACCTTATTGGGTTCCTCTTTGCTCGTGTGTATTAGGAAGGGGTTGCGCGTCTCGGTTCATGGTGGTCTGCAGCTAACGTCGGCTACGAACTTCTGCAGAACCTCCCATCGTCTCCTGCTCGGCAGCGTCCGAAGGAGCTTGGCTCATGCGTGGGCTGAAACAGATAAAACCGACGCCGGCTGACCCGCGACCAAGCGATCGGCCCCGAGCAGGGCAGACGGGCCTTATAGTATCGATTGCGTCTATGCCAACATACAACCAGAGGATTAGACACCCACTTATCCCGTTAGTCAAGGCCACAGGGATAGCAACAACCCTTCCAGCACAATGCGGGAACACTAACTGCCGCATCGCTGGGACAGAAGATTAGGGCAGGCTACTATCTCGCGAGCCATCGAGGACGAGGGCGGCCTACCGAATCGCAATTTAACAAGGGGTCGGAGATTTCTAGCGCATTCAAGAAGTCTTCACTTGTACCAATCGATTTCGCTCATGATCGCCTATTATAACCACTGAGAAGAAAATGTCGTAATGTGGTGCACCTTCATGCCGCTTTATCATCTATCAAGGTCCCACAAAATGCCGCCGGAGGGGGGTGCACTTTCAGGTGCCGCCGTCTCCTATCCCCCAGGCACGTTGTCTTGTCTGCCTGCGGTTCCTATACTCGGCCGGACATGGACGGTGGGCCCTGGAGGCTCGGCGCGCAGCGGCCGCGCGCTCCCGCTCGATTCAGGACTAGCAGACGGTAGGCGGAAGACAGTAGACGGGGGAAATTATCAATCGTGAATTGCGATGAATGAAGCAAAATCGAAATTGGAAAATCGAAACTAGAAATTGGAAAATAGAAACTGGAAATTCGAAACTCGAAAATTGAAATTCGAAATTCGGCAATCAGGTTCCGACGACCGACACTTGGCCACTCGCCACCCAAGATCCGAAACCCGAACCCGAATCCCGGATCCCGAGTACTGGCAACTGAGAACTGACGACCGACAACTGTTCTCACGATTTGGGGGCGTAGTAGCCGTCGCGGCTGACCACCCGGTACTTCACCTTTTTGCCCTTCTGGTTGACGATCTTGAGGGGATCGCCCTCGGGGCCCACCAGCTCGACTTTGAGCTTGTGGTACTTGCCGTCCTTGGCGGGGTCGGTGGGGACAAAGCCCAGGCTGTACTGGGTGCGAAGCTGTCCGGCGATCTGCCGGTAAATGTCGGGGATGTCCTGCTCGAAGCGGGGGAAGTACGCCTGGCCACCGGAATACTTGGCGATGGTGGTGAGCGCATTGCGCGCCTGGAGCGAGTTCATCGAGGCGCCGTAGCCCTGCATCCCGGGAGTGCAGGGGAAGCTGTCGCCGTAACGGACCGTCATGAACTCCAGCGTGCTGACCGGATAAATCACCGCGTCGGAGTCCTTGACGATCTTCAGGATCTGGTCGTAGTTCAGCTTGCTGAAGGAATCGCAGCCGGTGGAAATCAGCAGGATGGCCTTGCGTCCCTGGATGTTCTTCATGCGGTCAAGCGTGAAGGCGAGCGAATCGTACAGGTTGTTTTCGCTGAAATCCGGGATGCGCAGGGTGTCGAGGGCGGCGCGGACTTCGCTGCGGTCATGGGTAAAGTCGGCCAGGATGTGCTGCTGCATGTCGTAATCAATCGCCGCCACCCAGTCCTGCGGCTGCATATAATTGAGGAACTCGTAGGCATCCCGCAACGCCAGATAATCGAACCCCCAGAACAACCGGCTGAACTCAATCAGCAGGGTCATGGTCATGGGCGCCTTGGAAATGCCGAAGTTGGTAATGGTCTGCCGGGTGCCGTCGTCATAGACCTTGAAATTGTCCTTCCTCAGGCCGGGAATCGGCTGGCCGCTCTCCGTGGTCACCAGCACGTCCACGTTCACCAGATTGGTGGTGGTCGAAAGCGTGTAGATGTCGGCAGGGTTGATGCGCTCCGGCTTCTTTTCGGGAGCAGGCGTGGGCGCAGGTTGGTTGGGCTGAGTCTTCTTGGGCTTCAATACCGTCTCGCCTACGTTGGGCTGCGG
>JAHEKS010000033.1 GCA_024638215.1 Acidobacteriota bacterium | reverse complement strand
CATGGACGCAGCAGGGTACTCGGTGAGGTATCAGAGATGACAAAGACCGAGGCCCGCGAATCTCTCCGTGAAAGACTTGCCGCGATCAACGCCAAACAGGGGTCTCCCCAAAAATGTACGTTCGGTGATTTTGTTCACTGTGTCTATCTCCCCTTCTACCGGCGCAAGTGGAAATTATCCACGAGCGCCACGAATGAAGACCGTTTGCGGCGCTGTCTAGTTTCCGAATTCGAGGGGTGTTATCTCAGTTCGTTTCGCCGCCTTGAATTGCAGGACTACTTAGACCGGATGGCCGCAAGAAGGCTTTCATTCAGCACGGTTGACCATCTCAGGTGGGACCTTCGGCAGATTTTTGATATGGCAGTTGCCGAAGGATACCTTTCCAGGAATCCAGCCGAACTACTCTTCACGCCCAAGGAAGCCGTGAGGGGCAGACCCAAGAAGGTTATGAGTCCGGCAGAAGTTCAGCTTCTCTTGTCTGCTTTGGGCTTGCGGGAGATGATTCTAGCCCGGCTGGTTCTGATCGAAGGGATACGGCCCGGAGAGGCGCTCGCGCTGAAATGGGGAGATGTCCACGCCGATCATCTCGACGTGCAACGACGGGTGTACCGAGGCAAGATAGATTCACCCAAGACGGTCCGGAGGGCCGAAGTTGCACCGGCTTTGTCCGATGCAACTCATGCCCTTTTGGAGCAATGGCGGGCGGCCTCACCGGATGTAGGCCCCGATGCTTGGGCGTTTCCATCTGAGACCTTGCGCACACCCATCGCTAGGGACAACCTTTGGCGTCGGCACTTCAGCCCATTCCTGAAAGCGGTCGGATTGGGTTGGGTGACTTTCCAAATCATGCGGCGCACCAGTCGCAGCGCACAGCATGAAATGGGAACTGACCCAAAGGTTGCGGCGGATCAGCTTGGACACACCTTGGATGTCAGCCTGAATGTTTACACGCAAACTTCGGTGGTGGCTCGCAAACAGGCCATTGACGGACTGAACGGCTTTTTGACGACACCGCCAAATGTCGTAAAAGTGTCGTAAGGTTTTTGTGGTAATCGCAAGTCGTTGAAAAATTGGAGCGGGGGACGGGGATCGAACCCGCGACGTCCAGCTTGGGAAGCTGGCATTCTACCGCTGAATTACCCCCGCTCACGGGACGGGCAAATCATAAGATATAGAAACGCTTCAGGAATGTCCAGCGCCACTCGAGCCGCTGGCGCAGGGCAATCTGTAGCCGTTCCCACCACACTGTGGTGTCCCGCACACGCCGCTGAAGTGAGCCGGCCGCAAAGCTCTTGCTTTTTCTTGGGGCGGCTCGTGGCCCTGCAATTGCTAGTCATCAACCCGAAATGCGCTTCCGAGGAAGGCAGTGGAGGCAAGATTGGCTCTCTTCGGCAAAATACTTGTTATAATGCCCGCGATTCGGCGAAAGAGACGGGTTGCAGGTGCCGTCAACACCCACAAATCTCCGGAGGCCCGCAGCGCCTTGAAGCTGAGCAGATTTTTCGCGGGAAAGCGCTGGCAGGCCGGACTCGCGACAATCGGCCTCGCGGCGGCTCTGCTGGCAGGGGTTTCGTTCTGGCGCGCGTCGCAGGCGCTTCGCAGCGCCGCGCGCCAAGCCGCCGCAGAATCGCAAGTCCCTTTCAGCAATGCGCGGCTAGACCGCCAACCTCCCAGCGGCATTGACCCGATCCAGTCGCCCGCGCTTTTCAGCGACGCCATCCAATTCCAGGGGCACCTTTATCTTTCCGGTCCGGAAGGCCTCTACGAATTCGATTCGGACCTGCGCCCGGTGGCCCAATATCGAGTGGGTCTTGACCTTCCTCCCTATCAACTCGTCAGCCTGGCCGCGGGATATCTGCCGAACTCAAACCTGCCCTCGCTCTTTATCGCCACCGCAGGCGGCGGCGTGCTGACGTTTGACGGGAAAAACTTCCGCCAGATCCTTCCCGGTCCCGCCAATTGCCGCGACGTGACGGCAGTCCATGCGCTCTCAAACCGCCGCTTGCTTCTCGGAACATCCAAGGCGGGGGTCCTCATCTACGATGGGAAGAGTCTGGGCGGATTCCACTCGAGGCTTTCGAACCTGCCGGTCAGCGCCCTCGCCGGCAACGACACCGATCTCTGGGTCGGCACGCGCGATCGCGGCGTAATGCACTGGCATGCCGGGCAAGTGGACGAATTCAGCGAAGCCCAGGGCCTTCCCGACCCGCAGGTGCTTTCGCTCGCCGTGGCAGGCGACGCGGCCTACGTGGGAACGCCTTTAGGCGTGGCGGAGTTCGTAAACGGCCGGCTGATCCGCGTGCTCGCTAAAGGTTACATCGCACGCTCGCTGATGGTCAGCGGGGACACGCTCGAAGTCGGCACGGTTGACGAAGGCACGCTCGAGATTCCTCTTCGCGCGGGCTCGACTTCCTCGGCTCGCCCCGCGATCCACGATGTGGATTCCGAGGTTCTTCGTTTTCTCGACGTGGATTCGAACACGCTAGCGCTGGCGAAAAACGGGCTTTATCGGCTCAACCCGACCGCCGGCGGCTGGGAGCGGGTCATCGGGCAAGGAACTTCGCTGCTGACGGATTCCAACATTGCGGCGCTGGCGTTCGATCCCTCAAATCGCTTGTGGGTCGGCTATTTCGACCGTGGCCTGGACGTTCTGGCTTCGGACGGCAGCCGCCTGACCCACGTCGAGGACGAGCACGTCTTCTGCGTGAACCGAATCGTCTACGACGCGGAACACAAGCAGGCGCTGGTCGCCACCGCGAACGGCCTGGCGCTCTTCGATGCGTCGGGACGCGAGCGGCAAGTCCTCGGCCGCGCGGATGGGCTGATCTCCAACCATGTGACGGACGTGGCCCTGGAAAAGAACGGCATCGCGGTGGCGACGCCGGCGGGCATCACCCTCCTTGATTCCTCGGGGGCGCGAAGCCTCTACGCTTTTCAAGGACTGGTGAGCAATCACGTTTACGCGCTGGCGGCTTCGGGCGGCCGGCTGCTGGCCGGCACGCTGGGCGGGCTCTCGATTGTCGAAGACGGCCAGGTGATGGCCAACTTCACCACTTCCAATTCCGGGCTCAAGCGGAATTGGATTACCGCCCTGGCTCCGGTCGGCGGTGACTGGTTTGTCGGAACCTACGGCGCGGGCATCCTGCGCTTTGACAGCAGCGGCCACTGGCAGACCTTCGAAGGCGCCACCGGGCCGTTTGAGGTGAATCCGAACGCGCTGCTGGCCGAGGGCCACCGCGTATATGCCGGAACGCGCGGCCGGGGACTAATGGTCTACGACCGCGAGCGAGAACGGTGGACGCGCCTCGAGGACGGCTTGCCTTCGACGAACGTCACCGCCCTCGCGGTTCACGGGGATTCGGTTTACGTGGGCACGGACAACGGCATGGTCCGCATCTCGAAAGACTTTCTGGCCTCGCAATGAAACCACTTCGGCTGATTGCGCTCGCGGTACTGGCTGTTTTTGCGGCAATGCCTTTCGCATTTGCCGACGCGGGCGTGCTCATCCCCAGCAACCGGGAGCAGCCCGATCCCGCCATCCTTTCCCTGCAGGAGATGAGTATTGATGTGCGGATTGACAATGGCGACGCGCGCGTTTCCATCCGCCAGATTTATCAGAACCACACCGGGCGAGTTCTCGAAGGCAACTATGTTTTCGCTCTTCCCGCGCAGGCCAGCGTCTCCGACTTTGCGGTTTGGGATGACGTGACCCGCATCCCGGGCGTGATCTTGGAGCGCAAGCGCGCGGGAGAGATCTACAACGCCCTGAAGTGGCAGTCCATTGACCCCGGACTTCTGCAAATGGGGGAGCGCACGGCGAGCGAAGCGCGGCGCTCGTCGGTTTTCAGCGCGCGCATCGTGCCCATCCCCGCCTACGGCTCCAAGCGGGTTGAAATCGAATACCACGAGACCCTGCCGGTTGAGAACCTGGCAACCTTCTTCGCCGTCCCCCTGCACCCCGAGGCGTATCACGTCCTGACGGCCGGCAAGCTGGCGATTCATTTCGAGCTGCGCTCAAGCCATGCCATCCGAGATTTCCAGTCCGTCGGTGGGGCCTATCCGCTCGCTATTTCGAAGCGCACTCCGAACCTCATCACAGGAACCTTCGTCGGCGCCAACGTCACCTTCAACCAGGATTTCGCGGTCAAATACACTTTCGATGAGTCGCGCGCGGATTCCCTCGCCATCCTCACCTATCGCAATCCCCGCCCGCAGCAACCCTCCCCGGTCGAAGAAGCGCCGGCGCGGCCCACGAGCGAGCCGGGCTTCTTTGAGGCCTCCGCGCTTTTCGGGCCGGGGAAATCGAAGCCGGCCGGGAGAGACCCTGGCATGGTTTACTCCGGCGCACCGCGGACCCTTGTCGCACTCTTTGATACCTCGCTTTCCATGCAGTGGGACAAGCTCGACCGGAGCTTTCAGGCGCTCGAAGCCTTGCTCGCGTCGCTTCGCCCCTCGGACCGGTTCAACGTTTTACTCTTCAACACCCGAACGTCGTGGTTTGCTCCCAAGCCGGTTCCGGGAAGCCGGGACAACGTCAACAGCGCGCTCGAGTTCGTCCGCAAGAGCAGCATCCGCGGCGGAACGAATCTGGAGCAGGCGCTTGAGGCTGCGCTCAGCCTAAGCGGGCAAGGTCCGAACGATTACCTCGTCCTTTTGAGCGATGGCGAACCCACGAGCGGCACCATCAACAACTCGCGGCTGACGGCCTGGTATGTGAAACATGTGAACTCGCTTCCCGCCGCCGCCCGCCCGCGCCTGGACGTTTTCGCCGTGGGAGATGACGCCGACCTGCCGCTGCTTCGCAGGCTGACCGCGAGTGACGGTGTTCTGGAGCAGGTGCGTTCGACCGAACCGATTGAATTCAAGCTCGCCGCGTTCCTTTCCAAGATCGGCCAGAACCCGCTGGCTCAACTTTCTTTCACCGCCAATCCGCCGGACAATTTCGATTTTGTTTACCCGCTTCAAACCACGGTCTTCCCCGGCTCCGCCGGCGCCTGGGTGGGCCAATACAAGGCGCCGCGGCACGAAGCCGATTTTTCCGTGCGTGCCCTGCGCGACGGCCAGGAAATCTCATTAAATGCAAAAGCGGCTCTGCCTGCGGAAAGCCTGGATCATCCCAACCTCGCCCGCACCTGGGCGCGCGCGCGCGTGGACGCGCTGCTGGCCAAAATCGACCGCCAGGGCGAGGACCGCGCCTCGATTGATGAAATCATCCGCCTCTCGCGCAAGTACAAGTTCGTGACGCCCTACACGTCGTTCCTCGCCGCGCCCCGGGCCCTGCTGCGCCCGCGCGTGATTCGGCCCGGCGACCCCGTGTTGCGAGTCAAAACCGACCCTTCCATTAGGTCGGTCATCGCGTTCTTCCCTTTCGGCTTGATTAAGGAACTTCGCTACCTCGGAAATGAGGATGTTTGGGAGACGCGCTTCTACGCGCCCGACGACATGACCGACGGCACGTATTCGGTCCGCCTGATCCTGCGCGACCGCGCGGGAAACGTGTATCGCGAAGCCAAAACCTTTGCGATTGAAACTCGTTCGCCCCTGGTGCGCGTAAGCCTTCCGAAGAAGCAATTCCACCGCGGCCAGACAATTCCGCTTCGCGTGAGCGCTTCGAAGGTGACGCGGACGATTGTCGCCCGAATGTACGGCGTTCCCCCGGTCTATCTGAAATGGAACGCGAGCGCCAAAGCGAATACCGGCGAGATTGCCGTCCCCGCAGACCTCCCGGCCGGCGAATACAAGCTGACCGTGACGGCGGAAGACTTTGCTCACAACGTGGGCAGCAAGGAGGTGCCGGTTGAAATCCTTCCCTAGGCGGCGCTTCCTGCTTGTGCTGTTCATCCTGGCGCTTCTGCCTGCGGGCGTGGTGACGCGGGGAGAACTCGAACGTTGGGCGCAGGACGTTGAAGGGGGCGGCCGCTTTGACTTCGCCCTCTTCCGCTCGGTCATGATGCCTGCGGGCGCGGTGGCGGTGCGAAGAACAACCAAGGATTCGCGGCCAATTCTGGATGACCTGGTCAGGAAATCGCCCAACGACCCGGAGCTTTCCCTGATGCGCGCGCGAGTGGACGAGGAGGCGCTGGATTTCGCCTCCGCGGAAGCCGATTGGAAGAAGCGCGCGGACCTGCTGCCCGACCACGCTGAAGGCGAAATCGAGCTGGCTGATTTTTATCACCGCCGCTTGCGCCCACTGGATGAGATCAAAGCGCTCAGCGCGGCGGCAGGCGCGCCTTCGACACCCGCCGATCGCCTATTGCCTGTCACCGGCCAGCGCTCGTGGAAAACCTTTGAGCGCATTTTCACGGTCATCCAGGACCAAGCGCTTCCGAACTCGGTTTCAGCGGAGCAATACCGGGCGTGGATTGACCGCTACCCCAAAGAACCCTCCGTCTACACGCGGTTCTTCGATTTCCTGGTCAGCCAGAGGGAATTCGAAGAGGCTCGAAAGCTCGTCGCGGATTACCAGAAGGCCTTCCCGGACGACAAGGTTTTTCCGGTGCGCGCGCAGGCTTCGATCGAGTACGCCCGCGGTTCGATTGATGCGGCGCTGGCGCTTTATGACCGATCGTACCAGCCGCTGTGGCCGCCCGAACTCGTGCGGGATTATTTCGAGCTAATGAAGAAAACGCACCGGCTGCGCGATTTTCTCTCGAGCGCCCGCGCCGACGTCGCCGCCCGCCCGCAGGACCTCAACGCGGCTTCGCGCGTCTTCTACTATTACCAGCAGGAAGGGAACCTCGCCGCCGCGCGGCAAGCACTGGTGGAATACCAATCGCGCGTGGAATCCCGCCACGCGGAGTGGACCGCCGCCGAGCTGTGGCAGCTTGGGCGGCTCTTCCAAGCCATCCACGACTACGACGAAGCGGCACGCTGCTACTACGCGCTTTACAGTTTGCGCGGCGCCGGAATGGATTCGAATGAGGAATCGCTCGCAGCCATCATCAATGTCCTGCTCACCGCTCCCGAGCAACCCATTCGTTTTGGCGCACAAGATTTTTCCATGGTGCGCGACATCGGCACGCTCGATCCCTACCCGGGATTCCTGAACGGCATCGTCTCTCTCCTGCTGAACTCGCAGCAACCCGCGGCCCGCTACGCCCAGGCCGAATCCTCTTCGACCTCATACTTCCATCGCGTCGAGGCCGCCGAGCTGCTGTCGCTCTTCGATTCGCGGTTTCCGAAATCGGCGCGGCGCTCGGACCTGCGTGCCGAGCTCATCGAGGTTTACTCGACCTACGGCGAAAGCGACGCGGTCATCCGCACCTCCCGCGCTTTCCTGAAGGATTTTCCCAACTCGTCCGAGCGCCTGCATATCGCGCTGCTTCTGGCCGACGCTCTTGCCGCCACAAATCGAGTTGACGAGGAATTGGCCGTTTACGATCAGTTGCTCGGTGAACTCGCCGCCCGCGCCGACCACGTTCCGCTCGGCGATGAGTCCGCGCCGCGCTTTTCCGCCGAGTATGAGCCTCAAGAGGAAGCTACGCCGCCGTCCGAAAACTCTTTGCCCTTTCAAAACCGCATGGCAGCGCGCCCCCAGGCCGGCGCCCGGTCGCCCGAGTATGCTCGCGTGCTCGACCGTTACATCGCGCGGCTCGTTCAGCTCAAGCGGCCCATGCAGGTCCTGGCGCTGCTGCGCCGCGAAATTGACCACAACGCCAACGACCCCGGACTTTACGAGCGCCTGGCGACCTTTCTCGACCAGAACCACTTGGGCGAACAAACCGCCGAGGTTTATCGCCTCGCGATGCGGCAGTTCCCCGGCAAGAGCTGGTATCACAAGCTGGCGCGCTGGTATCTCCGCCGCCGCGAGATGGGCGAATTTGAAACGTTGAGTGAGAACGTCATCCGCACCTTCTCCGGCTCCGAGCTCGACGATTATTTCCGCGATGTGGTCGCTTCCTCCTCCTTCGACGCGGTTCTCTACCGCCAACTGAACCTCTATGCGCACCAGCGGTTCCCGCACAACCTGACTTTCGTGCGAAACCTGCTCAACGCCTACGCTGCCCGTTCCACTTACGACCAAGCCGCGTGGGAAGCGCTGATGCGCCAGTATTGGTACTACGATCCTACGCTTCGTTCTCGTTTCTTCTCTTACCTCTCATCTCACGGCCGTCTCCAAGCCGAGCTCGAGCAGGTTCGAAACATGGCGGCGGCCCAGCCCGCACCGCAGCAGCTGGCGGCCGCAAATCCCGCCGCGGCCCAATTCATGGCGGAAGCCAACCTCTGGCGCTGCCACTATGAAGCCGCTGCCCCGCTGATGCAGGCCCTCGCCGCGCAGTACCCGACAGACTTCCCGCTCGACCGGCGAACTTCCAATCTCTTTCGCTCGCTGGCCGCTTTCGATCCGGCCAATACCGGCGTCGCGGTTAGCATTGAAGAAAACCTTGCGCGCTTCGAACCGCGTAATGCGGAGGTGCTGACGCGCATTGGCGACATCTATGCCGACCGGTCGCTCTTTTCGCGGGCCCGTCCCTACTGGGACCGCGTGCCGAAGATCGCCCCCGGCACAAGCGGCGGGTATCTTCAGGCCGCAACGGTGTTCTGGGATTACTTTCTCTACGATGACGCGTTGCGGGTAATCAGCGAGGCGAGAAAGAATCTCGGTAATGCCGCCCTGTTCGCCTACGAGGCCGGCGCGGTTTATGAAGGAAAAAGTGATTCTTCAGACGCCGTGAAGGAATACATCCGAGGCGCGCTGGCGGTGGATGGCCCTTCTTCCAGCCGCTCGCGCCTGCTCGAATTGGCGAGGCGCAAGCAATGGAGCCCCATCGCGGACCGCCTGACCGCCGAGCAGGCGGAGGGGCCGAATCCCAGCCTCGCCGCCGTTTCCCTGAGCGTCGAGGTGCTCGATACGCTCAATCGCCGCGAAGATCTTGGCAAATTCCTGAGCGCTCTGGTCCAGAATACGCCGTCGCTCGAGCTACTCGAAAGGATCGAATCCATCGCTTCCGAACAGGGTTTCGACGAAATCGAGGCGGGCGCTATGGAGCGCGAAATCGGGCTGATCCACGATCCGGTCGAGCAGATTCGACTGCGCCTGAGGCTCGCCCAGTTTCAGGAGTCGAAGGGAAATCTGGAAGCTGCCCGGCGCGCCTTTGAATCTCTCTACACGGAGAATCCAAAGATTCTCGGCGTGGTGCGCGCAACCGTGGAATTCTATTGGCACAACAAGATGCGTGACGCGGCCATTCGAACGCTTTTGCAGGCGGCGGCCGCCTCCTACCCGGCGCTCAAGACGCAATTCACTTTCGAAGCCGCGCGCAAGGCCACCGAAGCGGGCGAATACGCGCGCGCCAGAGACCTGCTGGCGCCGCTGCTCCAAGCCGACCCCTACAACGCCGATGACTTGAGCGCGTTCGCCGACACTTACGCCCGCGAGAACCAGCAGGCCGCGCTGCGCGATTTCTATCTCGCCAAAATCAACGAATTTTCCGCCGCGCCCCTTTCCCGCGAGGAAAAGATTGCGCGCATCGCCGCATTGCGCCGCGGCCTGATCCCGGCGCTGACCCGGCTCAAGGATTACGCCGGCGGCGTGGATCAATACATCGAGATCCTGAACCGCTTTCCTGAGGACCAGGCGTTGACCCAGGAGGTCGCCGCCTACGCTGGCCGTTATGCTCTGCGTGAGCGCCCGCTGAACTATTACAGGAAGGCGGCCGCCGATTCCCCCAAGGATTACCGCTGGCCGATGGTGCTGGCGCGGCTCGAGTCCTATTTTGAGGATTACCCCGCCGCCATTGCGGCTTACAGCGAGGCGCATCAAGTGCGGCCCGACCGCAGCGACCTGCTGATCGAACAGGCGGCGCTGGAAGAGCGCTTGATGCGTTTCGACGACGCGGCCAATACCTACACCACGCTTTACGGACTCACCTATCAGGATCCGCAATGGATTGCCAAAGTGGCGGAGATTCGCACCCGTCAGGGACGCCGGGCTGAGGCCGTTGAGGCCCTCAAGAAAGTGCTGATCGAAGGCCGGCCGGAAACGCCGAGCATTTATTTCGTCGCAGCGGCGCGGCTCGAGCAGTGGAACATGCTGGCGGAAGCCCGCCAGTTTGCCGAACGCGGCGTGGCCCTGGCGGGCAAAGACCTGCTGACCGACGGCAGCAATCAGGAAGGCGTCCGTACCTACGCGCGCGTCATGACCCGGCTGCGCGAGTACCCCGATGCGCTGCATCAGTTGGAGGCAGCAACTCAGGTCCGGTATCCGCAACAGGCTTACGCAGCGCTCCACTCGGCGCTCCGGGAAATGGGCGCGACCATCAGGACCTATTACACTCCGGAAGAGTTGGGAGCTGCGCAGGCTTTCCTGGAAAAGGAGAAAGAATCCGCGTCAACGCAGGATGTTGAGCGCATTCTTCTGCCATTGGCGGAGGACTCGGGACTGTGCGAGCTCGAAGCCCGATGGCGATTCGATCTCATGATGGCGCAGCCAGGCTCCAGTTCGGCAAGAGGCCAGGAAGCGCGCCTGATCGAATTGCAGAAGAGCCGCATGAGATTTGAAGAGCTGGGCGCCGAGCTGGAGAAATATTGGAACGTTTATCCGTTCACACCGGACCGCGACCGCCTGCTTGCCCAGGCCGCCGCCGCTTATCGCGCGGGCGAGGATGCTGCGAACGAGATGCGCGTGCTGGGGGTCGCCTTCAGTCATGGCGCTCTTTCCGGCAATACGCTCGACCGTTACTTTCGGCTCCTGCTGGCGCGCGATCCCGGCAAGTTGATCACCATTGCCCGCACCGGCGATCCTTTGCGCACCCCCGCGCGGGACGCCGCCGCCAATTTCGCTCTGGCAAGCGGCGACCGCACTCTTGCGCTGGATGCGGTGGCGGCCCGTGGCCAGGGTCTGCCGGCTGTTTGGACCCGCGCTTACACGGGTCTTGCGGGCCTCTATTATTCGGATACGGCGCCGCAAGTGGATGCGGCCTTCCGGAGCGCGCTCGGTGGCGGGACCATCGGCGAGCGCGTCGGGAAGCCCGTGGACCGCAACGAGCACCTGGCCGGCGATATCTGGTACTACTACGGCTCGCGCTTCGGCGAATTCCTGGTGCTGGCGGGCAAGAGTGACGCCGAGGATTATTTGCCGTCTCCGCTCGAAGCAACGCCGGCGAATCCTAACGCTTACTTTTCCCTCGCCGAGTATTACGCCGGGGCAGGAGAGCGGGACCGCGCGCTCGAAGAGTACGCGCACACGCTCGAACTCGCTCCAAACCGCGGCGACGCGGATGACCGCATGGCGAAGATACTCTTCCGGCAGGGGAAACGCGAGGAAGCCTTGGCGCGCTGGAAGCTGGCGCTTCAGGCGTTCGAGCGCGACCAGGATGCCGGTCACGTTCCGCCGGAGTTTTGGGAAAACGTCGAGGCCACGCTCAAGCACATCGACGCTCATCACGCGCTCGCCGAAGTGCGGCCGGAAGCGGATCACTTGCTTCGCGTTTACATTCACCGCAACGGTTCTTACCAGGTTGAGCCGCTGCTCGAAGGCGCACTGAGCGCCGCCGGCGATGCGGGCGCAGGCGTCGCATGGATTCTCGATCTCTCGCAGGTGGCGCCGAACCCAATGGAATTTCTCAGCCCGCTTGTGGATGCGCAGTGGATCCCCGAGCCGCAACGCAAGCCAATCTATCAACGCATCCTTTCGCTTGCCGAGGATCAAACCGCGAAATCTTTCGGTGCGGCGCGCATGACCGCCGAAGCCACTCTGCACGAATGGCAATTGCGCTGGGTCGGCTACCTGCTTGACACGCAGGCAACCGCCGAGGCGCAGCCGGCGCTCGACGGGCTTTCGCAGGAAACTCGCAAGGCTCTTGCGAACGAAATCGCGCCGCTCGAAATCCGCATCGCAGCGCGGCAGGGTAAATTGGATAGCCTGCTCGCACGCTACCACGACGATGCTGAGCACGCACCCTCGGAAGAGGTTCTTCGCGCCGCCGCCATGGCCCTGCGCAAGGACGGCGACCGGGAATCGTCGCGCCGCGTGCTTGAATTCATGTACGCGCGCGCCATTGACCAGCGCGAGTTCGTGCCGGCGAATTTCCTGGGCCTCGCCGGAATGCGGCTGGAAGCAGGCGACACCGGCCAGGCCGTGGCGCTGCTGCAGCGCCTGGCGCTCGTCGCCGGAGAACCTTTCGCGAACCTGACGGACGCCGGAAGTCTCCTGGCAACGCACGGCCATCCGGCGGAGGCTGTCGCGTTCTTCTCCGACCGGCTGAAGGCCGCGCCGTGGGATTCCGATGCCCGTTTGATGCTGGCGAAAGCGGAACTGGCCGCAAACGCGAGCCACGATCATGCAGTTCAGTTGTTGAACGCGCTGGCGGCCGATAGCGGTGCCCCCTACGCCGCACGGGCCGATGCGGCGGCTGCGCTGGCGCCTTTGCACGCGGTGACGCCGAACCTTGGAAGCGCTGAACTCAACTTGCTCGCCGCCGGTGGGACCGCGGACGTCCAAGCCGCCGATAAACCTTTCTTTGACCGGGCGCGAGTCCAGGCGGCTGCGCACGCATACAAACCCGAGGAAAAGATGCTCTTGCTGCGCCATGCCGTCGCCGATCATCCTGAAGACGGCCTGGCGCGAATAGAATTCTTCCGGGCCGCGCAAGCTGCGGGACACAATCAACTCGCCATTTCTGCAGTCGAACTCTTGCTCAGCGGCCAAGGACGCCAGACTTCTTATCAACCTATCCCTCGCTATGAGCCGGTGACTTCTGAGATGGCTTCGCAGAATTACCCGCAATTCCTCGCAGGAATGGGGCTCAGCCCCGCCCAGAAGGCTTCGCTCGCCCGCGCAATCGCTCGCGCCTGTGAGAAGCTGAATGACCTTGGCGAAGCTGAGAACTATTTGGGCGTTGCCGCGGACTTCGAAGCCTCGAAACCTGCCAAGGCCGCGATCGAAAGCGAATTGCGCGACGTCCGCGCGCGGATTGAACTCGCGAATCGCGACGCGCAGCACCGCCCGTTTGTCTCCGGCCAGTTGGAGCAACGGAACACCGTGCGGCCGAGGCTCCTGCCCTTGATGGATGCGAAAGGAGGGCCGCGCCCATGAAACGAATCCTCGTTTCGCTACTTTCCTGCGTGGCTTTCGCTCTGGCCGTGGCGCCGCAGGGTCCGGGGCCCGCGCCGAAGCCGATGTCCGGCCTCATGCCGCCCGGCGCAATGCTGTATCTCGAGGCGAAGGACTTCAAATCGCTCCTGAACGACTGGAACAATTCCAAGGCCAAGCAGCTCTGGCTGAAAAGCGACAACTACGAGGTATTCTCCCGCTCACGTCTTTTCATCAAGCTCCAGCAGGCGCAGGGAGAATTCGCAGCCGCGGCGGGATTTCCGCCCGATATGTCCTTCCTCGATTCGGTCGCGGGCGGGCGCTCGGCGCTGGCGATTTACGACATTGGCCACCTTCACTTCCTTTACATCACGGCGATGCCCGCGGCGGGCGCGATGGAAAGCGTCCTGTGGAAGGCGCGAGAGAGATTCGGGACGCGCCAGGCAGCCGGCATCACCTACTTTGTTCACACCGATGAAGCGAATCACCGCGTCGTAACGTTTGCCACGGCGAATGACTATCTCTTCGTGGCGACGCGCGAGGATTTGTTGGCCGCCGCGCTGGAGCTCTACTCCGGCCACACCGGCCCGTCGCTCGGCCGCGAAAAATGGTTTGCCGATGCATCGCAAGCGGCGGCGGAGCCCGGCGATCTGCGACTGGCCCTCGACCTGCAAGCACTGGCGCGCTCGCCGCATTTCCGCTCCTACTGGATTGAGCGCAACGTCGCCGAGCTGAAGCAATACGAGGCTGAAATCGCCGACCTCCACCGCTCCCCGAGCGAGATTCGCGAAGACCGCGTGCTCTTCCGGATGAATCCGCCGGAAAGCAACTCCGCCGCGCCGCCGGACGAAAACCTGAGTGAAATCCTTCGCTTCGTCCCGGATGAGGCAGGTCTCTATCGTGCCTGGGAAAATCCCAGCGCCGAGCAGGTTCTGGCTCTGCTCACGCAGAAGATTCTGCTGCCGCGGCCCGGACCCGCGCCCGCTTCGAATCTGGCCCCGTCGGTCACGCTGGGCGAAGGCGAGGCGGGGGGCCAGGGCGACTTCGAGACGCACATTGACGAGGCGCCGGTCCTCGGCGCCGGCGGCACGCTGCAAACCGAGGCGTTAAGAGAATTGTTCGAGGTGTCGCCGCCCACCGCCCTCCTTCATTTCGAATCCACGCGAGCCGCCGCGGACAGCGTCCTGGTGGGGACTGAGTCGGCGGTGGTCCTGAGCGCTTCGAAGGATTGGGACGGCGACGCGGCGCGCGCCGCGGTTCAGTCCGCCGTCGCCGGCCTGTGGACCACTTCCGGGCTGGGCGCGAAATGGGTCCGCCACGAGCAGGGCGGCAAAATCTATTTTGAACTGGACGGCTTGAGCCGGCTCTCGATCGCAACCAGCGGACATTTCCTGATCATCGCGACGCGGCCAGAGCCGCTGCTCGAGGCGCTCGCCCGCGCTTCGGCACCCGCTGCGTCCGAAACCGGCATTTACGCCGCCGGCTTCCGGCACGCGCGCGAACGGGAACAGCTCGTCAAAATGCTGCGCCTGGTCGAAACGCCCGCGGCCATGCGGCTCGCGGCTTTTTCAGCGCCGGGCGGGCACGAGCCGCTCTTCTTCTCCGAGAACCTGGCCAGCCTGAGCAGGGCGCTCCGCCAGGTGGATTCGGAAAGCATTGTCGTCAAAGATGCGGGCGGCCGCGTGGACCAGACCGTGCGCTACAAGCTGAGCCCATGAAAAGGGTGTTGGCGCTTCCGCTCGCTTTCGCCTGCTGCACGCTCGCCGCTCAGGCGCCGTCGCTTTACGAGCAGTCGGTGGCGAAGGCCATCAACGAACGATTCACTTCCGCTGATATTTCGTACCTGCTTGTTGACGCGCGAACCAAGACAACGATCGCCTCCCGCTGGCCGGAAATCGGCCGGGCCGTCCCGCCCGGGTCGTTGCTCAAGCCCTTCGCGGCCCTGGCCTACGCCGAGGGCCACGGCTTCAAATACCCGGAATTCGTTTGCCGCGGCGCCGCGGACGGCTGCTGGTATCCGCGCGGCCACGGACGGATCGGAATCACCCAGGCCGTCGAGTTTTCCTGCAACGCCTATTTCCGGCAGCTCTCCAGGCTGGTGTCGCAGGAGGATTTGCACGCGGCGTTGCGCCAGGTGGGAATGGAGGATGCGCCCTCGCTGCCCGCTCCAAGTTCACTCTTCGGGCTCGGCGACGCGTGGAAGATTCCGCCCGGCCAGCTCGCGCGCGCCTATTTGAATCTGGTCGCGCAAGCCGACGAGCCCGGGGTGGCGCCGCTCGTGCGCGGCATGGCGCTTTCCGCCCAGGCCGGAACCGCGAGCGCCATCGGCCGGGCCCTGGGCGGGCGCGCTGCGCTGGCCAAGACGGGCACTGCTCCTTGCGTCCATGCGCGCCGCGCCCCCGGCGACGGCTACGTGATCGCCTTGTATCCCGCCGAGTCTCCGCGCCTGCTGCTGCTGGTGCGCGTTCACGGCGTGCCGGGCGCGGAGGCCGCCGTCACCGCCGGCCAGATCCTGCGCGTCGCGGCCGACGGAACATAGATTCGCCACACCATGAAACGGTCTCTACGAAATCTCTTTCTCCCGGCCTTGCTGGCGACTGCAGCAAGCGCATCTTTTGCCGCGACGGTGAGGGTTGGCGTCTTTACCCTGTTCCATCCTCGAAAGCTGGCGCTCGCCGCGGCGCCCGACCGGGCGCTTGTTATCGAAGGCGAGAAGGTTCAACTGGTCCTCGAGGATGGCCGAGTGGCGGTTTGCCACGCCGCTGGCCGCCTGATCGAATGCCGCGCGGGCGAACGTGTCCTGCGGGCGGCGGTGATTCGCGCTGCCGGACGAGGCCAAGGGGATGAGGACTTTACTCTCAGCGTGCCAGGAAAAATCGCCAGGAACTATCACGGTAAGCTGGAAATCCTTCGCGACGGAGCGGAACTTGTTCCCATCGTCGCGATGGACCTGGAAACGGCCGTCGCCTCGGCGGTCGCGGCGGAAAGCCCGCCCGGCGCGCCGCTCGAAGCGCTGAAGGCCCAGGCCGTGGTGACGCGCTCCTTTTATGTTTCGGCGCGGAATCGCCATCCGCTTTTTGATTTTTGCGACACGACGCATTGCCAATTCCTGCGCCAGGTTCCCGACGCCCAGTCCCCGGCCGCCCAGGCAACCCACGAAACCCGAGGCCTGGTTCTGCTCTATCGCGGCAAGGTTCTGACGGCACTCTATTCCGCCTCGTGCGGCGGGCGCACCCGGACGCTGCGCGAGGCGGGGTTCTCTCCGGCTGGCTATCCTTACTTTTCGGTCCGGTGCGAGCCGTGCCTGCACAGCGCTCACAAATGGACGGCGAAGCTCAGTGCCGAGGATGCCGCGCCGGTACTCGCCCATCCCGGGTCGGAGCCAGCACGCCTGCAGGTGAACCGCAAGCTGGGCCGGCAGGCCATCCCCGGCAACAACTATTCGGTCAAAGTCGAGGGCTCGACTGTCATCCTCAGGGGCCGCGGCGCGGGCCACGGCGTCGGGCTGTGCCAGATGGGCGCCGCGTCGCTCGCCGGCAGCGGGTGGGATTTTTCGCGGATTCTGGCCCACTACTTCCCCGGCACCACTCTCGCCAGCCAACCAGGGCGTTCCGGCCGCCCTTGAACCCGCGCGGTTCACTCCAGGCCCATGGCCGGCAACCATTCGAAAAGCTAACTGCCCGATTTTCAAAGACTTGATCGGATTCCGACGTCGGGATTCCCAAGATGAGGGTGCGGCCGATGGCCGGGCGTCGAAAAACGTCTTGACAGACGTAGCTAAGTACCATGGCCTACAATAGAGAGAGGACGGAAAACCATGGGACAATATCTCCGGCGTTTCTCCCCGAGCCGTCGTTTCGCCGGCGGCCCGGACGCACGTTTTGGAAGCGAAATCCGTTATTTCCAACGCCACGAGAGACCGCGCGGAGCGGCTCTGGATGCGACCGCGGAGGTCTTGGGAGGGCGAAAATAAATACCTCTAAACAATCCACTATTCGAGGGCGGAAATCCTCCCATCTTATTGATTCTGCAGGGGCGAGGTGCCGGAACGAACCCAAACCAAGCCACCGGCGGCCGCGCTTCTGCCCGCGTCGCCAAGCCGCGGTCGGCGCGGCGCTCGCGCCACCGCTTTCGTTGACATCGCGCCACCCGTCCGTTAGTCTGAAAAGAGTCGGTTCTAAGCCAGGGCGAGGGTGAGCGAATCGGAACGGATGTATTCGCCCCTCGGGCTGCAAGGGACAATTTCAATGCGCCGAGTTTATTTGGACAACAACGCGACCACGCCGGTCGCTCCGGAAGTTTTTGAGGCGATGACGCCCTACCTCACCGGCGACTTCGGCAACGCCTCTTCCATCCACTGGTACGGCCAGCAGGCCAAGGCGGCCGTCGAGACGGCGCGCGAAGCGGTGGCGAAGCTGATTAACGCGCGGCCGAACGAAATCGCCTTCACCAGCGGCGGCACCGAGTCCGACAACGCGAGTCTGTTCGGGGTGGTGGAGGCGGCGCGCGCAAGAGAGGGTTCGAAGCACATCCTCGTCTCCGCCATCGAGCATCACGCCGTGCTGCACGCGGCGCAGGCGCTGGCCAAGCGCGGCGTGGAGGTGACGTACGTTCGCGTGGGCGCGAGCGGCATCGTGGACCCGGGCGACATCGAGCGCGCCCTGCGGCACGGCACCGTGCTCATTTCTATCATGCACGCCAACAACGAGCTCGGAACGATTCAGCCGCTGGAGGAAATCGGCCGCATCGCCGCGGAGCGCGACGTGATTTTCCACACCGACGCCGTGCAGTCGGTCGGAAAGATTCCCGTGGACGTGGAAAAGCTCGGCGTGGATCTGCTCTCGCTTTCCGCGCACAAGCTGCACGGACCCAAGGGCGTCGGCGCGCTTTACATTCGCAAGGGAACGCCGCTCGCCCCGCTGCTTTACGGCGGGCACAGCGAGCGCGACCGGAGGCCCGGCACCGAGAACACGCCGGGGATCGTGGGCCTGGGCAAAGCAGCGGAACTCGCGAGACTTTCGCTCGAGGAACAAGGGCGGCGGATGGCCGCGCTACGCGACCGCCTGGAAGAAACCATCCTGGCCGGCATCCCGCTCACCGCACGCAACGGTGACCGGGCCCAGCGCCTGCCGTCCACTTCGAACATCCGCTTCGATCACGTCGAGGGCGAAGCGTTCGTGATTGCGATGGATCTGAAGGGCGTCGCGTGCTCGACGGGCGCGGCGTGCTCGTCGGGGTCGGTCGAGCCCTCGCACGTGCTTTCGGCCATCGGCCTCTCCCACGCCCAGGCGCGCTCCAGCATCCGCTTCAGCCTGGGCCGGATGACCGCGGCCGAGGACATCGATTACACGCTCGAAGTTCTTCCTGCGGTCGTCGCGCGCTTGCGCGCCCTGTCGCCGCAATACAAGGCCGCCGCGACGAGCAGCCAGTAACCCGCTTCTATCTGGATATTATGTGATGGATTAGCACACGCTGAAGTCATATGACCGTTGCAGTAGCGATGAGCGGGGGCGTGGACAGTTCCACCGCCGCCGCGCTCCTCGCCGAGAACAACCCGCAGGGATCACTCATCGGGCTCACCATGCAGCTCTGGAACCAGCGCCGCCTGCCCTCGCTGCTGGGTGATGAAGCCTCGGGTGGCGGGCGCGCGGCGGGACGCTGCTGCTCGCTCGACGACGTGTACGACGCGCGGCGCGTGGCCGATTTCCTTCGCATTCCCTACTACGTCGTCAACTTCGAATCGCGCTTCGAGCAGGACGTGGTGCGGCCGTTCGTGCGCCAGTACCTGGCCGGCGAGACGCCCATCCCGTGCAGCCTGTGTAATACCGAGATCAAGTTTGCCCAGTTTATTGATACCGCGCGTCAAATCGGCGCCGAGCGCGTGGCTACCGGCCACTACGCGCGCATTCGGCGCGATGAGGGAGCGGGGCGCTATCGCCTGTTCGCCGGCGCCGACCGCTCGCGCGACCAGTCGTATTTTCTCTTCGGGCTGACCCAGGAGCAGCTTTCGCGCTCCCTCTTTCCGCTCGGCGAGATGCAGAAGGATGAAGTGCGCTCGATCGCGCGCGCCAAGGGCCTTCCGGTCGCCGACAAGCCGGACAGCCAGGAGATCTGCTTCGTGCCCACCGGCAATTACGCGCAGTTCATCGAGGCCTACCTCGCCGAACGCGGCGAGAAATTGGAGGCGCCGTCAGGCGAAGTGGTCACGACGGATGGCCGCGTGGTCGCCGAGCACCAGGGCCTCTACCAATTTACCGTGGGGCAGCGAAAGCGATTGGGCGCGGCCGTGGGTGAGCCGCTCTACGTCATCGAGCTCGACCGCGCGCACAATCGCGTCGTGGTCGGCCGCAACGAGGAATTGCTGCGGCGCCGGCTGATCGTTCGAGATGTCAATTGGATTCGGCCGGTTGCGGAAGGCGAGACCGTCGAAGCCGAGGTCAAGATCCGCAACAAGCACGTAGCGGCGCGCGCACGCGTGGAGGCCCGTGCGGGCGGCGAGGCCCGTGTCGAATTCAACCAGCCGCAGCGCGCGGTGACCCCGGGCCAGGCCGCGGTGTTCTATTCGCCCGACGCGGAGCGCGAAGTGTTCGGCGGCGGCTGGATCGCTCGTGTCGGAGACTGACCGCCGGACTTCTTTTTCACTCGCTCCTTCACTTCACCCTCAAGAACGAAAAACTCCTGCACGAATCGCCAGGCTGATGGCGCGAGGCGGCGCGCCGCCGGGTTCGCCGCGAGTTTCCGGCTCAACCGTTCCACATCCGAGGGGCGGTCCACGTCGTCCACAGGCTTCAGCATCGCGCAGGAATAGTCGTGCGCCCGCAGGCTTTCCTGCACGTCCCGGCATGCTGAGGCGCTTCCCCACCGCACACGGTCGAATAATCCCGGCACGAGCCGCCGCAAACCAATGAGGTAGAACCCGCCGTCCGGACACGGACCCAGCACGGCGTCGGCGCCGCGCAGTTTTTCAAGAGCCCGCATGAGCACTCGCCCGGGAAGCAGCGGCGAGTCCGTGCCAATCACCAGCGCGCGACGATGTCGCTTGAGGAGCTTGCGGAAGGCAAGCTCCAGCCGCTCGCCCAGATCCGCGCCGCGCTGGCGCACGAGCGTGTAGTCGGAAAGCGAAGAAGAAATGGGATGGCGTCCGCCGGCAAGAAAAAGATAGGGCACGACCTGCGAGCCGAGGGCGTTCACCTTCTGTAAAACATCGCAAACCAGTGCGGCGTGGAACTCTGCCGCGCCCCGCGGGCCGAGGAGAGGAATCAGGCGAGTCTTGGCTTTGCGCGGAACGGGCGCGCGGGCAAATATCGCCAGCGCGGGAAGCGGACCCGAAAAGGCCGAACGTGAAGATGAAGATCGGCGCGGCGGCACAGAGTTCTCAGCGGAGGATCCCGGGGTCGCACAACCCATCACGCACTCGAGCCCCGACGCTTCACTCCCGACCGGGGACGCCATTCCCTCTTGCTCAAAGCGTGCGGCCGCACCGCCCAATCAGATGAACATCTGTTCGTCCTGCGTCGTCTCGGAAACACTCCCGGGGCGGCGCCGGAAGAAGAAATCCAGGCCCGTCCGGATGCCCTTCACCACCGCCGCAACTTCCTGCACGGGCGCCAAGACATTTTGCTGGACGGCGTCGCTGGTGGTTTCCACTTTTTCGATGAGATTGGAGACCATCTGGTCAACGCGGATGATCTGCATGCGGCTGCGGTCCACCAGGTCGGCGACCGTCGTGTCCACCTGGCCGGCGCGGTTGCGCAGGATTTGGCTGATCTCCGCGAGATTGGTGCTGATGCTTCGGACCGGCTCGCGGGAGTTGGCCACAATCTCCGTCACCGACTGCGTTAGAGGGTCGAGACGCTGCTTGACGTCGGCACGGATGCCCTCAATCTGGCCCGGAATTTTCCGGACCGACATCCAAATCCCCGCCATCGCGGAAGCCTGCAAAATCACCGCGACGGCCACCAGAACCAAAACCGCGATCAGTAGATTATCGTGGGGCATAACCATTAGCCTCGGGATGTCTCGACGTTCACGCTGGTCGCGTCAGGCCTTCGATTTCTCCTCCCGGTAGGCCTGCCGGCCGGCTTCATAGGCCGCCGAGACCCGCTCCTTCTCCTTCGCCAAACGGTCCTTGCCTTTCTCCACCAGCTCGTCGGCTTGCTCGCGGAGCTCGCGGCTCCGGTTGGTTACGTAGTCCTTCCCTTCGTTGGCCTTTTGTGCGATGAGGTCGCGCGTCTCTCTTCCCGACTGGGGAGCAAAAAGCAACGCCAGCGCCGCACCAATCCCCAGTCCTGCCAAGAAAAATCCCAGATTGCCTGCACCGTTGTTCTCGCTCATTTTTGATCCTCCGTCGCTCTGACAGCCAGACACGTATGACTCAATTCTTCAGCTCGCCTTGAGCGCTTCTGCCAGCCGATCCTTCTGCTTGCTCACATATTCTTTGCCGCGATCCACAGCATCTTCGGCCTGGCGGCGCAACTCCTTGCTGCGAGACTCCAAGTAGTCTTTGCCTTCTTCAGTCTTGAGCGCAATGAGCCGCCGCGTGTCCTTGCCCGATCTCGGGGTGTAGAGCACTGCGACGACCGCTCCTAGTCCTGCACCTGCGAGGAAAAACCCAAGTTTTGTGCTAGCGCTGCTCATGGCTGACCTCCCGTTCTTACGGTTGCACTTTAGCATCATCATGACAGACAACTCAAGCAAAAATGTGCTTGGAAGACATAAATTTATAATATAGACCGGCTAGACGGTTTATAAGCCTAGCGGTCATCACGCCCTCCCATGTACTCATGCACCTTCTTGGCTTGGGAGGGTCCAATCGCCCTTGCCAGTTCATCCAAGGTTGCTGATTTTAGCGCGCCCAGGCTGCCGAAGTTCGCCATAAGCTTTCGTGCAGTTTTGTCCCCAATGCCCGGGATCTGGAGCAAGTCGCTGGTCAATTGTCGGCCGGCTCGACGCGCGCGGTGAAAGGTCACAGCAAACCTGTGCGCTTCATCGCGAATCTGTTGAACGACGTGGAGCACGGGCGAGTGGTGGTCAAGCGCGACGGGTTCCTGCTCCCGCCCATGAACGTAGAGGATCTCTTCCCTTTTGGCGATGCTGGCCAGCGGCTGATTGATGATTTCGAGCATTTCCAGCGCCTGCGCGGCAGCGTGCAACTGGCCAATACCTCCATCAATAAGGACCAAATCCGGCAGCGGTTTCTTCTCCTCCCGAAGTCTCCGGTATCGCCTTCCGACCACCTCCCGCATACTTGCAAAATCGTCATTTTGGGGGACCGTCTTGACGATAAATTTGCGGAAATCCGATTTTTTCATCCGGCCGTTTTCCCACACGACCATGGAAGCAACGATATCGCTGCCCTGCGTATGGGAAACGTCGAAAGCCTCGATTCGGTCGGGCGGCTTGGGCAGATCGAGCGCCTCGGCCAGGCCTTCAGCGACCTCGCTCGCCTGCGGCCTCAGCACCCGGAAGCGCCGCTCGAACGAGTGCTGGGCGTTGCGGACGACCAGGTCGAGCAGCGCGCGTTTCCGGCCGCGTTGCGGCGTCAGAATGTGAACGGCACGCCCGCGCTTTTCTGAAAGAAGCTCCTCCAACGTGGCGCGATCCTCAAAATCCTGGGTGACGTTAATCTCTTCCGGAAGATGGGGCTGATCGAGATACACCTGCTTCAACAAGGACGATAGAAACTCCGAAGCGTCGAACGATTCCAAGTCCTCCCAGAAAAACTCGCGCCGGTCCACGGTCCGGCCGCCGCGCACGTGAAACACATTCACGGCTACCTGTGGGCCCTCGCGATGAAAGGCAAGGAAATCCATGTCCTCGCCGGAAGAGGCGGCCATGCCCTGGCGCTCCTGCAGTTGCTGGACGGTGGTAATCTGGTCGCGGTAACGCGCCGCCTCTTCGTAGTTCTGCGCTTCGGACGCGCCGGCCATGCGCTTTCGCAATTCGCGAATCAAGTCATTCTCCCGCCCCTCGAGCAATAGGCGCACGTCTCCGACGGCCTCGGCATAGCGTTCAGGCGTTGTCAGCCCTTCGACGCACGGCCCCAAGCAACGCTTGATATAGAACTGAAGGCATGGCCGCGGGTGGTACCGCGTCAAGTCCACCTTGCAGGAGGGCACGAGAAACCGCCGATGGGTCAGGTCCACGACGCGGTAAGCCAGTCCGGCGGGAAAGTAAGGGCCGTAGTAGCGTGAGCCGTCTTTCTTCAAGCGTCGTGTGACGTAAACGCGGGGGAAGCGCTCGGCGAGCGTCAGCTTGATGTACGGGTAAGTCTTGTCGTCACGCAGCAGGACGTTGTAGCGCGGCTTGAATTGCTTGATCAGGTTGTTCTCGAGCGCCATCGCCTCTTTTTCGTTGTCCACCAGGATGGTCTCGAGGTCCCGAGCCGAGGCGAGCATCAAGTCGCGCTTTTCATCCGCAGGCCGCGATTCCTGGAAATAAGACCGCACCCGGTGCTTGAGCGATTTGGCCTTGCCGACGTAAACCGGCCGGCCCTCTTCATCCTTGAAGATGTAAACGCCCGGCAGCGCGGGCAGCGCCTCGGCTTTGTCCTTCAGTGTCTCCGCCACGCAATGCTCCTCATTCCATTATCGCCTTTCGAAGCCGCCTGGGAAAGCCGTCAACCCCGCCAGCATTGACAGCATCCAACCCGGCAAAGAGAATTGATGAGATGATGCGTCGCGCGCCGATATTCCTACTGATGGGCTTGATGCTTCTGACAGGGACCTTCCCTGCACTGCGCGCGCAGAGCGCTGCGTCCAAGAACCAAGCCGCCCCGAAATACATTACTCTGCCCGCCTGGAAATCAGTGGAGATTGGCAACTTCTACTTTAGAAGGAAGAGTTATCGCGGAGCGCTGAGCCGCTACCAGGAAGCGATCCGGACCGATCCCGGTTATGCTCCCGCCTATCTGGGCCTGGGCAAGGTTTACGAAAAGATGGGACTCAAGCGGAAAGCCCTGGAAGCCTACCAGCGTTATCTCGACGAATTGCCTTCGGAAAAGCAGGCCGACGAAGCCAAGGACGTCCACCGAGCCATCGAGCGAGTGCAAAAAGAACTCGCTCAGACGCCGGTCAAGCCGGGGAAACGGCGCTAGGCAGTTTCGTCCTCGCCGGGCGTGGCATTCGCTTCCAGATATTCCTTGATAATTCGCGTCGCCTCGTCAGCGTCTTCCTCGCAAACCAGCACCGGAACATCCAGCACGGGAAGCATTCCGACAGACGCTTCTCCCGGCAAAACGCACGGGATGCCCTCCGACTCCAGCCAATCTCTGGCAAGTTCCGCTTGCATCACGGCGGTGCCGCCGCTGAAGACGTGGACCGGCACTAGCTTGACGTCGCTGCGCAGGGGCCTTCGCTTGCGCTCCAGCAGTGAGGCCGGCGGCGGCCCGGGCCGAAGCGGCAAGTGGCAGTCAATGCACTCGCGCGCACTGTCTTCGTACTCTGTGGCGCAACGGGGACAATAGGCCATGATCGAGAGAGTTCTCCTCAGAGAGTATAGGCCTTTCCGGACCTCGCACGGCGTTTGAAGACGCGTGCCAGGGTCGGCCCGAGCCTTACTTTTCCGGCGTGAAGATCACCGCCGCGCCGCTGCCCGAGGCCAAGTGCAATTTCAAGTGCTCTCCGGCTTTGACGGTGCGGGTGCTGATGCCCAGGCTCTTGGCGTTCGTTTCCGCGTCGGGGCCATCGGCAAAAATCTGCGCGCGGTATTCGCCCGAGCCGAGAAAGTCCAGCGGGACATCCAGGTCGCGAGCGTCCCAGTTGGTCATGGCGCCGAGATACCACGCGTCACCGTGCTTGCGCGCGATGGTTACGAACTTTGCCGGCTCGCCGTTCAAGACTCTGGTGTCGTCCCAAACCGTGGGAACCTGGTCGAGGAATGCCATGCCGGGATTGTCGTCGTAATCCTCGGGATAATCCGAGAGCATCACCAGCGGGCTCAGGAAGTCAACGTACATGGCGAGCTGGTGCGCGCGCGTTCCCTGGCACATGGGCTGGACCATGCGCGGCTTGAACTGGCTGCGCGTGGCATTGTTGAAGCAGCCCGGCGTGTAATCCATCGGCCCCGCCAGCATGCGTGTGAAAGGCAATGTGACGTCGTGCTCGGGTGTGACGCGCGTGCTCCACTTGCTGTACTCCATGCCCATCACGCCTTCGCGCGTCAGCAGGTTGGGATACGTGCGGCGCAGGCCGGTGGGCTTGAAAGCGCCGTGAAAGTCCACCACCATGTGGTGCTCGGCCGCCTTCTTCACCACGCGCTCATAGAAATTCACCATCTCCTGGTCGTCGCGATTCATGAAGTCCACCTTGATGCCCGCCGCTCCCCA
>JAHEKS010000267.1 GCA_024638215.1 Acidobacteriota bacterium | reverse complement strand
CGACCACTGGGGCCACAAGCAGCAGTACGAGGGATTCTTTCTCTACCGCTGGCTGAAGGAAATCGGCGGCGCCAAAACCGGGGGCGGCTGGTTCGATCCCTACGGCACCGATCCCATCACCTACCTCGACCAGGCTTACGTCACGGTGCTGGCGGGCGCGCCGGAGGTTTTTCTGTTTCACTACGGGTCGCTGATTTCGCCGCAGTACCAACCTCAGGCCAAGGCTCTGGAGGAGCACCGCGCGCAGCTCGAAAGGCTTGCCCAACTGGTGGGCGACTGGACCGGCATCCCGGCCTACAAGCCCATTTCAAGCGACCCGGGAGACGAGCCCTACATCTTCGACCAGATCGGAATGCTCGGCATCCCGCTCGCGCCCACGGCGCAGTTCCCGGCCGGGAAACGCGTGGCTTTGTTCACCGTTCACTCCATGGGTGATACCGAATTTGTGCCGGAGCTCGACAAATTCCTTGCCGCGGGCGGGACCGCGCTGGTCTCGGAGTCGCTGGCGCACCGGCTCAACCTCGACCCGCGCCTCGCCCCCGATAACCGCGTCGAGCTGGCAAAGGGGAAATTGATTGACACGTTTGAGGAAGGGGACGGCAAGATCGTGGTCTTCTCCGACAGCCTGCCCCGGCTGACGTACGTAGACGATCAGAACCGGGTGGCGCAGCCCAGCGAGGCGGAGCGCGCGGCGCTCAAATCGTTGCGCACCGTGATCTCGAACTTCGAGGTGACGTCCATGGACGCTCCGCCGCGCGTGGCCATCTTCCCCGTGGGCGGACGCGCCGCGGTGGTGAATTTCACCGAGCTTCCCGTCGCCTGCCGCCTCACTCCGCTGAGCGGCATGGCCAGCCGGTATCAGAAGGTCTTCGCAACCGCCGGCGCATTCCTCGGCTCGGATAACCTCACGATCCACCTGCCGCCGCATGCGTTGATGGTGGTGGAATAGGTTATGGAATACTCTCTGAACACTTTCGGCAGGAAATGGTTTTTGGCCTTGGTGATTTGCTGCCTCGGAGCAGGGACCTTGCTGCGGGCACTCGACAAACGAAAACAGGCTGAAGCCTTGGCGTTGATGCAAAAAGTCCATGACGTTTGCGGTCTTCGCGCGCCCGGAAGCCCGCCGTTTCACATGGAGGGTCGTTTTACTTTCTTTGGCATGGCGCAAGGGACTGCCGAAGGCAAGTATGTTTTGGATTGGGTTTCGCCGGACCAGTGGCGCGAGGAAATCTCGTTCCCCGGCTTTTCCCAAACGCGCGTTGGAGGGAAGGATAAGGTTTGGCTGCGTAGGAACATCCCGTTCAGGCCGCTGCGAATCCAAGAACTGGTCGGTGCGTTAACCTTTTCGCATTCGGACACACCTCAGCGCAGGCAAAAAATCAAGGCATTTCGCCGGAAAAAGATCGAGGGGGAACTCCTCGATTGCATAGAAAGTCAGCCCGGGGACTTGAAGTCCCAGTCTTGTTTTGACCCGCTCAAGGGTGTCATCGTCCGCAAATCCGATGCGTTTTCGACCACCGAGTTCATGAACTACGCAGACTTGGGAGAGAAACTCTACCCTCGGACCATCCGGGTCGCTCAAGATGACAAACCAGCGATCAAGGTCGAGTTGACGGCACAGCTCGTCACTGGAGAGCCCGACCCGCGGTTTTTTCTTCCTCCGGATGGATCGGTTGAGTGGAGGACGTGCGCCAACCCCGAATTCCCCAAACCGATTGCGGAACCGGAACCTCCCTACCCGAAGTCGGCCAGGCGGGCACACGTTGAAGGCCACGTGGTCGCGTACATTCTCATCGACCCGAGCGGAGACGTCAGCAGCGCTGCGATACTCCAATCTCTGGGACCGGAATTCGACGCCGGTACGTTGGAAACTCTAAAGACGAAATGGAAGTTCAAGCCGGCCATGTGCGGAAGTGTGCCCATACCATACGAGACTGACGTGGATGTGGACTTCAGGATTCCTTTCTGAATTGTCTGCGGTTCACGTGCAAGGGCTGCATTCTCAAGATGTGAAATAGCGTGCAAAACCTGCAAAATAGTTATTGACAGGGAATCGCGCATTCTTTAGGATGCTTGATGACAATTGAATATTGATTCAGTGACCCTGAATCTCATCCAGAGTGGCCGAGGGACGGGCCCGAAGACGCCACGACAACCGCTCCGACGCAAGTCGGAGGCAGGTGCCAACTCCCGCCCGGTATGGGGCAGATGAGAGAGGGCAAGAACGTTTTGCCAACCTCTTCCCAGCCGGAAGAGGTTTTTTAGTTTAAGCCTCTTTCGGTTTGGCAATCCCCAGCGATTTTATCCCGCGCCACCTGGATAGCTTGAGAGCTTGCGTGAATGCCAGGCTTCGTGCGCTGTAGCGGCGGCGTCTCGCCGCGGCAGCGGCGATGAGGACATCGCCGCTACAGCAAAGCCAGCACGCAGGCCCTTCGGCAAGGAGCGAACCTTGAGTTACCTTCTTCATTTGAAGTGCCGCGATTGCGGCCGCACTTATCCTGCCGAGCCTCTGGCGGCGTGCGAAGAATGCTGGGCGCCGCTCGAGCCGGTTTACGATTACGCCCGCATCTGGTCCGACGTTCCCCGCCGCGATCTGGAGTCGCGCGCGCCCAACATGTGGCGGTACCGCGAGCTGCTTCCGCTCGCGGGCGAACCCTGCGTCGGCCACCACACCGGTTTTACGCCGCTGGTTCGTGCGCCGCGACTCGCCAGGGCGCTCGGCGCCCGCGAGGTTTACCTGAAGAACGACGCCGTCAATCATCCCACGCTTTCGTTCAAGGATCGCGTGGTGGCGGTGGCGCTCTCGAAGGCGCGCGAGTTCGGGTTCGACACGGTGGGCTGCTCGTCCACCGGAAACCTTGCCAACTCGGTCGCGGCGCAGGCGGCGGCGGGCGGTTTCCAAACCTTCATCTTCGTGCCCGCAGACCTCGAGCCGGAAAAAATCGTCGCCACGCAGGTCTACGGCGCGCGGCTGGTGAAGGTCAGCGGCAACTACGATCAGGTGAACCGGCTGTGCTCGGAGATCGCGCAGAAATATTCCTGGGGCATCGTCAACGTCAACCTGCGCTCGTATTACGCGGAAGGCTCGAAGACGCTCGCCTACGAAGTGGCGGAGCAGCTCGGCTGGCGGCTGCCGCAGAATATCGTGGTGCCCATGGCCGGCGGCGCGCTCATCAACAAAGTTCGCAAGGCTTTCGATGAACTGCAAAAGCTCGGCTGGGTCGAACCGGCGCCGGTCAAATTCTTCGGCGCGCAGGCGACCGGCTGCTCGCCCATCACCAGCGCGGCCAAGCGCGGCACGACGGAAATCGAGCCACAAAAGCCGAATACTATCGCGCGGTCACTCGCTATCGGAAATCCGGCGGACGGCTTTTACGCCGTCCAATTGATGCTCTCGAGTGGCGGCGCCGGCGAAGACGTTTCGGACGAAGAAATCATCGAGGGCATTCAACTGCTCGCCGAGACGGAAGGTATCTTCACCGAGACCGCGGGCGGCGTCACCGTGAGCGTGGCGCGCAAGCTGATTCGCCAGGGCAAATTGAATCCGGAAGAATCCATCGTACTCGCGATCACCGGCAACGGTCTGAAAACCGTAGGCGCGGTGAACGGCCAGTTTGAAGACTCCGCCGCCATTCGCCCCAGGCTGGCAGATTTTGAAGAACAGTTTCTCGACTTGGCGGCATCGCAGGCTTGAGATTTTGCCCGCAGCGCACAGTGCCGATAGGTGCGCTGCCTTTTCGGGAGGTGCACGTGGGAGTCACAGTCCGCATTCCTCCGCCGCTGCGCAAATTCACCCGCGGCGCGGAGACCTTTGAATCCGCCGCGCACAATCTGGTGGAACTGTTCGAAGGTTTGGAAAAAAAATTCCCCGGCATCCGTCCCGCGCTGTGCGCCGCCGACGGGTCGCCGCACCGCTTTCTCAATATCTATGTGAACGAGGAGGACATCCGCTTTTTGGGCGGCGCGCAGTGCGCCTTCCGCGACGGCGACGAGATCCTCCTGATCCCCGCCATCGCGGGCGGCGCGGAGCTTGAGCTTTTCCCGCGGCTTCGCTAAACTTCCTCGCGAGCCATCATGCCGCAGCGATTCTCCGTCCGCGTCCCCGCTACCGGCGCCAATCTGGGCTGCGCGTTTGATTGCGCCGCGCTGGCGCTGGGACTTTATCTGGATATCCACGCCACGCCGCGGCAGGACAGCGAAGTCACTGTGCGCTACAGCGGCGTGAACCCCGAACGCATTCCCACCGACGAATCCAACTTGATCGCGCGCACCATGCGCGCCACACTCGCGGATTGGAACATGACGCGCGGTTTCGATCTGGAGATCGAAAACCAGATTCCCGTCGGAGCGGGACTGGGTTCGAGCGCGGCCGCAATCGTGGGCTCGCTCGCGGCGTGCCACTGGCTGGCGGATGCAACGCTGATGGATGAAGACCTGGTCTCGCGCGCCACGCGCCTGGAGGGCCATCCCGACAACGTTGCCGCCGCGTGGCACGGTGGCTTCACCGTGTCCGCGCAGGCCGAAGGCCGCGTGCTCTCCTATTCCTGCGCGGTGCCGGAAACCGTTCGACTCGTCCTGGTCATTCCGGACTACGCGCTCTCGACCGAAAAGGCTCGCGAAGTTCTGCCCGCGCAGTACTCGCGTGAGGATGCGGTTCACAACCTGCAGCGCGCGGTCGTGCTGGCCGCGCAACTCTTCTCCGGCAAGACCGATCTCCACCGAACCTTCTTCGACGACCGCTGGCATCAGCCGCAGCGCGCGCCGCTGATGCCCGGGTTGCGCGAGGTGCTCGACTACAATCACCCGGACCTTTCGGGAGTTTGCCTGAGCGGCGCGGGACCGTCGGTGCTGGCCTTTGCGCTCGCAAACGCCGAGATGATCGGTGAAGAGATTCGCCAGATCTTCCAGGGGAAGGGCATCAACTCGCAGGCCATGGTTCTTCCCGCCGACAACCTTGGCGCCAAAGGCTGGAGCCTCCCGGCCTAAGCCGTGGCTCGGAACCCACGACGTTGCGAACTCAGCCGGCCCAAATAAAGTGTGTCATTTGTGTCATTTGTGTCAGTTGTGTCACAAGTCTCGCGCAGAAAACCGCATAGTTATTTGTAGTCTAACTGGCCTATTAATAAGCGCCCTTATTTCAATTGGATAGCTCAAGCTGGAATCTCCTCGCTGGTCGGGCCTCGCGAGATCTGCTCCAGTAAATGGACAGAATGTCGTTTTCTGACCTTTCCTCTGTATGGGCTTTCAGGCAAAATGTCGGCTTCTCAACAGTCCCACCTGACGCCCACTTGGTGAGCCCGAAAGGGCCCTCGCCGCTTCGCCCTGCCGGCAGGTCCATCCGGGGGCCAGCCCCGCCGTTTATCCAGGGACAATTTATCACGTTGGCACTTACCGGTTGCGATGGCATACGAACTGCGCAATCAGCGGGGTGAGGACCCATGGCGCCCCAGCCGCCATCCGAGCATTTGCCCGACGCGATTAATGCTTGCTTATGAAGTCGAAGCTGCGGCGCCGGTGCGCCGAGCCGGAGGTCATCTTGCCAGGTTCGCGAAGCTTTGGGTTCTCTGTGGCGTTCACTGCATTCATTCTCGTGCTTTTTCAGGGGACAACCGCCGGCGCGGCGACGCTCAACGTCCTGGCTGATTCGCCCAAGTTGGCGCGCGGGCGCAGCCCCGGCTTAAGCCGTCACAGACCTGCTAGCGTGTCAGGGCGGGAGCTTCCAGAACCTCCACCAAGATGTTCAGCGTTCCGGTGTAGGCGCCGGGCGGGAGGTTCAGTCCGCGGTCGTTGATGCGCAACTGCAAGTCATCCCTTTTCGTTCCCAGCTTATTGTTGGCGCCGGAAATGGGAATTTCGGAAACCTTCAAGGCCGCCGCCTGTCCGCAAGCGCTTCCGGCGAAGTTCTGGAACGCACCGGCGCTTTCTGGCCGTGCCTCGATGCGGGAGAGCGGAATGGAAGCCGCGCCGCCGGAGGCTGGCTTGAGCGGCCCGGCCAGCGAAACACAAACGCGAACGACCTGGCTGCGCGCTGGAAGATTCCAGTTGACCGACCAGGCCGGGTCGGAGTTTCCGGCCGTCTCCCCTCCCTCAAGATCAAAAACGACGGGTCCACCGTTGACCAGGCTGATGCCTATGGAGGGGCGCTTGATGGCAATAAGCTGAATGGACTTCGTGGCAGAGAGGCGGTTCTGGGCGGCGACCGGGTGTGCCAGGGCCATCCCAAGAGCCCCGGCAGCCAGCAGGCGATTGGCGGCCTTCGCGGTCAGCATCATCTTGACACGCCTTTCTGACTTCAGCGCTCAGCCCTACCTTGAGGCTGCTGCCCTTACTTCTATCGGCACGCCAAGAATTTGCATGAGACAGCTTCTCGGGGATGGCCTTAACGAGAGTTATCGGGGCCGGTATCTTCGGGGAAGGCAATCCCAAAGGCCTTTTATTACTAATCCGTAAATAAAATTTTCTCTATTACTACTCATTGGATACTTTTTCCTGTTTTGGGAATATG
>JAHEKS010000032.1 GCA_024638215.1 Acidobacteriota bacterium | reverse complement strand
TCCGTCGTCCGTTGCGAATCAAGTCCGGCTTTGCTGTCGGCGGGCAGCGGACACGCCAACCGGCTGCCACGGACAACGGACGAAGGACAACGGACACTCACAACTGAAACTCCTCGTGGATCGCGCGCACAGCCTCCTTGACATCCGAGGCCCTGACTGCAAATGAAATACTCAGCTCGGAAGAGCCCTGGGCGATGGCGATGATGTTGATGCCGCGTTTGCCCAGTGCACCAAAGGCACGGCCGGCAAGCCCCGGCGTGCCTTTCATCTTCTCTCCCACGGCCACCACGATGGCGATTTTTGACATACACTCCAGCGGCCCCACGTATTCGTGGAGCAGTTCGAGCTCAAAAGTCTTGCTCAGGCGGCTTTTCACCTTCCCCCAGTCCGCATGTTTGATGGCGAAGCAAAGCACGTTGTCGGCGGAAGATTGGGTCACCATCAGCGTGGTGACGTCTTCCAGGTGCAGTCCGTTGAAAACCCGTGTCGCGAGCCTCGGAAAGCTGAGGGATTCCCGCCCGCTGATGGTGACTAGGTCGGCGTCGGAAACCGACGTGATGGCCTTGACGCCCGGCTTGCCGTTCGACGCGGAAGCACCGATCTTGGTGCCGGGGCAGGACGGGTTGAACGAGTTCTTGATCCACACCGGGATTTTCTTCTTCATCACCGGCTGGATGGTTTTCGGGTGCAGGACCTTGGCGCCGAAGAAGGAGAGCTCAATGGATTCGCGATAGGAAATCTCGGGAATGATATGGGCGCTCGGGACCAGGCGCGGGTCGGCGGTCATCACGCCGTCCACGTCGGTCCAGATCCAGACCTCGTCGGCGTCCAGGGCCGCGCCGATAATCGTGCCGCTGTAATCGGACCCGCCGCGGCCGAGCGTGGTGCACAGTCCTTCCGCCGTCGCGCCGCGAAACCCCGTAACCACGGGGATGATTCCCGCCTCGATGAGGGCGCTCAAGCGCGGCTGGGTGCGCGCGCGCGTCTCCTCCACCAGCGGCGTGGCGTTGCCGAATTCGTCGTCGGTCACGATCAGTTCGGTGGCATCCACTGCTACTGCGGCAAAGCCGCGCGAGCGAAGGATCGCCGACACCAGTGTTGCGGACATCACTTCGCCGAGACTCGAGAGCGTGTCCATGGCCCGCGGCGTGACTTCGCGCACCAGAGAAAATCCCGAGCACAGGTTTTCAAAATCGGTCACCTGCGCGGCGAGGCGGGGAAGGACGGCTGCCTGCTCGCCCGCGGAAAGAGTCTGGTCGGCCACTTCGCGGTGGCGTTGCGCCAGCGACTGGCGCACGCTTTTCCAGTGGCCGCGGTCGCCGTGGCTGGCTTCGTTGGCGGCGCGGATCAGCATGTCCGTCACGCCGCCCATGGCTGAGACGACCACCACGATGGCGGCCTGCGCGGTGTGGCTCGCGACGATTTCCGCCGCGGCTTGCATCCGCTCGGCGCCGCCCAGCGAAGTCCCGCCAAATTTCATCACCAACAGCGGTTTCTTCTTTTTGCCCGAAGTCAATTTCTTTGTCCTTTCAGGTTTGCCTTCGGCAAGGCGGACGCCGTCCGCTCAAGGCGCCGAAGGTCGAAAATCTCTCCCTCCGGCGCTTCAGCGAGCCGTCGTTTTCGTCGCCGCATCGGAGTTGGATGCCTGGGTGGATTCGCGAACGACATCAATGAAGACCTTGGCCGGAAGCGAGAGGTAACGGTCGCGGCGGTAGATCAAGCCCAGCTCGCGGTAGAGCTTCTGCCCGGCGAGCGGAATCAGCCGCAGCAGGCCCGCCGCCACTTCCGCCTGCGCGTAGGACCGGCTGATCAGCGAAATGCCCAGTCCGGCGCCCACGAATTTCTTCTGGGTTTCGACGCTCGCCAGCTCCATCGAGATTTGCAGCTTGTCGCGGTGCTCGCGCAGCAGGCGGTCAATCACCACCCGCGTGTGGCCGGTCTTGGGGAGGATCAACGGAAAGTTCGCCAGCTCTTCGATGGTCACGGTGCGGTTCTTGGCCAGCGGGTGGTTCCGCGGCATCACTGCATGGACTTCATCCTTGAACACCGGAATCACTTCCATGTTGGTGGTGGACTGCGGCAGCGTCACGATGCCCAGGTCCACCGCGCCTTCCTGCACCTTCTGCACGATCTTGTGGCTGAAGCTGCGGTAGATCGAAATCTGCACCAGCGGGTAGAGCTGCTTGAAATGCGCGAAGGTCTTGGGCAGCACGTAAAGGCAAGTGGCCTCGTTGGCGCCGATGTAGAGCTTGCCGCGCGGCGTCTGGTTGAGCTCGGCGATTGCCTGCAAGGCTTCCTTCTGCAGGCCCAGGATTTTCTCCGCATAGCGCCGCAGAATCTCGCCCGCGGGCGTGAGCATCACTTTCTTGCCGCTGCGATCAAAAAGCTTTTCGCCGCACTCCTGTTCCAGCAGGCGCACCTGCGCGCTGATCGCCGGCTGCGTCCGGTAGATTTTCTCCGCCGCCCGCGAAAAACTTTGCAGCTTCGCAACTTCCAGAAAACTCGCCAGTTGGTCGTAGTCCATTATTCCTTGCCTGTCTAAACGAGCTATTCTAACAGATTAACCGGTGCGCCCGACGGGAATTGTGCCACCCACGCTCGCTGAAATTTATCGTGACTATAAAAACTCTTAATGGAGCGCCTGCCGAAACAAAAGCGCCTGCCCGTATTGAGCCGTTCTTTTTCACAGGCTCCCGTATCCGGCAAGATTTTCCAGGAGCTTTTCAACGTCGAATCCTACCTCCCGGAAAAGTCCCGCGACGCCTCGTTCGCGTTCTTCAACGCTCAGCGGCAGGTATCTTTCGGGCGTGATGTAGAACGGATTGTCGCGCACGAAAGTGTTTTCGATGACCAGGTGACGGTGCACGGCAAGGACAGCGGGGAGGTGCGGCAGGTCGAGCGAGTCGAGATTGTACTGGCACACCGCGACGCTGGGGTAGTGCTTTACCTGATAATTGAGCAGGGCGTGGAACTCGAAATAGCGGGACATCGGAACTCCCGCCGGCGCCGCCCAGCCTCCTTCTTCCAGCCAGCGGAGCGCTGGCGCGCCCAGTCGCTCGGCGCGGGCAAAGGCCTGCGGGAGCATCTTCTGGAGCGCGGGCCAATCGGAGGTCCCCGCGTCCAGGCATAATTGACGCGATGCCACAAAGGGCGCGGGATTCAGGTCGAGGCCGCGCATCGCGCCGAGCATTCCGCGATGGAAACCCTCCGGCGCGACGTAAAAGCACAGGTCGCCGTTCGCCAATCCTTCCGTCAGGAACGACGCAAACCGGAAGGCGCTCCCGCGATAGAGTACCGCCACGTGCTCATGCCGGGCGATGGGAAAGCGGCCTCCGAGTTTGATGAAAAGGGGCGGGGGCATAAACTTATTGAGCGATTAAGTGATTGAGATATTGTGTCATTGAATATATCGTCCTGCATTAGTATGCCGGCGCCCACGGGGTCCCGCGCCGGCGTTCAAGTTTGCAAGGCCCGCCACGGGCCGCGGGTCAGCTCGGATTTTAGGATACGGACGAGAGCGCAGGAAATTATCTGTTCGCTACCGGGGCATGTCAAGCCGGAGCCGCCGGCGCTCGGCACGATCCCGCCGGGGAGGATTCCCGGCCCGCCCAGCTGCCGCAAATTTGACTTGCTCCTTGGGCGGCGAGTACCATCGCCACGTGGCCAAAATTTCAGGCGCGATTTTGGGATTAGTCCTGATGGCCCTGCCGGCTGCCCGAGTGAGGCTTTACGCCCAGGCATCCGAGGCGGCGTATGAAGACCGGATTGCCGCCGAGCTTTCCAGCGGCCGGCTGGAAGATGCCATAGCCGACGCGCGCCGGGCGGCGGCCCTGTACCCGCGTTCCTCGGCGATTCAGCAGATGCTGGGCGCGGGGCTTTTTAAGAAAGGGCAGAAGGACGCAGCGCGCGTCGCCTTCCGCCGCGCCATCGAACTCGACCCGAAAATTCCCGACAACTACTACGATCTGGCGCTGCTGGAACTGAGCGACAACCGCCTGGGCGACGCCGCCAGACTGCTTGAGAAATACTTGACCTTGAAGCCCGATAATGCCCAGGCGCACCTTCTGCTCGGCCGCGCCGAGCACAACCTGAACGAAACGATTCCCGCCATCGCGCAATTCAAGAAGGCTCTTGAACTCGCGCCCGACCTCCCGCTTGCGCATTACCATCTGGGCTTCGCCTACCAGAGCCAGGGAGATTTGAAACCGGCGCTGGAAGAATTCAAGAAAGAAATCGAGATCAACCCGACCTTTTATGATTCCTATTGGCTGGCGGGCGAGATTGAGCTCGAGCAGGGAAATCTCGACGGGGCGGCGGAACTCTATCGCCGCGCGCTGGCCTTGCGCTCGGGCGGTTTCGAAGGGCATTACGGCCTGGCCCGCGTGCTGATGGGCCAGAAGAAGTGGACCGAAGCCGAGGGCGAGCTCCAGAAAGCAGTCTCTATCCGGCCGAACAATGTCGAGGCGCACTACGCCCTGGCGCGGACCTATGCGGCGCTGGGCAAGAAGGACGACGCGGCACACGAATTCAAAATCGTGGCGGACTTGCACGCCCGCCAGCCCAGCACCGGCTCTGGCATCGCGGGGCAGCGGCACTAGAATTCGCAAGGCTCACGAGAAACATGAACCAGGCAAGCGGCAAAATCTGGTGGGGAGCGGGACTTGGGATAGCTGTCTGCTTCGCGTTCCTCGCATCGGCGCTCCAGCTTTCGCACGCTCAGACTTCCGGCAGAGACGAAGAATCGGTCGCGCTCGACCAGTTCATCGAAGTCGCAAAGCCCTCCGGGATCAATTTCAAGCTGACCAGCGGCGGTCCGGACAAGACTTACATCATCGAGGCCAAGGGCGGCGGCGGCATCGCCTGGGTTGATTACAACCACGACGGCTATCCGGACCTTTTTCTCGTGAACGGCTCGACGCTGGAGGACTGGCGGCGCCACTCGAGCCCCCGCTCGCGTCTTTACCGCAACAATCGAGACGGAACGTTCACCGACGTCTCGGCCGGCTCGGGCCTCAACCACACCGGCTGGGGCATGGGCGCCTGCGTCGGCGATTATGATAACGATGGCCGGGACGATCTTTACGTCACTTACTACGGCGGAAACGTCCTCTATCGCAACAACGGCGACGGAACCTTCACCGACGTCACGGAGAAGGCCGGCGTGCGCGGGCACGGCTGGGGAATGGGCTGCGCTTTCGGCGACTTGGACAACGACGGCAAGCTGGATCTTTACGTCGTGAATTACGTTGATGTGGATATTAACCACTTAGGGCAGCCCGGCAGCGCGCCCAATTGCACCTATCGCGGCTTCGCCACGTTCTGCGGCCCGCGCGGACTGCCCGGCGGGCGCGACATCCTGTTTCACAACAACGGCGACGGGACTTTTTCTGATGTCACCGAAAAAGCCGGCATCGATCCCAACCGGTATTCGGGCCTGGGCGTGGTGATGGGGGACTTTGACCGCGACGGCAAGCTCGACATCTATGTCGCCAACGATTCCACACCCAGCTCGCTCTATCACAACAACGGCGACGGCACGTTCACCGACATCGCGCCGCAGGCGGGCGTGGCCTACAGCGTCGAAGGCCAGGAGCAGGCGGGCATGGGCACCGACGTCGGCGACTACGACAACGACGGGTGGCCCGACCTCATCAAGGGGAATTTTTCGGACGACTACAACAACCTCTACCACAACAACCACGACGGAACGTTCACCGACGTCGCTTATCCCGCCGGCTTCGCGAGCACGTCGTGGCTGTTCACCACCTTCGGCGCCAAGTTTCTGGATTATGACAACGACGGGTGGAAAGATATTTTCGCCGTCACCGGCATGGTGTTTCCCCAGATTGACCGCTATCGCACCGGCATTACCTACGCCGAGCGCAACCTGCTTTTTCACAATCTCCACAACGGAAAATTCGAAGAGGTCGGCCAGCGCTCGGGACCCGCGCTGGCCATCCGAAAGGTGAGCCGGGGCCTGGCCACCGCCGATTACGACAACGACGGCGACCTGGAGATGATGGTCTCGAACATGAATGATTCTCCCGACCTCATCCGCCACGCGCGCAAGAACTCTAATCACTCGATTCTCGTAAAGACTATTGGAGTCCAGAGCAACCGCGACGGCATCGGTGCGGAAATGAAAGTTGTGGCGGGCGGGATGACCCAGTGGGACGAGGTCAGGAGCGGCGGAAGCTATCTTTCCTCAAGCGACCTGCGCCTGCACTTCGGACTAGCCCAGGCGACCCGAATCGAGCGCATGGAAGTTCATTGGCCAAGCGGCAAGACCGACGTCGTCTCCAACCCGCCCGTTGACCACATTCTGACGGTCAAGGAAGGGCAGGGATTGGTGGAAAGCGAACCCTTCAGAAAGCCCGCTATGCCCACGGGACGACCCGTCAGACATCATAAGAAGACGAAGCCATGAGGGAGATTTCCAGTTCGACGCCACGCGGCCGGGCCTTCCGACGGCGGGTCATGCTGTGGGGTATTGCTCTCTCGTGCGCTGTTCTCATCCCGGCCCGCAGCGGTCTGGCCGACGAATTCAGCCAGGTCTCAACGCATTCCATCCGGCTGATGCGCGGCACCGTGGTCATTGACACTCGCGTGGGCGACATCTACATCGAGGGCTGGGACAAGGCGCTTGTCGAGGTGCAGGCGGAAAAAGTGGTCCGTGCCGGCTCCGAAAAGAAATCGCGACACCTCTTCGGGCGCCTGCGCATTCAACTCTCAACCGACGAAGAGGAGAGGACGGTTTATCTCAAGACCATCTATCCGCCCCGCCGGCCGTGGCGCCCGTTTCGTGGCGAGTCGCGCCTGACCGTCAACTATCGCATCAAGATGCCGTCCGACGCCAACCTGGAATTGAAATGCGTGGATGGCGACGTGCGCATCAGCGGCATCACGGGGAACCAGCGGCTCAAGGTGAATTACGGCGACGTCGAGATTGATGTGCCTTCCGTCTGGGACCTGCGCTCGCTCCAGGCGCACACCTGGCTGGGATATGTGCAGAGCGATTTGAATTCGCTGACTCAGGATAACGCGGGTTTCAGCCGCAACATCTCCTTCTACAACCCCCAGGGAAAACAGGAAATCAAGGTGCGGGTCCGCATGGGGGGCGTCTTCATCTACCGGGGCAGCCAATAAGGGGGCGCAATTCCCGATGCCTCGCCTCGCTGCTCACCTTCAATAACCTTCCTCGTCTAACCGGGGTGAACGTCCGAGGCGCCGGGCGAGAAATCGGGAACCTGGGGCCGGCACAATTCGTTCATTCCTGGTGGAGAGGACTGTGCAGGAGGGAATCATGGAGAAGCATCGAAGGCTTGGGCTGTGGGCTGTGACTTTGGCGTTGCTCTCGGTTGCGGCGCTTCCGGCGCGCGCCGATTACCGCGTCGAGAAAGATCTGAAGCTCGCGCCGGGTGGGCAGTTTGTCCTCGACTCCGACGTGGGCAGTGTGAGCGTGACGGGAAGTTCGGAGCAGGGGGCGAAAATCGTCATCACGGCCAACCGTGACGATGTTGACGAGCTTATTAACTTCGATTTTGAAGCGACCGCGAGCGGCGTTCGCGTGACGGCGCGAAAGAAGGACAGGTTCCAGCATCTGCGCAACCTGAACCTGCACTACGAAATCCGCGTGCCCGTGGAAACCCGTCTGGATATTCACACCGGCGGCGGGGCCATCGAGGCTTCCAGCACCAAGGGCGACGCCAGCCTCCGGACTTCGGGCGGGGGCATCGAGGCGTCCCAAATCGCAGGATACGTGGACACGGACACCTCCGGCGGCGGCGTGCGGCTGCGCGAAATCACCGGCAACGCGCGCGTGCGGACCTCGGGTGGCGGGATTCAGGCGGAATACCTGACCGGCACGCTCGACGCCCACACCAGCGGCGGGCCAATTCGCCTCGAACGCGTGGATAGCGACGTGCGCGTGGATACTTCCGGCGGCCCGATTGAAATCACCGGCGCGGGCGGCCGCGTGGTGGCCAAGACTTCCGGCGGCGGTGTGAGCGTGGCCTTCACTCGCGGGAACGCCAAGGGTGGAGAGGTGGAATCCTCGGGCGGCCCCATCCGAGTGCAGCTCGATCCCTCCGTCAACCTCAACCTGGATGCTTCGTCCTCGGGCGGCGGCGTCACCGCCAGTCTGCCCATCACCGTTGTGGGCCGCGTCTCAGGCTCGCACCTCGAAGGCACCATCGGCAAAGGCGGCGCAACCCTCAGCCTGCATACCAGCGGGGGCGGCATTCGCATCGAGTCGCTGTGAGAGCGCCGGAGGGCTGGACTAGGACTGTGCCCGGTTTGTGCTGGCAGCGTTGGCGCCGAGCTTCGCCCGGCGCCAACTGCAAACCCATCACTGGCAGCCAGTGAACTTAAACGAGCCGATGCGAGTGCTCCAGTTGAACGTCCCATCGTTGGCCAGGTATTCGTTGGTATACCAGAAAGTGCAATTGTCGCCTGGGTCCACGGTCATGCCGCTATAGTCGCCCCAGCGGCTGAGGTTGGGCAGTTGCGAGCCGCTGCCCTCGTAGAGGCTCGACTCCGCTTCTAGTGTCCCAAGCGTATCCGTTGGCACGCGTCCCGTGAATCGAACTCCCGGATGGATCGACCCGCTTGAGACGCTGTAACCGACGGCGATATCGCCCATCTTATCCATGGCGATGGAGCCCATCCACCGCGAATTCGAGTCGGGCGCGTAGGTGCCCTGTTGATACACGACGGGGGTGCCGGCGGGATTACGAATCTCATACCAGCGGATGGCCGAGGCCGCGGTCGAGCCGCCCCCGCCCCCCGGCTTGCTTTTCCCGCCGGGCGCAGCCGGCGCATGACCGTGGCCTTTGCCGCTCCCGCCTCCTCCACCAGGATTAACCGAATGGGTGACGACCAGCGATTCGTGATCGCCGAAGTTGCGGTACGCCAGGCGGTACATCAACCGGTCGGCCAGCGAGTCCAGTTGCTGGCTGGTGCCGGCTTGGGGGATGCATGTCCCACCATTGCAGGCCTCGCTGAAACTCGCCGCTGGAATTCCGATCGGTCCGGTCATGGAGGTGTTATTGGAGTTGGCAAAGTCCACGTGAAAGCGGTAAAGGTTGAGCGAGTTCGAAGCGAGGCTCATGAAGTAGTCAGGCGAGCCGCTGGGCGGGAGGCTCGTTGAGCCGCCGTCGAAGTCGCCCGGCAACAGGCTGGCGTCGCTCGAAAGCGTAAAGCACTGCACGGTGGCATCACTCCCAGTAAGCATGGCAGTGCGGTCGAGGGCGCAGGCTTGTGCCCCGACGAAAAGGTAGCTGCCGAAGAAGGGCGTGAACAGATTGGCGGAAAAGTAGTAAGCATCCGGCCAGACGCCCCACTTGGGATAGTCCGGCAGCGTATTGTTCCATTCGAGCGCGTAGCGATAGTAGGCGCCGGTCGCGTCCGAAGTCTCCGAGATTGCGATGCATTCATAAAAGGGCGGCGCCTGGCTGTAGGAGAGTTGCGCCATCAGCCAGCGGTTGGCCAGCTTGTCGTATTGGGCGATGATGTCGCCGTCGTTCGTCTGTTCGCAGGCGGTCAGCCCTGAGTTTTGCCACAGGGTGTTTCCGGCCACCGGGCCGTAAACCGGATTGCCAGTACTCTTGTCAAACACGGCGAAGGAAAGATTCACCCACTGGACATACTGGGCGGCGCCCACCGCCCCGTTGGTGTCAGGCGGCGCGACGTTCACTGAGTAGCTGCCTTGCGGGCCCGAAAAGCCTTCGCCTACGCCGAGGATATTGGCGGGGGTGGAGATGGGGAGCGAAAGCCCCACCGTAGATTGCACCACCGGATCTGTGACGGCCTGGTTGGGCTGTCGAGGGACGGAGAGCAGCGGAATCATGCGGTGGCCTTCGCGCGTAAAGACCGGCGGCATCTCGGTCAGCGGACGTGAAGGTCTCAGCTTCACGACACGCCCTACGCTTGGCTGGAAACGGCGCGACTGAGCAGCCATCGGCAGCGCGGAAAGCGCGGCCAGTGTCAGAGTCAGGAGAGAAATGGTAGTTGGACGGTGGGACATAAACCCTCCTTGCGATCGGCCGGAGTGTGTTGATCGTCTCTATCGAACCCGGTTTCTTGCGCCCTGCTAGGGGTGAAGCCCCAATCGGTTAAACGAAAGTTATAGGCTGGCCCGGACTATATGTCAGATTTATTTAAAAGTCAATGTCTAAATCGCACAGCTACCTCGGGCGGTTGGTGGGTGAGGATTGGGGAGAAAATCATCGTGACAGAAAGCCCGCTGGGTTGCGGCCGGCGATTGTACGTGGCTTTGGCGGGGTGTATGCTGTGCGCCGGAGTTGGAAATTCCGGTTCGATCTTCGATTTTACGAGGGAATCATGCCTGAAGAACTCAGCCCCGGTTGCGCCCGACCAACCGGCGATCCCGTGGGAGAAATCGCCGCGCATCAGACTGCTTTCGAGCAAGAACGCAAGGAGGAATCACCCGTGATCTTAATCGGCAAGAAGGCCCCGGACTTCACCGCGCCGGGATATCACAACGGCAAGTTCATCAACGTCAAGCTGTCCGAATACCTCGGCAAATGGGTTCTGCTCTGCTTTTATCCGGGCGACTTCACCTTCGTTTGAAGCACGGAGCTCTCGGCGGTCGCCGAGAAATTTCCGGTGTTTCAGGGCCTGGGAGTGGAAGTCCTCTCGATGAGCGTGGACAGCATGTTTGTTCACAAGATGTGGAACGACGAAGAACTCTCCAAAATGGTCAAGGGCGGCGTGCCGTTCCCGATGCTGTCGGATGCGGGCGGCAGGGTCGGCAAGGTTTACGGCATTTACGATGAAGACTTGGGCGTCGAAACGCGCGGCCGCTTCCTGATTGACCCCGACGGCGTCATCCAGGGCTACGAGGTCCTGACTCCGCCGGTGGGCCGCCACGTGGCCGAAACCATCCGGCAAATCCAGGCCTTCCAGCTTGTCCGCGAATCCAAGGGCGCCCAAGCCACTCCGTCCGGCTGGCACCCCGGCCGGCCCACACTCAAGCCCGGCCCCGATTTGGTCGGCAAAGTCTGGAAAGAGTGGAAAACCGAGATGGCGTTCGACTGACGCCGTTTCCGCGCCGTAGGGGCGCGTCCGTCAGCTGACGGATGCCCGCTTTGCGGACGTAGAGACGTTCCGGTGGAAGGTCTCCGGATTGAGACGCCTCATCGAGGCGTCTCTACGGTCCAGGCGCAGGGCTTCGCTCCGCGCCAGCCTTCAGGCCCGTCGCGAATGCTATTCCCCGAACTGCCGCAGGTGATGGTCGAGGTGCAGATAGCCCAGGCGAAGCCACTCGGCCTGGGACATATGGCCAAAGATGGGATGGGCCGGCCACTGAAAGTCCGCGGGGCTGCTCGCGAGGCGGTCAATCAGCTTTTCGAGTCCTGCTTTGTCGCTCTCGAATTCCCTGGGAGCCGAGCCACCCGCGTTGGGGTCCCATTCGGGCGGACCCTTTACGCCTCGCGGCCAGCGAATCGGAACCCAGAGCGCTAACCATCGCGCCGGACGGCGCGGGATCCATCGGCTGGCCGGGCGCACGTCTCTTTCGCCCAGACAGGAGCGAAAGGCGTCCGACACGTGGCAGAGCATCTGGTGGGGCGTCATCCGTCCCCATTGCCGCCGGCTCGAGGGCTCGACGGCCTGCAAGCGGCGCAGGATTTCCGCCTTGTCATTCGGATTGGCCAGCGTCTTCATTTTGCCCAGCGATCATTCTAATCCCGAATCCTGACGGGTTGACGCAAGGCGAAGCTCTGCGGCCCGCGCAGCCGTCCTCACCGCACGCGATAGATGACCACAGCCCCGGCGAGCATCAAGATTCCAGCACACGCGAAGGCCAGGACGGGCGAGACGGCGGTCCACAAGAATCCGGTCAAGGTGCTGGCAACGAAATCGCCGATGCCGTTGACGGCGGCGGTCACGCCAAACGCCGTGCCGCGCGTTTCCGCGGTGATCAGGTCGGCGGTCGTAGCGCCCTCCAAAGCGTCTTCGGCGGCGATGTAGAGGCCGCCCAGCGCAAACAGCAGCGCGAGATACTGCCACGAATCCCAATTCTTGAGGAACGCGGCGGCCAGTCCCGCGGCGGTCAGTGCCCCGATGACATAGCCGAGCGCCAGCAGGCCGCGGCGGCCGATTTTGTCGGAGAGCGCGCCGATGGGGTAGGACGCCCCGGCGTAAACCACGTTGTGAACCACGTAGAGCAGCGCGGCGATTTCCGCGGCGCGCGTCAGCGTGTGCGTGGGCGCGAGCAGTTGCGTTGCCGCCAGAATCATCAGCGTGTGGGCGAAGTCGCCCATGCCGAAGATGCCGACGCCGGTAAGGAATCGAATGTAAGGCTTGGGGAGCGATCGGATGGCCGTCCAGAATTTGGCGGGCGAGGGGCGGCGCGCCGTCTCGCGCACCATCAGCGCCATGGCTAGGCCCGAGCCGAGGCCGGGAATCAAAGTGAGCAGAAAAATCGTGCGGAAGGGCTGCGAGATGTCGGTTGCGTGCGGTTGCATCCAGGCAAGCAGCAGGACTCCGGCGAGCGGCCCGATGATGGCGCCGATGGTGTCGCCGGCGCGGTGGAAGCCGAAGGCTTTGCCGCGCGCGTTGGGCGGGACGGACTCGGTGAGCAGGGCGTCGCGCAGCGGCTTGCGGATGCCTTTGCCGAACCAGCCGACGAGTCTGCCGGCCAGAATCAGCGGCCAGCCGTAGGCAAAAGCAAAGAGCGACTTCGCCACGCCGGTCAGAAAATAGCCGACGACGGTAATCGGCTTGCGCTTGCCGATGCGGTCGGAGTACCAGCCCATGCCGAGCTTGACGAAGCTGGACATGGCGTCGGCAATGCCCTCGATGGCGCCGAGCGCCGCCGCCGAAACGCCAATGACTTCGAGAAAGCTCGGCAGCACCGCGTTCGCCATCTCGTAGCCGGCATCGGCCAGGAGACTGGTGACGCCCATGCCGACCACGTTGCGATTGAGCCATTGGCTTTCTTGGCCCCTCAGGGAGTTTCCGTCTTGCTTGTCAGATTCCATGCGGGATTCACTCCTCCGCCGGCGGCTGAACCGGCATTCCCAGGGCTCGATGGATTTTTTCAATCACCCGCAGGCACTCGGTCATGCGGGACTCGAGGTATTTGGCCAGCGCGGGCGGGAGCTCTCCGTACCCGCGCAAATAGCGGGGAAAAAGCTCCTCCGCGTCCACCGTCATGGCATAGACCAGCGCCGAAGCTTCGCGCCGGGCATCAATCAGCGTGTGCCGGAGGGTCAGGTCGGATTTCATGCCGGAAATCTTCCCCGAGAGTTCCCTCACCAGCCGGCTCACCTGCTCAGCCTGGTGTGGGGGAAGGGGCACGCGCAGGGTGAGGCTGGACTCGCGGGCGTGAAACAGGTCGAGCAGCCGCTGGCAAGCGTCCTCCAGGACGCGCAAGCGGACGGCAATCACGCGGCGGTGATTGGGGCTGATTTTTGATCGCAGGGCTGCGAGTTCGTCGGGCATCGCGAGTCTGGGTCGTGCCCCGGTCTCCACACCGGGCATGCCGCCTTGAAAGGCGGCGCTACTTCTTGTGCTGCGGGGAGCGGTAGAGAATCACGCGCACTTTCTCAAGCGTAATCAGCCCGCCGCCCACCATCTGGTCCACCTTGGGAAGAATCTGCTGGATCTTCTCTTCGTATTCGACCACTTCGACGACGATCGGCAGGTCCTGAGTCAGCCGAAGGATCTTGGTCGTATGATAATGCCCCTGCGCGCGGCTGGCGGAGCCGTAGCCGCCCACTCCGCGCAGCACGGTGGCGCCGTAAAACCCCGCGTGGCGGAACAGTTCGACCAGCGCCTCGTAGAGCGGCTTGCCCTGCCAGCGGTCCGACTCGCCGATATGGATGCGCATCAGGGTGCGCTCGCCCTCGAACTTTTCGTGTTCCATCGTGTCTCCTAAATTCTTTCGGCGATCCGGATTCCGGCCAGCGCCAAGAGCAGCCCGCCCACCACGCTCACACTCACATAAAGGATGGCCCGTGTCCACTCGCCGTCCTGGAGCATCTGGACGGTTTCCCAACTGAAACTGGAAAACGTGGTGAAGGCCCCCAAAAATCCGATGGTGATGGCGATGCGCCAGTCGGGAGGAATAATCAGGCGCTCGAGCGCGAACTGCCCGATACCGCCCAGCAAAAAACAGCCCAGCAGATTCACCGTCAGAGTTCCGGTGGGGAAAGACGTTTCGGTGCGATACTGGACGAGGCCTTGCAGCGCGTACCGCGCCAGCGTGCCCGCGGAACCGAAGACGATTAACAGTAGAACGCGCAAAGTGGCTTTCCTTTCTTGCCGCCATGCGTCGCAACAAAAAACTCCTGAACGCCTCTGGGCGGCCAGGAGTCATCATTCCCGTGTTGCGGGACGGTTCCGGCGAACTCCATCGCCTCGATGCTGGTATTATACCCAGGAAGCGCTTTCGTTCAAGCTTCGGCGCAGAAAAGCAGCGCTGTCACGTTCCATGCCAAGACGGGAAGCGGAGAAGCTGCCGGGCGAAGGGAAGCCGGTTGAGGAGCAAGCTGGATGAACCAGAAGGCGGGCGCATGCCCGCTCATCATCATATCTTTGGACGGGGTGCGTGCGGACCTCTGCCGCCGCGCTGAGGAGTTGGGCCTTCGCCTGCCGAACCTTCGAGAGTTGATGGCCACCGGGGCGAGCGCCGAGGCGGTCGAGAGCATCTACCCTTCCACGACCTATCCGGCCCACGCTACTCTTGTGACCGGCGTTCCGCCGCGAATTCACGGCATCTACAGCCACCTGGCATCGCTCGATCCCACCGAGCGCGCGCGCCCGTGGCACTGGTTCGCGCAGCCGATCCGGGTGCCCGCGCTTTGGGATTCAGCGCGGGCGGTGGGGTTGAAGACGGCCTCGGTGGGCTGGCCGGTCAGCGTCGGCGCGCCGATTGAATACAACGTGCCGGAGATCTGGAATGCCGAGCTGGCGAATCCTCTGGGCGATCTCGAAACCGTAGCGCGCCATGCGACGCCCGGATTGTTCGAAGAGTTGGTGAAAGAGCTCGCGCCCGTCATCCCGGGCGCGGCGCCCGACCAATTACGTTTGGATGCGGCACTCTCCATCTGGAGACGGTACCGTCCTGACCTCATGCTGCTGCACCTGATCGAGTACGACTATGAGGCGCACTCGCACGGGCCGCTGTCGCGGGAAGCGCTGGCGGCGCTCGAACGCAGCGATGCCCATGTCGGCCGGTTCCGCGAGGCCGCAGCAGACCGCGCGCCCCTGAATTTTGTGGTTCTTTCCGACCACGGCTTCGTCGCGGTGGATAAGGAAGCTGCGCCGCTGGTGGCGCTGGGAGAGGAAGGCTTGTTCGTCAAGGTGGACGAATCAAGCTGGGAGCTGCGCCGGCTCGGTGCCGTGCACGCGGGCGGATCGTTCGCTCTCTACTGGCTGGAGAAACCTTCGTCCGAAGATCGCCGGGCGCTCGACCGCGCGGTGGACCGTGTGAAGCAAACCGGAGCAGTCGCCGAAATAGTGGACCGCCCCAGGCTGGAAAGGCTCTCGGCCGACCCCGACGCGGAAATGATCCTGGATGCCGCGCCCGGATACTACTTCTCCGACCGATTTGACGGCCCCCTGGTGCGCGATGGCGCCAGGGACCGCGGCACGCACGGCCACCTTCCCACTCGGGAAGGATTGGAAGCGCTTTTCATTGCCGCCGGGCCGGGAGTCGGGCGCGGCAAGAACCTGGGGCGGCTGACGCTCGTCCAAGTGGCGCGGGCGCTGATTGATCTCGCCGGCCTGCCGCCGGAAACTCTCGCGCCGGATTTTGCCCCGGTCACCCTGGGCTGAAAGCGCGGGCGAGCAGATTCGGGAACCTTCGGATGCACAAAGAGAGTCTATAGGGATATGGAGAAGGACAACCTCCCGACGCCCGGCGCGGTTGAGGCTTATCTGCGGAGTCTGCCGCTACGGATTCGCTGGCGGCTGTGGCTCGGCGGGCGCCGTTATCTGACGACTCTATTCCTGGATCGCACTGCGCCGCTGGTCGTCATCGCACATTCCTTCCGGGACGCCAGCCGGGCCGCTCAACTGGCGCTGGCAATCGAGCAGGATTGGTTTCTGGCGCCGGCCGCGAGCCGTGAGGCTTATGAGGAGATCCTTTTCAAGGCGCCGGGACTGGTGATCGTGCAGCTTCGCCGGAAAAACCTCTGCGGCTGCCTTGGGCACCGGCACGTGCTGGTAAACGAACTGCCCTTCGTCGTGGCCCACGAGGCGTTCCGCGCCGCGGGCGCCGGCGAGATGGACATTGCCTATGACCGCATCGGAACCTGGGCGGCACTGCCGATTTCCGACGGCGCGCTCGACGCGCGGTTTCTGGCCGGGAGTCGGCTGGAGGAGTTCCACGCCGAGCAGTTCCGGCTGCGGGTGTTGAGCGTTCTCCTGCACGAAATCAATCATCTCGTATTTCCGCAGGAGCCTGAATCCTCGGTGCGCGAGCGCAGCCTGGCCTTCTATCGTGAGGCCTTGGCGCATTACGTCGAGAGGACCATCTCCACCATGTCCTTCACCATTGACCGCTCCTTTTCCCGCTTCGGCTAGCGGCTCCGCAAGTTTTTCCTCGACGGATTGCGGCTCTCTTCTTACAATGGATTGTTCGCGCTGATGAGCTTTCTGAGGGCAAGATACTCTCGCAGGCTGACCGTCCTGGCGGCGGGGTTTGTGGCAGCCGTTTGCGCCCTTTCCTGCGGGCGAGTGCGCACTCGTCCCGTGACCCAACAGGTCGTAGTGTTGGGTTTTGACGGCTGTGACCCGACTCTGGCGGCCAAGTGGATGGCGGAAGGGAAGTTGCCGAACCTGGCGCAATTGGCCAAGACGGGGACCTTCGAGACGCTTGGGACCACCAACCCGCCGGAATCCCCCGTTGCCTGGGCGACCTTCGCCACCGGGCTGAATCCCGGCGGCACGGACATTTTCGATTTTCTCAAGCGCGATCCCAAGACTTATCTTCCCGAGCTGGCCCTGGTCTCGCGCCAGAAGCCCAAGTTCCTCTTCGGCTGGCTTCCCATCAAGGGACCCAAGGTGACGAATGAGCGCGACGGCGTGCCGTTCTACGAATCGGTTGCGGATGCGGGCTATAAAACCACCGTCTTGCGAATGCCGCTGGAATTCCCTCCCCACAAGGTCCCCGGCGGCAAGCTCCTGGCGGGGCTGAGCGTTCCTGACGTAAGAGGAACGTGGGGCACGTTCTTCTATTTTGGCTCCGAGCTGACGCCCTGGGACGTGGGTGACACCGAGTTTGGAGGGAAACTGGTCCGGCTGGAATTGCACGGCCATCACGCGAGGGCCGAAGTCGAGGGCCCCGTGGACCCCACCAGCGACGAGTACAAGCGCATTTGCGTGCCGATTGAGTTTGACGAGACTCCCGAGAACAACTCGGTGACGATTCACCTAGGGGGGCATGACGAGACTCTTCAGGAAGGTGATTGGAGCCACTGGTTCCACGTCAAGTTCCGCATCAACGCCTTTCTTTCGGTCAGCGCCATCTGCAAATTCTACGTGCTTGAGGTTTCTCCCGACCTGCGCGTTTACATGTCGCCGCTGGATATTGACCCCGAATCGCCGGTTCTGCCGGTTTCGTACCCGGCCAACTATTCGGCCGAGCTGGCCAAGAAAATCGGCCCGTTCAAAACCCTCGGCTGGTGGCACGACACCTGGGCGCTGAACGAAGAGAAGATTGACGAGGGCGTTTTCCTGGAAGACTTGTTCGACACCATGAAGACGCTGGAGAACATCACTCTCGATGAATTGGAAAACGATCCGCCCAGCCTGATGGTTTCGATTTTCACCAGCACCGACAGCGTCTCCCACATGTTTTTCCGGCTCATAGACCCGCAACATCCTCGTTACGACCCCGTGCTGGCGGCCAAGTACGGCGACGCCATCCTGCGCGTCTACGAACAGATGGACAAGGTTGTGGGCGAAGTGGAAGAGAACATGAAGCCCGGGGCCACGCTCATTATTGTTTCCGACCACGGATTTCACTCGTGGCGAAAAGGGTTCAACACCAATACCTGGCTGGTGAAAAATGGTTACATGGTGCTGAAGAATCCGAACGCGGAGGAGAAGTCGTACAACCTGGAAGAGCTCTTCGGGCAAGGAAGCTTCTTTCCTAACGTGGACTGGTCGCATACGAGAGCGTACGCGCTGGGGCTGGGGCAGATCTATCTCAACGAGCGCGGCCGCGAGGCCCACGGAATCGTCAATCCTGGCCCCGAAGCTGACCGTCTGGCGGAGGAAATCAGACAGAAACTCCTTGCCTACCGCGACCCCGACACCAACCAGCCCGTGCTTGAAGACGTTTACCTGGGCAAAGAAATCTTCCACGGGCCGCACATGGACGACGCCCCGGACCTCCAGCTGGATTTCCAGATCGATTATCGGACTTCCTGGCAGACTTCGTTGGGCGCCATTCCCGCTGGAATTGTTGAGGCCAACATGAAGAAATGGAGCGGCGACCACTGCGCTTCCGACCCCAAGGACACGGGCGGCGTCTTCTTCTCCAATCGTAAACTGGCGACATCGCCGCCAAGCATCATGGACATTGCTCCTACCGTGCTCGACCTGCTTGGCGCCACGCCAACCCCGCATTACGATGGCCGACCATTGAAGTTCAGCGCGGATCTGAGCCACTAGTGTGGTGCGTCTCAGGAACCTTTACAATCCTGAGATCGGCGGTCGTCCCGTAGCGCCGGGCTTTAGCCCGGCATGCCGACTTGAGACGCACTACACCAGGAAGGGCCGTTCGCGAGACTTGGATCTCAAGGCAGGCGCGGCACCTTTTTCACACTGCAAGAACCCCAGAAATACAAAAATGCGTATATTGGAAGCCGTAGATTTCCTCCCGTAGTAACTTTGCCTGATTCATCTCGCTTTTTTTCAATTAGATGCAGACCGACTTTTTGTTCTAATCTTGGCCAAATGATTGCTTGACAAAACATCTGGGTGTGTGTAAGGTGTCTCCCCAGTTCGGGTCGGTTTTGTCCGTTGCTGTAGTCATCGAATCAAGATTTTGTTAGTTCAAAACAGCATAAAGAATTTCCAGTTGCCGGGAGGTCCCGAACGCGATTCTTTTGCGTTTCCTGTCTTTGTCTTGTCCGAGGCGGGTGGGGGCTCTCATACGGTCTTTGATTCTCAGTCCTAGAAATTCAGTTTTAGTCCAGAAGGGAGCAGCCGATGTTTGGGAAAAGAAACTGGAAGGTATTCTTCCTCGGCATGAGCTTTTTCCTCGCGTTTGGTGTGGTTGCATTCGGGCAAGCAACGTCCGACATCACCGGCACGGTTACAGACCCCAGCGGCGCCGTGATTCCCGGCGCCAAGGTCACGGCGATCAATGAGGGGACGAACGTCCCCATCAGTACCGTGACGAACAGCTCCGGTCTCTACCGGGTCCCCAACCTCAACGTAGGCTCGTACACCGTGAGGGTCGAGGCAAAGGGGTTCAAGACCTATGAGCAGAAGGGAATCGAGCTGAATGCGGGGGTAGTCAACCGCACCGATGTGACCTTGCAGTTGGGCCAGTCGGTCCAGACGGTCACGGTCGAAGCGGGCGCCCAATTGGTCTCTACGGAAGAGGCCAAGCTGCAGGATACGGTGCGCAGCGAGCAGATTCAGAATCTGGCACTGAACGGCCGCAACGTCTTCGACCTGATCAAGCTGGCTCCCGGCGCCGTCAACGTCACGGGCGTGATGTTTGAAGCCGGCGCGGGCACGGTGGTCAACGGCGTGCGCGAGAACTACAATGGCTTCTTGCTGAACGGCATGCCGAACAAAGGGTTGAGCGGCGGGTTTGTGAACCAACCCAACCAGGACACGGTGGCCGAGTTCACGGTCAATACCCTGAATGTTTCCGCCCAGTATGGCTCAAGCGCCGGTTCGATCACTAACCTCGTGACCAAGTCCGGCAGCAATGACTTCCACGGCGACGTTTACGACTACCTGCGCAATGACGCGTTGGATGCCAATTACTTCTTCTCAAACAAGAACGATTTGGCGAAGGTGCCCCTCCGCTACAACCAATTTGGTGGCAGCCTCGGCGGCCCCATCATCAAGGACAAGACCTTCTTCTTCGTTTCGTATCAGGGCGACCGCACCAAAACACAACTCGTGGCGCCTGTGCTTCTTGAAGCGCCGCAGTATGAGAACGCGGTGAAGGCGGCCCTGCCGGGCTCTGTGGCTGCGCTCCTTTACACCGATTTCCCGACCCCTGCCGCGGCAGCTTCCGGCGGCACCGTAACCCAAACTGTGAGTGAATATTTCGGATCGGATTTCTCCAGCCTCGTGTGCCCTGACAAGCTGGCCGGGATTTACGGGGCCAGTGGAACGGTTGCTCAGGCCGCTCCCTACGCCGCCGCGTTCCAAAAGCTGTTTGGCGTGACGACGGCCGACGTGAACGGATGCTCAACGCCTCTCACGGCCGGCGGGCCGGTGTCAAACCGCGACCTGCCTTATCAGCTCAGCACAGCCGCCTCGTTCCCCTCAGAAGCCAGCGGCAATCTCTTCCATGGGACGGAGTGGTCGGTGCGCATTGACCACAACATGAGCGACACCAACCGCATCTACGGCCAGTTCAACTACCAGCACACGCAGGACGCTTACGGGCCCGGGAACTTCGTTGCCCTCCGGAACTTCAAGTTCCCCAGCACCGGCGATTTCCCGCAAGCCAACTTTGCCTGGACGCACATTTTCAGCCCCACCATCGTGAATGAGGCGCGGGGCAGTTTCCTGCGCAATTCGACTAACATCGCGGTCCCCAAGGACCAGGCCGGCGTCCCTGCCATCGGCTTCGGGACGGGTGAAATCGGATTCGGCGCTTACAACGGCTACCCGCAGTTCTTCCACGAGGAGATCTACAGCTTCTCCGATATGCTTTCCATCACGCACGGGAAGCACGCTCTCAAGGCCGGCTACAACCTCAATATCAACCAGGAAAACAGCGAGTTTAACGTGGCGCGGCCCTCGTACTACTTCTTTGATCCGATCTTCTTCGCGGCTGACTTGCCGGCGGAGGAGGCGGCGGGAGTTGATCCGGGAATCTTGACCAACACGCCGGCGGCGCTTGCCACTAACAACCGCGCCTGGCGCAACAAGGAGTGGGGCGCATTCTTCCAGGACGACTGGAAGGTTAATCCCCACCTGACGTTGAACCTGGGGATTCGCTACGATTACTATTCGCGTCACACCGAGAAGTTCGGGCGCGTCACGCAGTTCGTCTTCGGGCCGGGCACGAATGTCACTTCGATGGTCCGGAATGCCAACATCCCGGCGGGCGATCCCGGATGCGACACGGCAACCCAAGAGGCCCAGGCCCAGATCGCCGGCGTGTGCGGCCCGGGTGGTTTCGCGGCAGCGAAAGAGCTCGGCAAGCCTGACAAGAACGATTTCGGCCCGCGCTTCGGCTTTGCCTACGATCCCACCGGCAAGGGCACCATGGCCGTCCGCGGCGGCTTCGGCGTCTCCTACGAGGGTAGTTTCTATAACGCGCTCTCGAACTCGCGCTGGAACCTGCCTTACTACTCCTTTAACATCGCCGACAACTGGCTGTTCGACGACGTGAGTTACATCGTGTACGGCCCGACGACGGGCACGCCGGGCAGCCTCACCAATTGTACGACGGCAAGCCCGCAGCCCGCCGGCTGCTCGGCGCCTACCTACGGCGGTTCCGCGACGAACCCCGGCCAGGGGTATGGAGCGCAGGCAGTCGGGAACCTCTCGGGCTGGGATTCCACCAACGCCAACCTGGCTTACCTGACTGCGATTGTGGATCCGCTCACCTTCCGCGATCCGTACGTCTACAACTGGTTCTTGGGGGTGCAGAAGCAGTTTAACCGCAGCACGGGCATCGAGGTAGATTACGTGGGAACCGCGGGGCACAAGCTGATTCGCGCCGCGAACGTGAACTACGCTCCCGGCGGCCGTTTGCCGATTCCCAATACCTGCGCGTCCGATTACGGCTCGAGCACCGCTGACCCGTGGGCGTGCAGCAACCTGAGTTATTCCGGGGTCGGGCGCGTCAACCCGAATTATGGGACGTTGCGCGTTTGGGAGAATGCGGTCAACTCGATCTATAACGGGCTCCAGTTGAGCCTGACGCGCAGGATGGCCAACGGGCTTGCGCTGAATGCCAACTACACTTGGAGCCATTCGATTGATGAAGGCTCGGACTGGCACAGCGGGGCCACCAGCGCCAACGGCAGCGCGGCGGGCGATGCCTACCAGTTCGACGTTTCCAAGCCGGGCCTGGACCGCGGCAATTCCACCTTCGACATTCGCCACCGTTTCGTGGTGAATTACGTGTGGCAACTGCCCTGGTACAAATCGCAGGTCGGGTTTGTGGGGCGCGTCCTGGGTGGCTGGCAGACCAGCGGACTTTGGTCCTTCCAGACCGGAGCTCACTGGACGCCTTACAGCACCAGGTCGCGTAGCTTGTTGTGCTCGGGCGGCACGGAGGATGGTGCCAGCGCCAATTCGTCGTCGGGCGCAACGGCCTGCATGGCCGGCGGCGGTGCGGTGATTAACAATCCCAACCTCGCGGTGGGCGGTGACTGGAACCTGGACGGACTGGGCAACGACCGGCCCAGCGTCAAGACCTCCAACACCATTGCCGGAAACAAGGAAATGTACGCCAATGGTTACTTCAACGGACAGTCGGCCGCCGCAGCCGGGTTCTTTGCCGCGCCCTGCCTGGCGTGTAACGGCAACGTAGGACGTAATACTTTCGTGGGGCCGAACTTGTTCACCGCAGACCTGGCAGTGTTCAAGAACATTAAGATCAACGAGAGGTTCAGCGCGCTGTTCCGCGCCGATTTCTTTAACGCGTTCAATCGCGCGAACTTCTACCTCCCCAGCTCTTCAACTGGCGCCAACTACGCCAACCGAATCACCAGCAGCAACTTCGGCCAGGCGGCGGGCACCTTTGATCCACGTGAAATCCAACTTTCCCTGAAGCTGAACTTCTAAGAGCAGAGGGAGCACTTTCCGAAGGGGACCCGGTCCGCCGGGTCCCCTTTTTCTTTCTCTGCGGTCCGGGCATGCCGGCCGTGTCCTTGCATCGCGGCTGAGGCTTGCGCCGCAGCCCGGCCGGGTCTTGGCAAAATAGGCACCCGTAGTAAGCTAGCAACATGGCGCGCATTGAACCATCCTGCTTCCGCGCGGCGCGCTTCCCCGGACCCGAGCTTACAAGAAGGCTGAAATCTCCGGCCAGGCCAAACGCGCGGCGCTATTCTCACCCAACGAAGCGGCTAAGTTGTTGATCCGGCAAGACGAGACAAGGAACGAACCCGAGGACGAACCCGCAACGAACCCGGAACGAAGTGGAAACGAACCGGGAATGCGCCCGGAGGTGTTCTCCTGGGCGGCGCCGGTTCAGGATTTCGCGGCGGCGGGTTATTCGAAGGAACTGCGGAATTGCTGGCAGAGGCTGCTGCCCGAATTGCAGAGGGTCTTGAACTCGCTCCGGGCTTTTTCCATGTCGCCCATCTGCCGGTAGGCAATGGCGAGATTCAAGCGCGCGCCGGAGTAGTCGGGCTTGATTGCCAGCGACTGGGTGTAGAGCTCGATGGCACGATGAGTGTCCCCGGAGTGGGCCGTAGCAATTCCCAGATAATTCAACCGCACTGCTTCCTGCGGGCCTGCTTGTCCGGCCGCGCGCTGAAGCGCGGGTAGCGCTTCGGCGTACTTCCGGCTTTCGATAAGGGCCACGCCCAGGCCGAGGTAAGCGGGCGTATAGTCAGGTTTCTCCCGCAGCGAGGCCCGGTATTGCTGGATGGCCTCGGCATAGTTCTTCGCGTTGGAGGCAATAAGCCCAAGCCCGTAATGAGCGAGAAAGTCGTGCGGGTTCTTGTGAAGGATAACTTCCAACAAGGGCTTAGCCTTTGCATCCTGCCCCTCGGCATAGTAAGCGCGCGCCAAGCCCCGGAGGGACTGGAGGAAGTCAGGATTCAGCTTCAAGCTTGCCAAGAATTCCTCCTGAGCTTCCTGAAATCTCCCTTCGTGCATGGCATTTTCCGCCAGCATGTAGGGCATCAGGTAAAGGTGCGGCTCGGTCTTGGCGATTTGTCGGACCAGCCGGTCGGATTCCCCGTACTTGCCCTCTTCCGCCAAAACTGTTGCCCGAAGCGTGTTGCGGTAGACTTGGACCTTCGCCTTGGGGTCGGGCAGGTTGGCCATATCCTTGGCTGAAATCGCCGGCGCGCTGTAGGCCAGGTAACCAAGTGATTTGAGTTTCTCCACCGTTTCCTGAGACAACGGAGGCCCCGCCGGACCTTGCGAACGGGCCGTGTAACGGCGCTCGAGGCCGTCCAATTGCGCCTTCAGTGCGTTCGCCTCGGCTTTGCGCTTTGCGAACAGGTTGTGTTTTTCGGCGGGGTCCCGCTCCAGGTCATAAAGCTCGGGTTGCGGCGCCTCGATGTACTCATAGCGACGGTTGATCAGCGCATGCAAGGGGCTCCATCCGAACGAATTGAACGGATAGAGGGTTTCCGAGTAGGCTTCGCGGTTCTCGCCTGCGCCGTTCGCGAGAATCAAGGATGCGAGACTCCGCCCTTGAAATTGGCGGGCAAGCGGGTCGCTGAAGCCCGCGAGCCGCACCAGAGTGGGCGCTATATCTACCGTAGCGGCCACGGCCTCAACCGTCTTAGCATGCTGCCGGCCGTCGCCGGGAATCTTGATGATCAAAGGGATGTGGAGGGTGGAGGTGTAGACAAAAAAGCCATGCTCGTCTTCGCCGTGCTCTCCGAGCGATTCGCCGTGGTCGCTCATCAAAGCGATCAGAGTGCGGTCGTAGGCGCGGGCTTGTTTCAGGGCGCTGAAGACGCGTCCCAACTGCGCGTCGTCGAAGGCAATTTCACCGTCATACAGGTGGCCGGCGTACTCACTGTGAAAAGGCTCGGGTGGGTCGTAAGGGCTGTGAGGGTCGTACAAGTGTATCCAGACAAAAAAGGGCTTGCCCGCCGGCCGGTGCCGGAACCACTCGAGAAACTTGTCCACCGTTAGGTCGCCCCGCCTCTGGATGTTGCCGGGGTTCCGGGTTTCGTACTGCGTGGGATCGAATCGGTCGTCGTAAACGTCAAACCCGCGCCGCAGACCCCACGAACCGTCGAGGACATAAGCGCTGACAAAGGCAGCCGTGGCGTAGCCGTGCCGCTGGAAAGCCTCGGAAATGATTCCAATGTTGGAGGGCAGTCCGATCCCGGTGAAATCGCGCACGTGGTTATACATCGGGTAGGTTCCCGTCAGAATGGCCACGTGCGACGGCAAGGTCAACGGCACCTGCGCGTATGCGCGTTCGAACCGGGCGCCTTCCTGCGCAAGAGCATCAATGTTGGGTGTCTTGATCTGACGGTAACCGTAGCAGCCCAAGTGATCCGCACGAAGCGTGTCCACCGTGATGAGGAGCACGTTGGGAGATGATTTGGATTCGGCCATCATTCCAG
>JAHEKS010000031.1 GCA_024638215.1 Acidobacteriota bacterium | reverse complement strand
AGCGTGATGCTCTTCCGCAAGGATTTCGGCGGCGTGCTCTCACCGCGTAGCGCCTGGGCGATTCTGGTTTACGGCTTGCCCACGCTCGCCACGCGCATGGTGAACCAGCAGAAGACGGCGCAACGCGTGGCTAAATTCCTGTCGGAGCACCCCAAAGTCGCCACTGTCCGCTATCCCGGCTCGGATTGTTTCCCGCAAAAAGAGCTGGCGCACCGCCAGATGATGAACCCGGAGGGCAAGTTCTCGCCCGGCTGCATGCTCTATTTCGTGCTGAAGGGAGACGGCAAGCCCTCGCGTGCGGAAAAACTGGTGGACTACGTTGCCGAGCACGCTTATACCGTCACCTTGGCGGTGAGTTTGGGCCAGATCAAAACCCTGATCGAACATCCCTTTTCGATGACGCACTCGGCGCTCCCCGATCAGCAGAAACTCTCCTTCGGCATGCACCCGGAAGGGATTCGCCTCTCCATCGGATTGGAGGATTGGCACGACATTATTCGCGACCTCGAGATCGCGCTGGAAAAGGTTTGAGATGTTGGAGTTACGGCACAGGGGCTTTGGCATTGACAAATTGACCGGAGCAATGGTAGTCTCACGGATTCACAGATGAGGCGCAGCGTTTACAAGCCGGTGAAGAGAGCGGACGCGCGGCGGATGTGTTGTTGTCACAGCATCGCCAGCGGCGTGCCTTCTTCGGAACCGAACGGCTTGTAAGCCAGCGCTTCAAGGTTTTTCATTCCGAACGCCCGCTAGCGAATCCGAACGCTGGCGGGCGTTTTCATTTTTGGGCGAATCGCGAAATGGAATTGCCGCCGGCGTGAGGTTATGCAGCGCGCGTCGAGCGAGGACGCGGAAATCAAATGTTCATTACCTTGCTGGGGTTCATTACCGGAGTTCTAATCGGCCTGACGGGCACCGGCGGCGGGGTGCTGCTCACCCCGCTGCTGATGCTCTTCACGCCGTTTCCCGCGGTGGTGATTATCGGCACCGACATCGTAAACGGCGCCGTCACCAAACTCCTGGGCGTGCTCGAACACCGCAAGCTCGGGCAAGTCGAGTGGCGGCTGGCCAAATTCCTCATCGCCGGGACCGTTCCCGCCACCTTGGCGGGGATTGTCCTGATTGGCTATCTGAAAGCGCATCTGGCGCCGCACGAGCTAGACCACTTCCTGAAGACCTTCCTGGGCGTGACGCTGTTCGGCGTCTCGTTGTTTCTGCCTTTTGCGCGCGGCGGGCGGCTGCGGCTGCCGGGCCAAATCGCGGAATCGGGATCGAGAGGCGAAGCCGCGAGGCTCGCGGCCGTGGGCGCGACGGTCGGGTTTCTGGTGGCCATGACCTCCATCGGCAGCGGCAGCCTTTTGATGATCTTTCTTTTGCTTCTTGTTCCTCTGCCGTTCGGAAAATTGGTGGGGACTGACCTTCTCTTCGGCCTGGTGACGATGGCGCTGGCGGGATCGCTGCACCTCGCCATGGGCCACTTCTCGCTGCCGCTGTTTCTCAAGTTGGCTGTCGGAGCGCTGCCCGGCGTGGTGATCGGCAGCCGGCTGACGCGCCGGATTCCCGAGAGGTATTTCAGTTGGCTTTTTACGATTCTCTATTTTTCGCTGGGAGCGCGACTACTGGTGGGATGAACGCTTCGCTCGGCCCCGGCGCAACTCGCAAAGGAGAACGAAAAAACGATGCCCATAACAACCGAAGTTTTCCAGGAGCTTGACGGGAGACTCTCACGCCAGCATCCGCGCGAGATTCTTGCCTATGCGCTCGCCGAATATGCTCCGGACATCGCTATCAGCTTCAGCGGCGCGGAAGACGTGGTGCTGATTGATCTGGCCGCCAAGACGGGCGCCAAGTTCCGCGTCTTCTCGCTCGACACCGGCCGCCTGCACGCCGAGACCTACCGCTTCCTGGACGAGGTGCGGGAGCGCTATGAAATTCCCATCGAGGTCTTCGTGCCGCAACCCGAAGCGGTGGAGAAACTGGTGCGCGAGAAAGGGCTGTTCTCCTTCTATCGCGACGGGCACAAGGAGTGCTGCGGCATTCGCAAGGTTGAGCCGCTGCGGCGCGCGCTCGCGGGCCTGTCCGCCTGGGTGACCGGCCAGCGGCGCGACCAGAGCCCCGGCACGCGGTCCGAAATCCCCGTGGTGCAATTGGATACGGTTTTCGCATCCAACGGCAACCGACTGGTGAAATTCAACCCGCTGGCGAATTGGAGTTCGCGCCAGGTGTGGGATTACATCCGTTCCGAAGGCGTTCCCTACAATCCTCTGCACGAACGAGGTTTCATTTCCATCGGCTGCGAACCGTGCACCCAACCCGTGCTTCCCGGCCAGCACGAACGCGCCGGACGCTGGTGGTGGGAAGACGAAACCAAAAAGGAGTGCGGCCTGCACGCGGCGTCGTAACCGGTGCTGACTCCTCAACGCCCTCCTCCGGCCCCAACGGCCGCCCTTCCAGGCCCTCAGCTAAGAAGTTGACAAAAGCAACTATCTATTTGACAATGTCATGTAATTGAAGCGCGTTCAGGGAGGAGGAGCATGGACAAAGCCACATCGTCCTTTGAGCGGCGCGTGGAAGAAGTCCGCCAGTTCAACCGTTTTTATACCCAGCAAATCGGCGTGCTCCACGAAGGGCTGCTAGAAAGCCCGTTTTCCCTGACCGAGGTGCGCGTGCTCTATGAGATCGCCCACCGCGCGGGCTTGACGGCGAGCGATCTGGCACGGGGGCTGGGTGTGGACGCCGGCTATCTGAGCCGCATTCTGCGCGGTTTCGAGGTGCGCGGCTTCCTGGTGAAAACGCCGTCGCCCTCCGACGGCCGTCAGAATCTGCTGGCGCTGACGAAGAAGGGGCGGGCGGCATTTGCTCCGCTCGACGCTCGCGCCAGCAAGGAGGTGGCCGCGATGCTCCGGCAACATTCTTCCGCCGAGCAGGGCCGGCTGATGGAGGCGATGCGCAGCATCCAGGAACTGCTTGGGAAGCGGAGCGAGCCGAAGGCGCCTTTCATCCTTCGCCCTCACCGGCCCGGAGACATGGGCTGGGTGGTTCACCGTCACGGCGCGCTTTACGCCCAGGAGTACGGATACAACGAGGAATTCGAAGCGCTGGCGGCGGAGATCGTGGGGCACTTCATCAAGAACTTCGACCCCAAGCGCGAGGGCTGCTGGCTGGCCGAGCGCGACGGAGAAATCGTGGGCTCGGTTTTTCTCGTCGCGAAGTCCGCGAGCATCGCCAAACTTCGCCTTCTGCTGGTTGAGCCGCAAGCGCGCGGCCTGGGACTGGGCAAGCGATTGGTGGAGGAATGCGTGCGCTTTGCGCGGCAAGCGGGCTATCGAAAGATCACGCTCTGGACGCAGAGCGATCTTTACGCGGCGCGAGGGATTTACCGCCAGGCGGGTTTTCGACGCGTCCACCAGGAGCGGCACCACAGCTTCGGGAAGGACCTGGTGGCGGAAACGTGGGAACTTACTCTTTAAGGACAGCCTGCGCGCCGGAAGTTGGGCGCAAACCCGGCCGTTCAATCCTCTCCGCCAACCGCTCTCAGGGCCGTCCGCCGCTGTTGGCGGGATAGGACTCTTCGGTTCGCGCCGCTTCCTGCTGGTGCAAGCGCAGGTCGCGATAAATCTTGCCCGCGATTCCCGCCGCGTGCGGGCCGTACATGGGTTTTCCACCGCGCAGCAGGACCACCACCACGTATTTGGGCTGCTGGGCGTTGGCGTAGGAAACGAACCAGCCCAGCCGCGCGCCGTCTTCGCTGCACGTGCCGGTCTTGCCGAAGATCTGTTCCTCCGGGTCGTAGGCCAGCCGCGCGGTTCCGTAGATGACCGCCTCCGCCAGCCCCCGCTTCACATAAGGAAAGTATTCGCTCAGGTTCTCCAGGTGGCGGCGGACGACGGGCTTGAAAGCTTCGGACTCTGCGGGCGTGCGCGGGTACTGAAGGTAGTACATCGTTCCGCCGTTGGCGATGGCGGAAAGAATCGCCGCCATCTGAAGCGGCGTCACCTCAATATCGGTCCCGAAGCTCGAGAGGATCCCCACGCCCTCTTTGGGCGGGGCGGAAGGGAATTTGCCCGGGGATTCGTCCGGGATATCCAACCCGGCCTTTTCTCCCAAGCCGAACTCGTGGGCGTAATGCTCCACGCGCTCAAAGCCGAGCATCTGCCCGAGCTTGGAGAAGAACACGTTGTTGGAGTGAGCCAGCGCCTCAGCCAGGTCCATGCGCTTGCGGCGCGCCACGCGGATTTCAGTCTCGGGGGTGACCAGGCCTTCCTTGAGCGCTCCCACGGCCACCACCGGCTTGAACGTGGAGCAGGGCGTGAAAGCGCTTTCGAGCGCCAGCTTCTGGTTCACGATGCTCAGGACGCGGCCGGTGGTCGGCTCGACCACGACCACACTGCCGTTCCAGCGGCCGAGCGCCGCAATCGCCGCCGCACGCACCGCGGGATCATCGCCCGCGGCGTCGTCATCGTAGGGCGAGCGGGCGTAAGAACTCACGTGCCACGGGCTCCATCGCCGACGGCGGTGGACACGGCGCCGCACAACCTTCTTGCGAGACTTCGAGGACTTCACGGATGGCTTCGAATGCGTCTCGGGGCTGGCAGGACCAGGCGCGCCCGAAAGTTGGCAGGCGGCGCAGAAGATAAAGGCAGCGGCCAGGAAAGCGATTCGTTTGAGCAAGGGGGTCTCAGCTCCTTGTCAGATGATTGGGCTGCTCCTTGCTCCCGACCGACCCTGGCGCAGGCCTTTCAGGAAGCGGGGCCCGGGCTAACTCCTGTGAACTCCCTAAAAAAGGCGCTCTGGTTTCCCAGAGCTTTCCGCCCACCAAGCGGAATTCGCCCTGTATTATACACGGATTGAAAAATTGCCACCCCTATTTTTTGCCTCGCGCGGCCTGGGCGGCCTCGGCTTCCACCGGCAAAGGCAGGTTGAGCGCCTTGCGGATTTCGTTTTCGAGTTTCTTCTCGACATCCGGATTGTCGCGCAGGAACTGCTTGGCGTTTTCCCGCCCCTGGCCGATGCGCTCGCCGCCAAAGGAAAACCAGGAGCCGCTTTTTTCCACCAAACCTTTTTCGGCGGCGATATCCACCAGGTCGCCTTCCCGCGAGATTCCCTCACCATAGAGAATGTCGAACTCGGCGTCGCGGAAGGGTGGCGCGACCTTGTTCTTGACCACCTTGGCGCGGGTGCGGTTGCCCACCACGCGGTCGCCGTCCTTGATGGAGGCGATGCGCCGGATGTCCACGCGCACGGTAGCGTAAAACTTCAGCGCGCGGCCGCCCGTGGTGGTCTCGGGGTTGCCGAACATCACCCCGATCTTCTCGCGGATCTGATTGATAAAGACGATGCAGGTTTTGGATTTGGAGATGAGCCCGGTCAGCTTGCGCATGGCCTGCGACATCAGGCGCGCTTGCAGGCCGGGCAGGGAATCGCCCATGTCGCCGTCGAGCTCGGCCTTGGGGACGAGCGCCGCCACCGAGTCAATCACCAGCACGTCCACGGCGTTCGAGCGCACCAGGGCCTCGGCGATTTCGAGCGCCTGCTCGCCGTAATCCGGCTGCGAGACCAGCAGGTTGTCAATGTCCACGCCCAAGCGCTTGGCGTAAGCGGCGTCGAGGGCATGTTCGGCATCCACAAAGGCCGCCATCCCGCCGCGCTTCTGCGCTTCCGCCACCACGTGCAGGGCGAGCGTCGTCTTGCCGCTCGCTTCCGGCCCGAAAATCTCCACCACCCTTCCGCGCGGCATTCCGCCCACGCCCAGTGCCGCGTCCAGAGCGAGCGAGCCCGTCGAGATCACGTCCACCGCCACCAGCGGCCCTTTCGCCCCCAGCCGCATGATCGAGCCCTTGCCGAATTGCTTCTCGATCTGCACGAGCGCCAGGTCAATCGCCTTGTTCTTTTCCGTTCGGTCTTCAGGCATTGGAATTCCTTGTCCCGGGATTACTCCACGCTATCATCGGCCACGCCAAATCCGGTGCGGGCCAATAACATCCCGTTTGTGTGAAACTGCTGCGCCGATTATACCTGAGAATAATCGTAGAAGCCTCGGCCGGACTTCCTGCCTAATCTCCCGGCGGCCACCATTCGCTCGAGCAGCGGGCAGGGCCGGTATTTCGAATCATGGAAGCCCTCGTAAAGCACTTTCATGATGTCTAAACATACATCCAAGCCGATGAAGTCCGCAAGCTCCAGCGGGCCCATGGGATGCCGCATGCCGAGCTTCATCACGTCGTCAATGCCCTTCGACTCGGCCACGCCTTCCATCAACGCGAAGACCGCCTCGTTGATCATCGGCATCAGGACGCGGTTGGAGACGAAGCCGGGAAAATCCTGGGCGCGCACGGGCGTCTTGCCAAGCTGCGTGGCCAGCGCAACGACCGTCTCCACGGTTTCCGGCGAAGTTTCGAGCCCTGCGACGACTTCGACCAATGCCATCACCGGGACCGGATTGAAAAAGTGCAGGCCCACAAAGCGCGCCGGACGCTTCGTCACCGCTGCCAGGCGCGTGATTGAAATGGCGGAAGTGTTGGAAGCGAAGATGACTTCGGGCCGCTTCCCCAGCGGGCCCGCTTCGAGCGGTCGAAAGACTTCCGCTTTGACCGCGAACTTTTCCAGGACGGCTTCGATCACCAGGTCGGCATCGCCAAGCGCGGCAAGGTCAGTCGCGGTCTTCAACCTCGCCAGCGCCTTTTCCTTCTCCTCGGCTGTCATGCGGCCTTTCTCGACGTCGCGGCCGAGCCCTTTCGAGATTTTGTCTGCCGCGCGCGCGAGAATCACGTCCGACACGTCGCACAGCGTTGTCGGGATGCCGTTCTTCACCAGCACCTGGGCGATCCCGTGGCCCATCGTGCCCGCACCGACGACTCCAACAGTTTTGATTGTTTGCATGAGTCCATCCATTTAGCGATTTGGTGATTTAGCGATTTAGTGATTTAAGACTCCTGCCGGGCTGCCGCGCTTTCCTTACCTCATTTTGACCTTACCGTGCGAAGAGAAGCGCCGAAGATTCTAACCAACTCGTTGGCCTCTGATAAGAGATTTTGCATTTTCACCTTCGGCACAATCCCTGTGTCAACCAACAGCTCGAGCCAGAAAATGGTTTCGTCGGTCTCTTCCGTGACGACAGCCAGCTTCGAAATGAAGTCAGCGCGAGAGCGCGAGCGGCAAACGGCCCGGTAATTCGCCGCCACCGATGTTCCAGACCGCAAGACCTGCTTTCCGAGGATTCGCGCGTCTTCCGAACGCGGCAGCGTACGAAACATCTTCACAACGCGAACTGCGAACTCTTTCGTCCTCTCTCGCAGTTCCTCAGGCTTGCTTGCGCCCAGGCTTTGAAATTCCGGCACAGCGCCTCTTTAGGGTCTTAAATCGCTAAATCACAAGATCGCTAAATGAACTAATCACAAAATCGCCAAATTACTTAATCGTCAAATCGCTCAGTTGCTAAGGCGACGGCGTTTCCTCCGCCTAGGCACAGCGCCGCGATGCCGCGGTTCAAATTCCGCCGAGCCATTTCATACAGGAGCGTCACCAGAATGCGCGCGCCCGAGGCGCCGATGGGATGGCCAAGCGCCACCGCGCCGCCATTGACGTTGGTTTTGGCCGGGTCGAGGCCAAGCTTCTGCATGACGGCGAGCGCTTGCACCGAGAATGCTTCATTCAGCTCGAAGAGTTCAACGTCTTCGAGCTTCCATCCAATTTTCTTTAGGAGCGATTGGACGGCCTCGACCGGCGCCATCATCACCCACTTGGGCTCGACGCCGCTCACCGCTTGGCCCACGATGCGCGCCAGCGGTTTCTTGCCGAGCGTTGCCGCCGTCTCCGCCGACGTCACCACCAGTGCCGCCGCACCGTCGTTGGTGCCGGGAGCGTTGCCGGCGGTCACCGTGCCGTCTTTCTTGAACGCGGGCTTCAGGCGCGCCAGCGCTTCGAGCGTCGTATCGCCGCGCGGCGATTCGTCAATCTCGAACATAATCGGCTCGCCTTTTCTCTGCGGCACGGCGACGGGAACAATCTGTTCCTTGAAGCGGCCGTTCTTGATGGCGTCAATGGCGCGGCGGTGGCTTTCGACAGCAAAGCGGTCCTGCTGCTCGCGCGAGATTTTGTATTTCTCCGCCACCAGTTCCGCCGTGATGCCCATGTGGTAGTCCTCGAAGGCGTCCCAGAGGCCGTCCTGAATCATCGCGTCGAGCACCTTGCCGTGCCCAAGCCGCGCGCCGGCGCGAAGCTGCGGCAGAAGATAAGGGGAGTTGGTCATGGATTCCATGCCGCCCGCAACCACGATATTCGAGTTGTCGGTTTGAATGCCTTGCGCCGCTAGTGCCACCGCCTTCAAGCCCGAGCCACAAACTTTGTTGACGGTCATCGCCGCCACGTGGTGGTCGAGGCCGCCCTTCAATCCCGCTTGCCGCGCGGGATTCTGTCCCAGGCCCGCCGAGACCACATTGCCCATGATGATCTCGTCCACCTGTGTGGGCTCGATCGCGGCGCGCTTCACCGCCTCGCGCACCACGCAAGCCCCGAGATCCACCGCTGAAAATGGCGCAAGACTTCCCTGAAATTTTCCAATGGCGGTTCGAACCGCGCTGATAATGACGACTTCTTTCATGCTGTCCCCCTCGGCCATTATATGCCCATCGAAAATGAAATCTACCGGGACCGCGGCGGCACAGGTCAAGATGTCGCGCTTGCGCGGGCGCGAAGGTTCGCGAATAATGTTCCCATCAAGGCGATGATCAAACTCAACCCCGAACAACGGCAGGCGGTCGAGCATGGCACGGGGCCGTTGCTGGTGATTGCCGGGCCGGGCAGCGGAAAGACGCGCGTCATCACCGAGCGCATCGTCCACCTGCTCGAAAGCGTCCCGCACCTCCAGCCCGAAAACATCCTGGCGCTCACCTTCACCGACAAGGCGGCCGGCGAAATGAAGCGCCGCGTGCGCGAGAGCCTTCCGGCGCTGGAGACGGCGCCGTTCATCTCGACTTTTCACGCCTTCTGCTACCACGTGCTGCGCGAGCGGCACTTCGACCGGCAACTCCTCGATAAAGTGGATGTGTGGATTTTTCTGCGTCGGCGGATGGAGCAACTGGGCCTGGAGTTCTATCAGAAGCTTGCCGAGCCGGGCGCGTTCCTGCACGACCTGAACGATTTCTTTTCGCGCTGCCAGGACGAACTGATTGAGCCGGAAGAATTTGATGGCTTCGTTCAGAAATCGGTCAAGGACCTGGCTCGCCAGGCGCGGTCTGCAGATCCCGCCGAACGCGCGCGTCTTGAACAAGAAACGGGAAAGAAGCAGGAACTGGCGCGCGTCTTTCGCGCCAGCCGCCAACTGCTCGAAGCGGCCGGCCGGTCGAGCCTGGGCAGCGTCATCCCCGAAGCGGTCCGGCTCTTCGACCGCGAGCCCGATGTGCTGGGCCGCTACCGCGCGCGATTCCGCTACGTTCTGGTGGACGAATTCCAAGACACGAATTTTGCCCAGGTCGAACTTCTGCGTCGCCTCGTCGCGCCGCCCTTCAACATCACCGCCGTGGGTGACGATGATCAGGCGATCTACCGCTTTCGTGGCGCCGCGCACGGGGCGTTCAAGATGTTCGGCCAGACTTTTCCCGGCCACCAGACGATCTACCTCAGCCGGAATTACCGCTCGACCCGGAAAATCCTGCGCGCCGCCGACGTGGTGATTGCCAAGAACGATCGCCACGTGCAAAAGCCGAAGCTCAAGTCGGAGAAAGAGGAAGGGCAACCAGTTTACGTCATGCAATCCTCCGAGCCGCGCCGCGAAGCCTTCTGGGTGGCGGAGGAAATCGCGCGCTTGGCCTCGCGCGGAATCAAGCTGGGCGACGTCGCCGTACTTTACCGCGCGCACACGCATCGCGATCTGCTGGTCGAGGAATTCCGCCGCCGCAAGATGCCTTTCGCGATTCGCGGCCTGTCGGTTCTCTCCACGGTGATCATCCGCGACCTGGTGGCGTATCTGCGCCTGGTGGATTCACCGCACGACAACATCAGCCTGACGCGCGTGCTAGTCTCGACCGCCTGGCGCTTCCCGGAGGAACTGGCGTTCGAGGTTCGACGCGATGCGGCGAAGAGCCGCAGTTCGCTCTACGACGCGCTGTTGACGCGCGAGCAGGCTCTCTTCGCGAGCGAGGTCAAGTCCACCGGCTGGCCTGAACTCAAGAAGATGCTGGGAGACTTGAAGCACTTCGCCGGGCGGGCGCCGGTCGCGAGCCTCTTTGACGAACTGGTCGCGCGGCTTGGCCTAACTTTCTTGCCGAGCGATCCCGACCAGGCCTACGTCAACGCTTTCCGCAATTTCCTGGCCGAATGGGAAAAGAAAAGCGAGACGCGGCGCCTGGCGGAATTCATGGAATACTTCCAATACTTCGTCGAGGCGGGCGGGAAGATCGAAGCTCCCGAACCCGCCGAAGCTTCGGGCGCGATTCAAATGATGACCGTCCACGCGGCGAAGGGTCTGGAATTTCCGGTGGTCTTCATTTTGAGCGTTTCGCCGCGCCGCTTCCCGCACCCGGAGCAGAAACCGGTGATCGAATTTCCCGATGAACTGAGGAAGGGCCCGGAGCCGCCGCCGGACATTCATCTTCAGGAAGAGCGCCGGCTGTTTTACGTGGCCACCACGCGCGCGGAGCAGCGGCTCTACGTCTCAAGCGTCGGCAAGCACGGCCGGAAGCCTTCGGTGTTTGTGGACGATCTGCTTTCCGACCCCGCCGTCCGCGCGCGCGACATCGAGCGAATCGAAGTCCCCGATCTTCCGCCAGAGCAACAGAAGGCGACTGCCCCAGCGCGTCCGCGCGCCGCGACCCAAGCCGCACGGCAGCGGGGCTTGTTCGAAGAGCCGGTGGACTCGGGCTGCGTCTATCCGCCGCTCGCGGAGTGGGCGGCGCGTCCGCCCGCGCTTGATTCAGACGGCAAGCTGCGACTGAGCGCGACCGCGATCGAGGACTACCTGAGCTGCCCGCTCAAATTCAAATTCAATCACTTTCTCAAGATTCCCACCGGCCCGCAGCCGGCGCTCACCTTCGGCAACATCATGCATTCCTGCGTGCGGCATTATTTCAAGCTGCGCCGAACCACTGTTCCAGAGTTCGCGGAAGTCGAAGCGTTCTTTCAGGCCTCGTGGAAAGGCGCAGGGTTCGAGGATTCCTACCAGGAACAGACTTACAAGAAAGCGGGCACCGAGCAATTGCGGCGCTTTGTGGAAGACCAGAACGCGCGCCCGGTCGCCGCCGACGGCGTGAAGATGGAACAGCACTTTGCGCTCGACCTGGACGATGTGGTTCTGGAGGGAAGAATAGACCAGATTAATCCGCTGGGGTTGCTCGCAGGAGAAAGAGGCGTTGCCCCGGCGCGGCGGCCGCCGGTCGAACTGGTGGACTACAAGACTGGCAAGCCGCGCTCGCAAAAGGACGCCGACAAGAGCCTGCAACTTTCGGTTTACGCCCTGGCGGCGCGGCATCACCTGAGGCTCGAGCCCGAGCGGCTGACTTTTTACAACCTGACCAACAACCAGGCGGTCTCGAGCGTGCGGACGGAGAAAGACCTGGAAGAAGTCCGGCGCCAGGTGAGCGAGGTGGCGGCGGAGATTCGCCGCCTGCTCTTTCCTCCCACGCCGGGCTTCGTCTGCAAATTTTGCGATTTCGTTCCCATCTGCCCCGCGCACGAAGAGGAGTTCTGAGGGCGATGAGTCAGAAGCGAGATTCCGCTTCGCCTGGAGAGTGAAGGAGAACGTTTATGAATACGTGGGTGATATTTGCCGCCGGGCTTGTTCTCGGCGCGCTGCTCGGCTGGATGTGGGCAAGCTGGAGAGCCGCCGGCCTTCGCACGGAAGCGGAAGGAAGAACGCGGGCCGCGGAGAGCGCTGTGGCGGAGTTGCGCACGCAGATTGACGCCCAGCGCAAGAGCCTGGAGGACCTGCAGTCGAAAATCAAAGCGGAAGGCGAACTGCGCTCCGGAGCCGAAGCGAGGCTGGCCGAAACTCAAACCAAGCTGGCCGAGGAAAAGAAACTCCTCGAAGAAGCGCGGCAGGAATTGAGCGACGCCTTCAACGCGCTGGCTTCGGAAGCGCTGAAGAGCAACAACCAGGCTTTCATCGAGCTGGCCAAGAGCACTTTCGAAACCATCCAGGCGCAGGCGAAGGGCGATCTCGAAACCCGACAGAAAGCCATCGAAGGAGTGGTGAGCCCGTTGCGCGAAGCCGTGGAACGGTACGAGAGACAGATTCTGGAAATGGAGAAGGCGCGGCAAAAGGCGTACGGCACGCTGGACGAACAACTGCGCGCGCTCGGAACCGCCAATCAAAAGCTTCAGGAAGAGACCACGCACCTGGCCAGCGCCCTCAGCTCGCCGCTCAAGGCGCGCGGGCGCTGGGGCGAACTCACGCTGCGGCGCGTGGCGGAATTGGCGGGGATGTCGGAGCACTGCGACTTCAGCGAGCAGGAATCGTTTTCGACCGATGCGGGACGCCAGCGCCCGGACATGATCGTGAATCTGCCCGGCAACCGGCGCATCGCCGTGGATGCCAAGGTTCCGTTGCAGGCGTTCATCGAAGCGGTGGACCCGGAAAAATCCGAACCGGAGAGAAAAGCGGCGCTGGAGAGACACAGCGACCTGGTTCGCGCCCACCTCAACCAGTTGGCCGAACGCCGCTATTGGGACCAGGTCGGACCGGAGTTGGAACTGGTGGTGCTCTTCCTTCCCGGCGAATCGTTCTTCAGCGCCGCGCTGGAACAGGATCGCGACTTGATCGAAGACGGCATGAAGAAACACGTGGTGCTGGCGACCCCCACCACGCTCATCGCGCTGTTGCACGCCGTGGCCTACGGCTGGCGGCAGGAACAAGTGGCGCGCAACGCCAAGGAGATCAGCGAACTCGGCAAAGACCTTTACGATCGCATCCGGACTTTCCTGGGGCACCTGGAAGGCGTGGGCGATTCGCTTCAGCGCGCCACGGACAATTACAACAAAGCGGTGGGCTCGCTGGAGTCGAGGGTTCTGCCCGGCGCAAGGAAATTCAAGCAACTGGGCGCCGCGACGGGCGAAGAGTTATCGGAACTGCAGACGATTGATGAGACGCCGCGCGCCCTGAGCGCGCCGGAGCGCGATGAAAGGGAATGATTCGGATCGCATCGGGAGTGCAGTCATGCTTCAGGCGGGCAAAAAAAATCGGGGATGCATTGCTGCATCCCCGACGCGTTCAACTTTTTCGCTGAACCTTATCTCTTCTTTTTCTTGGCTTTCTTCTTCGCTGCCATTCTGTTTCTCCTCTCACTCGATTCAAGTTTCGCGCCAGCGGGTGCTGGCGGAGCGCGTGTTCAAACTCATGTATAGTGACTAGCTCGTTTCTTGTCAAGAGGAAAGTGAATGTGATAATGGGAAATTCCTTCAGCCGGAAAAGCGGCGCCTGCCGGGAAGAATCCACTCTCGGCCGTTCGGCGGCGCGAAATCCCGCTCTCGCGCGTGAACGCCATGCCTCCGCAACACCGTTTCAGGCCGAAAGTGCGCGGCCGAGGCGAGGGAAAATGAATGCGGCACCTGCCATCGCCGGCGTGAAGAGAGGAAATGAATCGGCGCGGCGCGCGAGTTCTGCATCATAATGGTGGAGGAGCAGAGCACTTCGATGATGCGGAGCAAGGCAGCGAAAGATGGGCAATCGCACGGAGCGGTGGCACGCGCGCTCGCTCCCTGCTTGCTTTTGGGGCTCCTGGCCGCGGCCGCGGCACGAGCGCAGTAGGAAGCTCCCGCCCAGTCCACCACGACCCTGAAGGTCCGGACCGAAGTGGTCAACGTGCTCGCCATCGTGAAGGACAAGAAGGGGCACCTGATTCCCAACCTCAACAAGAGCGATTTCGAGCTGACGGAGGACGGCACGCCGCAGCAGATCCGCTACTTTTCGCGGGAGACCGATACGCCCCTCACCCTGGGGATTCTGGTGGACACAAGCGGCAGCGAACAGCGCATGCTGGGGGTGGAGCAGGAGGAAGCGAAAGCTTTCGTCCGCCAAGTGATTCGGCCCAAGGACCTGGCGTTTGTGATGCACTTTGATCTCGAAGTCGAATTGCTCCAGGACTTGACCAGCGATGTCTCCCGGCTGGAGCGGGCGATTGACGAAACCCAGATCAACAACGGCGGCGGCGGTGTGCTGCCGGGAACTTTTCCGGGGGTCTCGGTCGGGGGAACACACCTGTATGACGCTGTCTATCTGGCTGCGCACGACATCTTGAAGAATGAGATCGGGAGGAAAGTCATCATCCTGCTCACGGATGGCGTGGATGAGGGCAGCAAGGAAACGCTCGATCAGGCCTTGCAGATGGCCCAGAATACCGATGTCATCGTTTATTCCATCGAAGTGGTGGACCGGCGCTTCAGCTACGGCATGATGCCGGGGCCGGACGGCGATTCGGTGCTCAACCGGCTGTCCAAGGATACGGGCGGCACGGTGATCCGCGCCAGCCGGGAAAGCGATCTCGCGGAAGCGTTCCAGGAGATCGCGGAGGAATTACGCACGCAGTATCTGCTCGGCTACACGCCCACCAACACCAAACGCGACGGCGCGTTCCGCAAAATCCAGGTCAAGGTTAATGAACGCGGATACAAGGTGCAAGCGCGCCGCGGCTATTACGCCGCGCGAAGCTGAGCGCGGTTTAACTCCTCCGAACCCCATTTGCAGGCTATCCGATTCGCAGCGGGTCGCAGGGCCTACCAAGAACATTAAATATTAGTTGTTGCTGCCCGGAGCCCAATAGCCGGACTTGGCGCGGACGTGGTAGCCCTTCTCGGTGGTATCCACAGCAATCTTGCGGAAAGTCCCGTCGTGGGCGGTGTTGCTGGAGGTGTAAGCAAGGCTGTACTGACTGCGCAGTTCGCGCGCGATCTGGCGGAAGTCATCCGCCACATCGCTGGCCGCGAAAGGAAAGAAAGCCTGGCCGCCGGTTTCCTGCGCCAGGTATTTCAGCACCTTGTCGCCTTGCGACGCGAAGCCGGTGCGGTTGGTGCTGATGGCGAAAATGGTCACTTCTCCTCGCTGGGCCATGGCCAGCGCTTCGTCGCGCGTGTGTTCGCTCTGGTTGTCACGCCCGTCGGAAACCACCACCATCACGCGGCGCAAGTAAGGCTCGGGAGGCGGGAAGTAGAGCATCTTCTCCTTGCTGGCAAAATAAATCGCGTCGTAAAGTCCCGTGCCGCCGCCCGCTTGCAGATCGCGGATGGCGTCGGCCAGTTTGTTGACGTCGTCGGTGTAGTCCTGGACCAACTGCGGCGTCACGTCGAATCCCACCAAGAAGGCCATGTCTTTGCCGGGCCTGATTGTGGTGGTGAGGAAGTCGATCGCCGCTTCCTGCTCAAAGCGCAGGCGCTCGCGAATGCTGTTGCTGGTGTCAATCAGAATGCCGATGCGGAGCGGCAGGTCGGTCTCGCGGCTGAAGAAAGTAATGCGCTGCGGCTTCTTGTCTTCGAAGACTTTGAAATCGTCCCTGGTGAGGTCAAGCACCAGCCGGTTTTTCTTGTCGGTCACGGTGAACAGGACGTTGACCAGATTCACCGGAACCTTGATCGTCGTGACGGGTTCGGCTTGCTGGCCGGTTGCGCTTTTGGAGTTCCCGGCCGGCGAGCTTTGCGGCTTCGGTTCCTGCGCAAAAACGGTCAGCGCAAGCAAGCCGGCTAGGAGAAAAATGGCCGCGGATTTCTTCATGACCCTGGTTTTTCCTTTCACGAAAATTATAGAGAGGCCGCCGGGGAATCGTCAAGGAACTCACAGCTTGGCGGAAACGGCGGAGGGCGGAGCGGGCTGCGCCGGGGCCCGGCGGCGCGCCAGCAACTTCTGATAACGGTGCGGGATCACTTCGCGCTCGGAAACGGCGCCGGCCTCGAATTTGAAGTCGCGGACGAGCGCGTTCTCAAGCCCCAGCGTCACCAACGCCTCGATGTCCAAGGCAGACTCCGCCTCGGCCAGCTCCGCCGGGTTCGAGAAGATGGCGGGCGCGCGGGGCATGAAGCGCGGGCAGCAATCCTCGAAAGGCTCGCAGGAAATCTGGTAGGTTCCGATCTGCCGCGCCAGGCGCACGATTTCCGTCTTGTCGTCGCCCGCCAGCGGCCGGTACATGGGCACGCCCAATCCGTGATCGATGGCGGCGAGATTGTGCAGAGTCTGCGAGGCGACCTGGGAAACGCTGTCGCCCGTGACCAGCCCCAGCGCGCGCTCCGCCCCGGCGATCTCACGCGCCATGCGCGCCATCAGGCGGCGGTAAAGCAGCACGCGGAGACTCTCGCGCGCTCCTGCCACCACAAGGCGCTGCACCGGCTCGAAGGGAATCAGATAGAGCCGCGACGTGAACTGATACGGCGTCAGGACGCGGAGCATCTCCTCGACGACGGGACGCGACGAGCCGCGCGATTCGGAAGGATTGCTGAAGAAATGCACGAAGCTGAGGTGCGCGCCGCGCCGCATCATTTTGAAAGCCGCCACGCCCGAATCGAAGCCGCCCGAAAGCAGCACCACCAGCCGCCCGCCGGTCACCGCGGGAAGCCCTCCCGCGCCCTCCACGCGCTCCGTGTAAAGCAGCGCCTGCCCCGCCACCACTTCCACCCGGCAGGTGACTTGCGGGCCGTTCAGCCTGACCCGGACCTTGCTCCCCTGAGCGCGCAGGTGGTCGAGAATCGCTTGGCCCAGCGCGCGCTCCAGCTGCATCGAATTCAAATCGAAATCGTGGGCGGCGATTTTCGCGCGCACCGCAAACGTCTGCGGATTGGCGGCCTCCATCAGCTCGCGCGCCACTCGTGACATCGCTTCCAGCTCCGCCGGAACGGCACGCGCCAGGGCGATATACGCCAGGCCGAACACGCGCTTCAGGCGCTCAAGCATGGCGGGAATCGCGGCCTCATCCTGCGGCTCGAGAACCAGGCGGTCGGAAACAAATCGCAGATTCGAAGCGGGCAAGCCTTCCAGGGCGCGCTTCACCGCCGCGATCAGGCGGCTCAGGAAATAGTTCTTGTTGCCGCCCTTCAGCCAGATTTCGTGATAGTGCAGGATCAGAACGCGGTCCATGGTTGCGCCATTTCCGATTTTGCGGGACGAAACAAGGATATCGGGTTTTGACGAATGCCGCAACCCGAGCGGGGCGCCGACGCGGACCTTTCGTGCGTTCTCCCCAAAAGAGTCCCGGGATGCTTTCTCTTCCGGCGCGATACGCTATGGAACGAAGATCCCTCCCGGGTCCAGCGTTTTGGAGTGATTCTGTGCGTCACAACACACGGTGACGGTGTATTTGTAATAGACGAACTGCCCCTCGTTGAGGTGCAGGTCCTTGGTGTGGACCGTGGCCGCTGAAGCATTGTGTTCAGGCAACTCGAAAACCGTCACGGGATTCCCATCCCCGTCCACGAAGGGAGTTCCCTGGGTGAATTCCGCCTTGAATGTCTTGAGGCTGGAGGGCTCGCCTTTAGCCTTTTTCCAGGTCAGCTTGTAGTGGCCTTTATCCCCGTGATCCTGACAGAGCACGAAGGGATCGGGGGTGACAAGATCAGGGTTGCTGAGGCTGAAGGCAACTTCTGCGTCCTTGCAGGTATACGCTGCGCTCTTAGCGGGCGGAGCCACCTCGGCGGGTTTGGGCAATGGTGCAGGTGCCGGCTTGGGTCTGGCGAAGTAAACGAGCCCTCCCAGCACGATACCTCCGCCTATGAACGCAATAATCAGGCTTGTCCAGTTCGTTTTGGAGTTCGTTTCCATTGTTCCTCCTCAGAGCCAAATTACTTTCCCTGGAGCAACCGTTGGAACCGCGAATTGGTGCGTAAGTGGTCAAAATTCGGTGTGTCGCGCAAGACGGTGAGAGAGAAGCCCGCCGCGCGAGATTTTTCCAGCCAGGAAAGGGCCTGCCCAGAGTCCCCGAGTTGGTTGTAAACGAGGGCCACGTTGAAGAGGAGTTCGGAATCGCGAGGCGCGATGCGGAGAGCGCGCCGGACAGTCGTGAGCGCCGCGCGCTTATTGCCTAGGGCGGCTTGGTACCAGGCGAGGTATCCGAGGGTGCGCGCGTCTCGCGGGTTCACGCGGAGTTGTTCGTTGGCTAGCGCGATGGCGCGCCCATAGGCCTCGCGGGCACGCGCCCCCTCGCCGGGGACCCATGAGCTCGCGTCGCCCAGGTTGCCCCAGGCGAGGTACTCACGGTCATTGAAATGAAGCGCCTGCTCGTAGGTCGTGGCCGCGTCCGAGAATCGCTTCTGATAATAAAACGCGGTGGCAAGGTTTGAATACGCCGCCACGCGAGGACGGATGGCAATCGAGCGCTCGCACGACGCCACCGCCTGGGCATACCGCCCCCGCATCAGCTCGGCCAAGCAGAGATTGCTGTAGCCACCCGAGCTGTCGGGGACCAACTTCACGACTTTCTCAAACATTCCGGCGGCCTCGGGGTACTGCGCATGAGTCAAATAGAAACCCCCCAGCGCGTTGTACCCGGCCCAGTACTCAGGGCTCAGGGCGATAGCGCGCCGATAAGTCCCTTCGGCATCGTCGAGTTGTCCGAGGTTTTCGTAAGCTGAAGCCAGGCCGCGGTAAGCATCGTCGCGGTTCGGCTCGAGCCGAAGCGTCTCACGGAATTCCTTGACCGCCCGCTCGTATTTACCGGTGCCGTTCAGCCAGGTCGCCATGCACAGATGGGGTTCGGCGAACTGCGTACTGAGCTGCATCGCCCGGTCGCAAGCTGCCTGGCCCTTGGCGACCAGAGAGCGATCTTTGCTGGCATCGTACTTTCTCCAATACGCCTCGCCCAACCCCGCCAGCGCCAGCGCGTCCTGTGGGTCGATCTCCAGCGCCCGGCTGAACACCGCGATTGCTCGCTCGATGCTTTCGGGCTTCTGGTAGTCCTGAAGGTATCCGCGGCCCTGCAGGTAATAATCGTAGGCGGAAGACATCGTCGTGCCGCGGGCCACCGGGACTTGCCTTTCCTGCGGAGAGAGGGCGATCTCCAGATCTTTGAGCACGCTCTCCACAACGCGGTCTTCGACGGCAAAGATATCTGCGGCGGAGGCGGTGACGGTGTCCGCGCGCAGTTGACGCCGCGTCACGGCATCCACCAAGGCGTAGTTGACGCGGACCAGTCCCTTTGAGCGCTGCAAGCTCCCTTCCACCACCAGGTTGACGCCGAACTCGCGACGCGCTTCTTCCAGGCTGCGCACGTGTTGCGTCCGCACCTCGCAGGCGGGCACCACATCCAGCCCATGACTTTCCGCCACTTGCCCTAGCCGGGCCGTGACCGTCTCCGCCAGTCCGCTTGAAAACGCCGAGCTGTCTGCATCCCCGGCCAGCGCCGTGAAGGGTAGGACCGCCAGGTGCTTTTCCTGCGGTGCGGCTCCCGACGCCACCCGTCCCTTGAAATACTGCCGGACGGCGGGGACGGCGATAACCAGCAGCAGCGCCGCTTGGGGACGTCGCCGCGCTCCAGGGCATGCAGGTCCGCGGCAAGTTCCGCGGCGTGCGGGTATCTGTCGGCGGGGTCCTTAGCGAGCAGCCGGCTGATCATCTGCTCGAGCGCCACAGGCAGTTCTGGCTTGATATGCCGCAAGGGTTCCGCGGGCGAATTCAAAATGCGGTCGGTGGTGGCGATGACGCTTCCGGCTAGAAATGGGTGACGCCCCGCCAGTGTTTCGTAAAACACCACGCCGACCGAGAAAAGGTCAGCGCGCTCATCGGATTCCTTCTCGACGAGGACTTCTGGCGCCATATAGGCGAGCGTACCGCTGAGCGATCCCGTGTCAGTGGAGCCGCTTTCGGTGGGCGCGTTGGCGGTGATCTGCCGATGAGTCGGCAGGCGCCGTGCCACGCCAAAGTCCAGGATTTTGATTCCGCCTTTCCCGGTGAGCATGATGTTTTCGGGCTTGATGTCGCGGTGGATAATGCTCTTCTCGTGCGCCGTCACCAGCGCTTCCGCGCACTCGATGGCCACGGGGAGGAATTCCTTCCAGCCGAAAGGTTCCTTCAGGCGCTGGCGCAGGGTGACGCCCTCGACATACTCCATCACCAGGAAAGTCTCGTCGCGCACCTCGAGCACGTCGTAGATGCCGGCGATGCGGTGGTCATTGAGGCTGGAGGCCCGCTCAGCTTCCTTGATGAAACGATGGCGATAGCGCTCGTCGTTACGCAGCCGCGGCGCCATGCGCTTGAGCGCCACCGAGCGCTTCAGGCTGGTGTCTTCCGCCAGGTAAACCTCGCCCATGCCCCCCGACCCCAGGCGCGAGCGGATCCTGAACCGCCCTACCGTCATGCCGACAAGATCCGGAGCAGGCGGGGAAGAGAGGCCGAGCTGGGATGCAGGTTCAGGCATTGCTAAGGCGGGAAACAGGCTCGGTAAAAGGATATTTGCGGAAGATCGCCCGGCCGTCGGGCTCGGTGCCTCGCGCTATTCGTTACCCGCCTGGTTATCTGCCCGGATTCTACTGCCGCAAATAGACAAATACGAGCGCAATGCCTTGCGAGTAGTGGGCCCGTTTGCAGGTCGCTTTAGCGGGGCGTCTCCGCCCTTTCCTTCCACGGCGGCGAGGGAGCATCGCCGCTAGAGACGGGAAATGACCGATTACTGCCTTGCGAGAACAAGCTGAGCCCCATCCGAACGCGCTTGAGATTGCGCGCGGATGTCAATCCATGCGTGAAGTCTTCCAGTCCTTCAAGATCTCGCGCGCGGCGTTGCGCCCGCTCGCGCCGGTGAGACCGTCGCCCGGGTGCGTGCCGCAGCCGCAAAGGTACAGCCCGGGGATGGGAGTGCGGTACCGCGCCCAGCCAAGCAGCGGGCGCATGGTGAAGAGTTGGTCGAGCGACAGCTCGCCGTGGAAGATGTGGCCGCCGGTCAGGCCGTAAGTCTGTTCCAAATCCAGCGGCGTGATGACCTGGCGGTGGAGGATGAGACTTGAAATATCCGGCGCGTGCTTTGCCAGAGTTTGTACGACCGCATCCCCGAGCGCTTCGCGCTGCGAGTTCCAGTCGCCGGTTTTCAGCTTGTAAGGCGCGAACTGGACGTAAACCGACATTACATGTTTGCCGGCCGGCGCAAGCGATGAGTCCGCGACCGAGGGAATGGCGACTTCAAGAATCGGGTGGCGCGACAGCGCGCCGTACTTGGCGTCGTCGAAGGCGCGCTCCAAGTATTCGAGCGTGGGACCGATGTGGATGCGCCCGGCCAGCGCGGAACTGCCGTTGCCGCTTGATTTGAGCGCGATGAACGCCGGCAGGCCGGCGAGCGCGAGGTTCACTTTGGCCACGCAACCCGTCGAGCGGTAGTTCTGCAGCTTGACGACAAAACTCGGGTCGAGATGCGTCGGGCCGACCAGGCCGAGGAAAGTCCGCCGTGGGTCGGCATTCGAGGCAATCAGGCCGGCGGAAATTTCCTCGCCGCTCGCCAGAAGGACGCTTTTTGCCTCACCATCTTCGACCGCGATGCTTGCGACGTTCGCGCCGGTCCGAATCTCCGCGCCCGCCGCCGTAGCAGCCGCTGCCAGGGCCTGGGTTAGCGCGCCCACGCCGCCTCGCGGCACCGGCGCGCTTCCGATCGGATGCGGATCGCTCGCGGCGCGGAGCAGCAGGACGGCGCTCGAGCCGAGCGACGCCGTGCCGAGGTAAGTTCCAAAAAGGGCGCGCGCCGCGATTGTTGCTCTGAGCAGTTCCGATTCGAACCATTCGCCCACCAGGTCCGCGACGGGCATCGGCACCCAGCGCATCAGCCGGTACATGTCTCGCTCGCCCAGCCCGCGGATGCGCCGGCCGGTCTTGAGCAGATTCCACAGGTCGCTTTTGCTCGGTTCGTCAATCGAAGGCGGCGTCTCATTCATCAACGGCCCGATCGCTTGCGCCAGGCTTTGGAGCACGCGGTGAAATTCCGCGAATTTCTCCGCATCCTTTTTGGAAAACGCCGCAATCGCCGCGCAGGATTTTGCGATGTCGCTCGAAAGCGCCAGCGCCTGTCCGTCGTCGCCCAGCGTGGTGACGCTCGCCTGCGAGGGGATCGTTTCCAGGCCGTGGCGCTCGAGCTGCATGTCGCGGACGATTTCCGGCCGCAACGGGCCGGTCGAGTGCGCGAGCGCCGGGCATTTGAAGCCGGGATGGAATTCTTCGGTGACGGCCGCGCCGCCCACGACATGCCGCCGTTCGAGGACGAGAGGCTTGAGTCCGGCCTTGGCCAGATAGAAGGCCGTAACCAGGCCGTTGTGGCCGCCGCCGATGATAACGGCATCGCGTTTCGTGGACATGAGTCAGTCGGCTTTGCCGCCGTGATCCTTTAGAATCTCCACCGCCGCTAGGCGTCCGGAGGCGCCCATGATGCCGCCGCCCGGGTGCGTGGCGGAACCGCACATATAAAGGTTGCGGATGGGCGTTCGATACTGCGCCCAGCCGGGCACCGGCCGGAGGAAAAACAATTGCTCGAGAGAAAGCTCGCCCTGGAAAATGTTTCCCTCGGTCAGCCCGAACTCGCGCTCCATATCGAGCGGCGTCACCACCTGCCGGCCGAGGATGATGTTCTTGAGATTGGGCGCGTACTCGGCCACCGTATCAATCACGTTGTCTCCAAAGGCCTCTCGCTTCTCGTCCCAGGTGCCTTCGCGCAATTTGTAGGGTGCGTACTGGACGAAGCACGACATCACGTGCTTGCCGGGCGGCGCCACTGAAGGGTCAGTGAGGGACGGGATGACGATGTCAATATATGGCCGCCGCGAGTAGTCACCGTACTTGGCGTCGTCGTAGGCACGCTCCATATACTCGACGGCAGGCGAAATGGAGATGGCGCCGCGCAAGTGTGTGCCTGGGCCGGGCAGGCACTTGAAATCGGGCAAGGCGTCAAGCGCCAGGTTGACCTTGCCCGACGAGCCGCGGAATTTGTAGCGCCGCACTTCCTCAAGGAATTCGTCCGGCAGCTGTCCCGGCTCGATCATTTTCAGGAACGTCAGATTGGGATCAACGCTTGAGGAGACGACATCCGCGAAAATCTCATCGCCATCTTCCAGCGCCACGCCGCGCGCGCGCCCCTCTTTGACCAGAATGCGGGCGATGGGGGACTTGGTGCGGATTTCGGCTCCCGCCGCGCGCGCCGCGTCGGCGATCGAGTTCGAGATCGCCCCCGTGCCGCCGCGCGCGAATCCCCAGGAACGGAAAGCGCCGTCAATCTCGCCCATGTAGTGGTGGAGCAGGACGTACGCCGTGCCCGGCGAGCGCACGCCGAGAAACGTGCCAATGATTCCCGAAGCCGACATGGTGGCTTTCAACGCGTCGGTCTCAAACCACTGGTCGAGAAAATCCGCCGCGCTCATGGTCATTAACTGGACCTGGTTGTATTTCTCCTGCGCGGGCAGCGACTGGAAGCGGCGGCCGAGGAACAGGAGCTTCGAGAGCTCGCTCCACGCGAGGCGCCTGGGATCGGGCGGAGTCATGCTGAGGATGGGCTTGACGAATTTGCACAGCTCCAGCATCGCCTTGCCGAATTCCTCATAAGCCTCGGCGTCGAGTTTGGAATGGCGCGCGATTTCGCGCCGCGTCTTGCCGTGGTCGTTGACGCGCCAGAGGTAATCGCCGTTCGGCATGGGCGTGAACGTGCCGTCGAGAGGTAGAATCTCCAGGCCGTGGCGCGGCAGGTCGAGGTCGCGAATGATTTCCGGCCGCAGGAGCGAGACCACGTAGGAACAGACGGAGAACTTGAAGCCGGGGAAGATTTCTTCCGTCACCGCCGCGCCGCCCAAGACGTAACGGCGCTCGAGCACCAGAACTTTCTTCCCGGCGCGCGCCAGATAAGCGGCGTTCACCAAACCGTTGTGTCCGCCGCCGATGACGACAGCGTCGTAGTGAGAGTTCATCGAGTTTCTTCGAGAGGCGGGCGGCGCTAATCTCCCTTTTGCCGTCCGCCGGAAGGCCCCGCCATTCTAGTCCTGTCGAGTCCGTTTGTCAGCAGGCAGAATGATTGGAAAGTTGTGCCGGCCGGTGCGCCCTCGCGCGGCCGAAGTTGCGCCGCGGACGAACTTGCTGATCTTTGGAATTGTTGTAAATCGAGCGGGCGCGCATCTATAATTCGCACGAACTGAATTTCCAGTTGCGGAGGTGATTTGTGCCGGTAGGGACAGCGTTTCACGAGCGGACGTTCCCGCTCTGCCACAGCCTGAACTATCGCGAGTGGTCGGGGTACTACACGGTCAGCGTCTACGAGGTGCATCACGAGCACGAATACAACGCCATCCGCAACGCCGCCGCGCTGATTGATGTGACGCCGCTCTACAAATATCTCGTCACCGGCAAAGACGCAACGCGCCTGGTGAACCGCGTCATCACGCGCGATATCCACAAAGTGCGAGCGGGGCAGATCATTTATTGCTGCTGGTGCGACGAGCAGGGAAAAGTGATTGACGACGGAACGATTTCGCGCCTCGACGAGAACGCCTTTCGCTGGACCGCCAACGGTCCCAACTTCCGCTGGTTTAACCAGAACGCTCTGGGACTCGACGTCGAAATTGAGGACATCTCTGAAAAAACCGCGGCGCTAGCGGTGCAAGGGCCAACCTCCAGACGGCTGATGCAGCGCGTCGCCGAAGCGGATATTGGCGGGCTCAAGTATTTCCGCTTGACGCATGGCAAGATTGCCGGCGTGCCGGTGGATATTTCGCGCACCGGCTACACCGGTGACCTCGGCTACGAAATCTGGATTGCGTGGGACCAGGCAGTGCACGTTTGGGATGCGGTCGTTGAAGCCGGCCGGGCTTTCGATGCGCGTCCCACGGGAATGCTCGCCATGGACGTAGCGCGCATCGAAGCCGCTTTGCTCCTGATGGACGTGGATTATATTTCGAGCAAGGCGGCGCTAATCGAATCGCAGAAGTATTCGCCTTACGAACTCAACCTCGGCAGGCTGGTGCATCTGGAGAAAGAACCGTTCATCGGCCAGCGGGCGCTGCTCGCGGAGCAGCAGCACGGCGGGCCGCAGCGCCGGCTGGTGGGTCTGGAGGTCAATTGGCCCGAAGTTGAACGGCTCTACGAGGGCATCGGGCTGGCGCCGCAGGCTCCGAGCATCGCGTCTCGCGTTGCGGTGCCGGTGTACTCCACCGGCCAGCAGGTGGGCAAGGCGACTTCGACGGCCTGGTCCCCGCTGCTCAAGAAGATGATCGCGCTCGCGAGCGTCGGCCGCGAGCACGCCGCGCCAGGCACCACGCTGCAAATGGAAATCACCGTGGAGGCGGTCCGTCATACGGTGACGGTGACCGTCGTGCCTCTGCCTTTTTTCAACCCGCCGCGCAAGACCGCAACGCTGGTGGCTTGAAAGCCCGCGCGTGCGGGCGGATGGGGTCAAGAAGCCATGAATCGGATTCAGACCTTGGCGATCGCGCTCCTGGGCGTCTGGCTCGGCTGGACGCTGTTCATGTGGTTCCTGGCGGGGAAGAGTTTTTCCACCGTGGACCGCATCCTGCGCAAGCCGAGTCCGCCGTTCGCCGAAGCCGCGCAATCGTCAAACCTCGAACAGACGCGCGAAGTTTTGCGCTACGTGGCCTCTGAAATTAATCGCACGATCTTTCGCGCCTACG
>JAHEKS010000266.1 GCA_024638215.1 Acidobacteriota bacterium | reverse complement strand
CGTTCTAACCGCCTATATCGCCACGCACTTCGGATGGGCCCCCGCGCTCGATTTCGCCGCGCTGATCACGTTCATCGCCGGAATCCTTTGGTTCGGAGTGAACGCCGGCCAAAACCTGGAAACCCTGCCCTGAAAAGCAGCAAGAGAAGACCTACTTTTTGCCCGGGCGGAAGAGCTCGCGCCGGAAATCTTCATCGCTGAGCGAATTCAGCTTTCGAAGCCGCCGGAGATACAGCGCCGACCGGACCAGGCAGGCAACCAGCAGAATCGCGCTCACACCAATAACAGCGAACAGAATCACGGTGAACGGGTGCATGGGACCTCCCTCACGGCTCGTGGTGCGGCCGCGAGGGGCGAAAGAATCAGGCCACCCCCGGCAATGCCTCTGGAGCTCGGGGTGCTGCCCCGGCGGCGAGCCGCAAATTGGCCCTTCAGATTTCCGTGACTTTGGAAAGGTTGCGAAGTGTGGCCATCACGCCGCGGCGGCGCGCCGCCTGCATGGCTTCACGGAGAATGGCGCGGCGCACCCGGTCCGACGTTCGAGCTCCCGAGAGAACCTTGGAGACGTGCGAGGGGCTTCGATGGAGCGCGCGCGCAATCCGCGTCACGGACCCCCGCTCCAGTCGCAGCATCAGCACCACCGCGTACGGGATTTTGTTTTGCGGGGGATTTGTGTTAGGTTTCCCCATCGGACAGGCCACAATGTTGGCTTCAGAATGAACATGACTTAAATAGCATGACGTAATTGTCATGTCAAGTGCTAAATGAAAACCAAAGCAGTGACATTGGGGGAAGCGATTCGGGCGGTCCGGCTGGCCCTCGACGAGACGCAGGAGTCCATGGCGCGCCGCATCGGAGCGCAGTTGCGCTCTTATGCGCGGTGGGAGGCGGGCGAGTCCTGCCCGCGCGGCGACTGGCTGCTCAAAATCATCATGCTGTGCTCCGACGCGGAAACCCGCTCGCTGTTCGGACTGGAAGCGGCCCCCCAGCAGCCCCGCGGCTCGCGTCCGCAGCCGGGCCGCAAACCTGCCCCGCCCGGCGACAACGAGGCGCTTCGCTATTACGAAGCGGCGGCGACCGGACTGAATCTTCTTTACGAGGCCGCAGCGGACGGCCACGAAGGCGCCCGCGAGGCGCTCCGCGACCTTGCCGACAAGCTCTCGACGCGGGGCGGGCACTGGCAGCGCATGAAGTATCTAAAGCGCTGACGGCTCCCCGCTCCTTACGCCCTCAGATTTGGGCGTCCTGCCTCTCCCTTAGTCCTGCGATGCTATAATCGCCCCTGCGCGCGATGCTCCGGCCTTGAGAGCGGTCCATGGATAACCTGCTGTTGCCGCTGTTCCCTCTCGAAATCGTTCTGCTGCCCGAAGAGCCTCTGCCCTTGCACATCTTTGAGGAGCGCTACAAGGAAATGATCGGCGAGTGCCTGCGCGCCAAGGAGGAAGGCTCCGGCCAGCAGGAGTTCGGCGTGGTGCTGGCGCAGGAAAACGAAATGCGGACCACCGGCTGCACGGCCAGGATCGTCAACGTCACACAAAAGTACGCCGACGGCCGTCTGGACATCTTCACCGTCGGCGTCCGCCGCTTCGAAATCCTATATACCGATCAGGGGCGACCTTTCCTGCGCGGCGGGGTCGAATATTTCGGCGACGACGAAGGCGCCGATACCCCCGCCGAGCCGGACGCGGCGCGCGCCATCACCTTGTTTCAGGAGATGTTGCAGCGCCTGCGTAAAAGCGCCGAAATCCCCATTCACCTTCCCCGTCCCTACCGGCATCTCTCCTTCCGCATCGCCGCCCCGCTGCCGCTCGACCTCGACTTCAAGCAGCGCCTGCTCTCGATGCGCCGGGAGCCCGAGCGCTTGGCCGCGGTCGTCCGCGCCATCGAGCTGCTCATCCCGCAATTCGACAAGATCCAGCGCGCCCGCGCCAAGGCGGGCGGCAACGGCCACGCGCGCCCGCGCGGCTAGGCGCTCAAAGGCGCAGGCCGGCGTCGTGCGCCACCAGGAAGTCAATCGTCGGAGCAGCGGCGCCCAGCTGGCGCAGGAGCGCGGCCACTTGCCCCCGGTGATAGGTGCCGTGATTCACGACGTGCACCAGCGTTCGCCAGAGCGGGTAGGACCACTGCCGGCCCTGGATGTTTGTGTAAACCAGTTGACTCGCCAGCGCCGCGTCGTTAAGCCCGGCCAGGTACGCCCGCAGGTCAAGCTCGATTCCTGTCCAACGCTCGCGAAGCGCCACGACTGTCCCGAATTGCTCGTGCCACCGGCGCAGGGTTTCTTGAAAAGGCAGACCTTCTGGCACGCCGGGCATCGTCTGAGGCGAGCGGCCGCGCCAGCGCTCGAGCCAAATCCATTCGGCGCCCATCACATGGGCAAGGGTGTCGCGCACCGATGAAAAACTCGAGCCCATGGGGCGCAGGAACTGCTCCTGGCTGAGCGCAGCGCAAGCTTCCAATTGCCGGTCGCGCGCCCAATAATTGTAAGCGTAAAGTTCGCGAAGAGTCTCGAGCGGAACCACAGGCACCTCCGGTGAAGATTCCCGGCATCATAGCATGTAAGAGACGCCTCACGCCCGGCCGGGCGTGGGCGCGGATTGAGTCCGGGTTGACGCGTCGTCTATAATGGATTTCCAGGGCAAACGGCATGCAAAAACCTAGAACACTCGGCGAGCTGAAGAAATCCGGCTATCGCAGCCGCAGCGTCAAGGAAGAGATGCGCCAGAACTTGATCGGCAAGCTCGGCGCGCACGAAACCATTTTCCCCGGCATCATCGGCTTCGACGATTCGGTGATCCCGCAGATTGCGAACGCCATCCTGGCGCGCCACAACTTCATCCTGCTGGGGCTGCGCGGCCAGGCCAAGAGCCGTATCCTGCGCTCGCTGGTCAGCCTGCTGGACGAGGAAATCCCCTACGTCGCCGGCTGCGAGATCAACGACGACCCGCTCGCGCCCATCTGCCGCGCTTGCGTCGAGCGCCTGGGAGAGTGCAAGGACGCCACGGCCATCGAATACCTGCCGCGCGAGCAGCGCTACGTGGAAAAGCTCGCCACGCCCGACGTCACCATCGCCGACATCATCGGCGACCTCGACCCCATCAAGGCGGCGCGCGGCGGCCACGCGCTCTCGAGTGAATTGACGATTCACTTCGGCCTGCTGCCCCGCGCTAACCGCGGCATCTTCGCCATCAACGAGCTGCCGGACCTGGCGGGAAAAATTCAGGTGGGCCTGTTCAACATCATGCAGGAAGGCGACGTGCAGATTAAAGGCTATCCCGTACGGCTGCCGCTCGATGTCGAGCTGGTTTTCACTGCCAACCCCGAGGACTACACGGCGCGCGGCAAAATCATCACGCCGCTCAAGGACCGCATCGGCTCGGAAATCCGCACGCATTATCCTGTGACGCTCGAGCACGCGATGGCCATCACCGCGCAGGAAGCGTGGACCGAGCGCGGCGGCTCCGAGCACCTGCTGATCCCCAAGTTCGTGCCCGAGGTCATCGAAAGCATCGCCTTCGAAGCGCGGCAGGAAAAGCGCATTGACAAGCGCTCGGGCGTCAGCCAGCGGCTGCCGATTACCTGCCTTGAAAACGTCGTCTCCAACGCTGAGCGGCGCGCCTTGGCGAACGGCGAGCCCATGGCCGTCGCGCGGCTCTCCGACGTTTACGCCGCGCTGCCTTCGCTGACCGGCAAGCTCGAACTTGAATACGAGGGCGAGCTGCGCGGCGCCGATAACGTCGCGCGCGACGTCATCCGCCAGGCCACCGCGCGCATCTTCAAGAAATATTTCGACAACGTCCCCATGCACTCGATCGTCCAGTGGTTCGAGCTGGGCGGGAACCTGAAATATCCCGAGGATGCGCCGACGGCGGAGATTTGTTCGCAGCTCAAGAAAATTCAGGGACTGTTCGAAAAGACCCAGGCCCTCGGCATCAAGGCCAAGGACGACCCGGCGGTGCTGGTCTCGGGCGCCGAATTTATTCTCGAAGGGCTCTACGCGCTGAAGAAAATTAGCCGCAATGAGGAGCTCGGCTATTACGTCGAGCAGCGGCGGCAGGTGGAACGCCCCGAGCCCGAGGAGCCCGGGCCGCTGGGACACCGGCGGCGACCGCTCAACTGAAAGCAAGCAGTGAGCAGTCGGCAGAAGGCAGTGGACGGAAAGCGGGAGGCAAACCTGATTCTGACTTCTGACTCCTCGCTTCTGACTTCTTCTTTATGAAGTACGTCAAATATTCCAAATACGTTGCCGACCCCTTTGACGGCCTGAGCGCGGAAGACCTGCTGCAAATGCTCCAGGACTTCCTCCTGCAAAGCGGCTTCAATAGTGAGTATTACAACTGGTATGAAATGGCTTCCGAGCAGACGATGGAAAACCTCCACCGCGCTCTGCTCGAAGCCATGCAAAACCAGGGAATGATCCCGCAGGAGTTGCTGGAACAACTTCTGAAAAATGCCGAGAACTACCAGAATTCCGAGCTGCGCGAGCTGATTGACAAGCTCTTGGAGCGGCTGGCGGAAGAGGGCTACATCTCGATCGAACAGCCGCCGCAGGACGGCAAGCGCAAGGAAATCGGCCCCGGCCAGATGGGCGAGCAGCGCGAAGGCCAGGCGAAATTCGAGCTGACCGACAAGGCGCTCGATTTTCTCGGGTTCAAGACGCTCAAAGACTTGCTCGGCTCGCTCGGCAAATCCAGTTTCGGCCGCCACGACACGCGCGATTACGCGACCGGCATCGAATCCTCGGGAGCGAGCCGCCGCTACGAGTTCGGTGACACGATGAACCTGGACGTCAACGCCACGCTTCTCTCGGCCATTCAGCGCAACGGGCTACAGGTGCCGATCGACCTCGATTACAAGGACCTGCAGGTGCGCCAGTGCGAATATCAAAGCTCCTGCGCCACGGTGCTGATGCTTGACTGCTCGCACAGCATGATTCTTTACGGCGAGGACCGCTTTACGCCCGCCAAGCGCGTGGCCCTGGCGCTGACGCACCTGATCCGCACGCAATATCCCGGCGATTCCCTGCACCTGGTGCTTTTCCACGATTCGGCGGAGGAGCTGCCGCTGCCGGAGCTGGCGCGCGTCAAGGTCGGCCCGTACTACACCAACACGCGCGAAGGTCTGCGCCTCGCGCAGCGCATCCTTTCCCGCCAGAAAAAAGATATGCGCCAGATTGTGATGATTACCGACGGCAAGCCCTCGGCGCTGACGCTCGAGGACGGGCGAATTTACAAAAACGCCTTCGGCCTCGACCCGCTCGTGGTTTCGGAAACGCTGCACGAGGTGGCGCGCTGCCGGCGCAACGGAATTCTGATCAATACCTTCATGCTCGCCTCCGATTACGGCCTCATCAACTTCGTGCAGAAGGTCACGGAAATCTGCCGCGGCAAAGCTTATTTCACCACGCCTTACACGCTTGGCCAGTATCTGCTGATGGACTACATGCAAAAAAAGGTCAAGCACATCCACTAGACGATTTTGGATTTGGGATTTTGGATTGAGCGGTCATTCAAACGCGCCGGCGTCAGGTACGATCGCCCGAATCCGGGATGGCACGTCGAAGGCGCCCCGAGCGACCGACTCCTTCCCTCATCCGGGCGCCCCAGCCCGGCGGATGCGCCGATCTCGCTTCTGATTTCCCCTCGACAGTGATTTTGGGTAGAATGCCGGGTGCTCAAAACATCTGAGCGCGAGCCGAAGAAATCCGATGAACTCGGAACGACTTGTGGTAATCGGTGCAGTGGCGGCGGGGCTGGCGGCGGCCAGCCGCGCGCGGCGCGTCAACCCGCGCCTGGAGATTCTGGTTTACGAAAAAGGGCCGGACATTTCCTATTCCGCCTGCGGCCTTCCCCACTTCATTTCAGGCCAAGTCAGCGACGCCGAGGCGCTGCGCGTTTACTCGCCGGAGTTTTTCCTCACACGCCGCAACATTCACGTCCACACGCAGCACGAGGTCACGGAGATTTCCCCCGGCCGGCGGCGCGTGACGGTCGCTCCGCGCGGCGGCGGGCTGGAAGAAGTTCATTACGACCATCTGGTGATTTCAACCGGCGCGGAGCCGGCGCGCCCCGCGGTGCCGGGCCTAGACCTCAGCGGAATTTTTCACGTCAACGACCTGGGGGCAGCCTTTGCGCTCAAGAAACACCTCGAGTCCGCGCGGCCGCGGCGGGCGACCATTGTCGGCGCGGGATACATTGGTCTCGAAATGGCTGAGGCGTTGGCGACGCGCGGCCTCGAAGTCAGGGTGATCGAGCGCTCGAAGGGCCTCTTTGAAGCCGTGGACGACGATATGGCGGCGCCCATCGAAAAAGAGCTCGAAGCGCACGGCGTGCGATTGCATAAAGCGGCGCCGATCACCGCCCTGGTGGGAGACAGGCAGGCGCACGTGCGCCGCGTCGTCTGGGAAGGCGGCGAAGCCGAGACGTGCATCGTCGTGCTCGCGACCGGCGTGCGGCCGCGCGTGAAACTGGCTGAAGAAGCAGGCATCCGGCTGGGCTCGACGGGCGCGATTGCGGTGAACGAATTTATGGAGACCAATGAAGCCGCGGTTTATGCCG
>JAHEKS010000030.1 GCA_024638215.1 Acidobacteriota bacterium | reverse complement strand
GTCCCCATCGCCGCAATCCGGAATGCGGCGGCGAGGACGCCGCCGCTACGGAAAAAAGGGGCGGGCATCAGGCCCGCCTGCTGTCGCGAATGCAGTCCGGGCGCTCCTGTGTTAGGATAGGTCCATGCGAGTCGAGTACACGATGCAAATCTGGAAAGAAGGCAACCAGTTCGTCGCGCACGCGATGCGTCTGGATGTCATGAGCGCGGGTGTCTCACCCGAAGCGGCTCGTGAGGCGCTCGACGAAGCTGTCCGGCTGTTTCTCCTGACCGCTCAGGACCACGGAACTCTTCCGGAAGTCCTGGCCGAGTGTGGGTACGAGCAGCGGAATGGCGTTTGGGAGGCTCCTCCCCCCGTGATCCTGGAACGGCATTCGACGGCCGTGGCGGTCTGAGGATGCCGCGCATTACACCCCTTCATTGGAAATCCCTCGAAAGAGTTTTCCTGGCCTCCGGATTCCGGTTCGCTCGCCAGGAGGGCAGCCACCGCTCCTACCTGAAGGACGGTGTCGTTAGACCCGTCGTCATTCCCACCTATGACCAGGTCCCGGTCTCGATCATTCGCAACAACCTGAAAACGGCAGGGATCGCGCGGGATGAGTATTTCCGGCTCCTGGAAAAAGTTGGTTGAGGGGACGCTGAAGTGGCGCAGCGGCGAGTTCCCCAACCCGGCCTCCAAACGTGTCGGCGGCTCGGCCCGAAAAACAAAGGGCGGGCATCCGTCCGCCGACGGGCCCGCCCCTGATACCAAGAACCAGCAACCAGCTACCAGCAACCGACCTCCGGCAACCGACAACCGGCCTCCGGCTACAGTCCTTAAATATCGTAATACAAATTAAACTCATACGGGTGCGGACGGGTATTGACCGCCTGCACCTCATTCTTCATCTTGTATTCAATCCAGGTTTCGACCAGCTCTTCGCTGAAGACGTCGCCTTTGACCAGGAAATCGTGGTCCTTTTCGAGCGCGCGCAGCGATTCTTCCAGCGACCCGGGCAGCGACGGAACTTTCTTCATCTCCTCCGGACCCAGATCGTAGATGTCCTTGTCGAGCGGCTCGCCCGGATCAATCTTGTTTTCGACGCCGTCCAGCCCGGCCATCAGCATGCTGGAAAAAGCCAGGTAGGGATTGCAGGAAGGATCGGGCGGGCGGAACTCGACGCGCTTGGCCTTGGGACTGGCCGAGTACATCGGGATGCGGCACGCCGCGCTGCGATTGCGCCGCGAGTAGGCCAGGTTGACCGGCGCCTCGAAGCCCGGCACCAGCCGCTTGTAGGAATTGGTGGTCGGGGCCATCAGTGCCGCCAGCGCGGGAGCGTGCTTGAGGAGCCCGCCGATGTACCACAGCGCCGTCTGGCTCAGGCCCGCGTACTTGTCCCCCGCGAAGAGCGGCTTGCCGCCCTTCCACAGGCTCTGGTGGGTGTGCATGCCGGAGCCGTTGTCCTGATAGATCGGCTTGGGCATGAAGGTCACCGTCTTGCCGTACTGCTGCGCCACGTTGCGGATGACGTACTTGTAAATCATCATCCAGTCGGCCGACTTGACCAGCGGGTTGAAGCGCTGGTCAATTTCGCACTGCCCGCCGGTGGCCACTTCGTGGTGGTGGCACTCGATTTCCATCCCCACCTTCTCCATGGTCATCACCATCTCCGAGCGCAGGTCCTGGTAATGGTCGGTGGGCGGGACCGGGAAATAGCCTTCCTTGTAGCGCGGGCGGTAGCCGAGGTTGTCGTGCTCGCGGCCGGAATTCCAGCGGCCTTCCTCGGCGTCAATGTAGTAGTAGCCGTGCTGCTGCGCCTGGTCAAAGCGCACGTTGTCGAAGATGAAGAACTCGGCCTCGGCACCGAAATACGCCGTGTCGCCGATGCCCGTGTAGGCCAGGTAGGCTTCGGCTTTCTTGGCCACGTGGCGCGGGTCCTTCAGGTAATGCTGCTTGGTGATGGGGTCAATGATGTCGCCGATCATCACCAGCGTGGGCACGTCGGTGAAAGGATCCAGCATGGTCCACGACGGGTCCGGCACCAGCAGCATGTCGCTTTCGTGAATAGCGGCCCAGCCGCGAATGCTCGAGCCGTCCATGCCGAAGCCGTCTTCAAACGATTTCTCGTCCAGCTCGTGAATGGGAAACGAAACGTGATGCCAGAGCCCGGGCAAATCGGTGAACCGCACATCCAGGATCTTGACGTTGTGGGCGGCGGCAAAATCCAGAACTTCCTTGGCGTTCATGCATCCTCCATAAGCGGAATTTTTGGGCGCTATAAACTGTTTGTATCAATGCCGCAGAACTCAGGGCCGGTCACAATATCTCGCGCGCAACATTTAGTCAAGTACTTGTCAAAAACCGCATGAATACAGGGCGGAATGCGTATCGAAAAAAACACGGCATCCTCACGCCTGCGGCCAGGCGAAGCGTTAGCCGCGGTCAGTGGTATCGTGACCGTGGACCAACCGGCGGTCGGTGTAACCCGCGGTCAATCACAAAGCGTTTGACGGCGGGGAACCGGACGTGACCCTCCCGCGGGTCAGAGGTTTCTTTTCAGGCCGGCGGGTTATGCGGTGATATAATGCAGGCGGTTACTAAAGCGCGCCAGATATCCTGACCTAGAACGTTGGAGTATAGGCGCCGCTTGCGACCCTGTCGTTATAGATAGCCCCCATGGCTTGGTTCGCTGGTGGCGACCGGAAGGACCGTCGACCTCCAGGACGGCAGTCTGACACCTTCTTCGTGAGGATTGCATGGGCGCTCGGTACCTAGATGAAGGGTTGTTGGCAGGTATCGTCCGAGCTGCGCCGACACTGCACACGGCCGGTCCCTTAGCCTCCCCGCGGGTTCTGAAGGCGCTGGTGCGCCTCCTCGGTGCGCAACCGGTCCACCACTCTCTGGAAACGGGATCGGGGGTTACGACCCTCCTCTTTTCACACTTAAGTGACGACCATGTGGTATTTGCTCTCGACGGCGGGAGCGGCAGCATCCAAAACGTCAAGACCTCCCCGTTCTTTAACGCGGCCTCTACCTCCTTCGTGGAAGGACCAACTCAAAAGACCTTGCCGCTCTATCGTGCGCGCCACCGGTTGCAGGCGGCACTGCTGGACGGGCCTCACGCTTTCCCCTTCCCCTTCCTCGAGTATTACTACGTCTACCCGCTTTTGGAGGAGAGGGCCCTACTGGTCATCGACGACATCCACATTCGGAGTGTTCACGATCTTTACATGTTCCTTAGAGGCGACGATATGTTTGACTTGTTGGAGGTGATCGAGAGGACCGCCTTTTTCAGGAGGACTTGCGCTCCGATCTTTGATCCTTTGAGCGACGGTTGGTGGCTGCAGGGATATAACAGAAGACTGCTCATGCGCTTTACGTGGTATGAAAGGCTGCGGGAGTCAACGCCTGAGCCGGTGAAAACGGTGGCGCGCAGCATCAAGCGATGGATACATGGCTCGGCCGACCGCATCTCCACCGGCCAGTAGAGGCGTTCGCGGGCGGCGCACACCTCCTGTCCTGCGGCATGCGTGCGAATCATTAGCCGCATACATCGCATCGTGCGCGATGTTTGCACCCCCCTCGGTGACGGGCGCGCGGGCGCTTTCCGGCACAGGGCGGCCGCGCGCGCGGGAAATTTTTCCCGCAAGCCGCCTCCACCGCAAAATCCCGTTGACACTTTTCTCAGCTTTTTGTTAGCTTACAAAATCTCTCCGCTTACAGCGCTGCGGCTGACGTATTCCGGGTGAAACGAAGGCAGGCCCGGAACCAGTGGCGCCAGAGGGTGAAGGCATGTCCACAATGTTTGTACCCAAGAGGATGTTCCTGACCAAGGGCGTCGGAAAACACCGCGAGCGGCTGACCAGCTTCGAGCTGGCGCTGCGCTCGGCGGGCATCGCTTCCTGCAACCTGGTGCGCGTGTCGAGCATTTTTCCTCCGCGCTGCAAGATGCTTCCCCGCGTCGAAGGCATTAAAGAGCTGAAAGCGGGCCAGGTCACTTTCGTGGTGATGAGCGAAAACTCCACGCGCGAGCCGCACCGGCTGATCGCCGCCTCGGTGGGCGTGGCGCTGCCCGCCGACCGCAACACCTTCGGCTACCTTTCCGAGCACCATTCCTTCGGCCAGACGGAGGAAATCGCCGGCGATTACGCGGAAGAACTGGCGGCCGAAATGCTCGCCACCACCCTGGGAGTCGAGTTCGACCCCGAGGGTAGCTGGGACGAAAAGAAAGAGATTTACCGCATCTCCAACAAAATCGTGCGCACCATGAACGTCACCCAGTCCGCCATCGGCGACAAGAGAGGCCTCTGGACCACGGTACTTGCTGCCTCGATCTTGCTGGGAATTGGCGAATAGGTTCTCGGTGAAAGTAAGGTTTAACCCATCCGTTGTCCTTGGTCAGTTGTCCGTTGCAGCCTGGCGACGCAGCCGTGCCGGGACAGAATCGCAGACTGATTTGAAACGCCAGGACGACTGACCACGGACCACGGACAAAGGACGAACGCATGCGCAAAGACCAGATCCTTTCCACCCCCACCCACCCGCTCGAAATTGACGGCAAGAAGAACGTCGCGGCGCTGCTGGAGAAGATGCAGGGCATCTCGTTCCAGGGGCGCAGCCTGGCCACTGCTTACCAGGTATGGCGCAGGATGCTGGGCGACCGCGTGATGATCATGATGGGCATGTCGGGTGCGATGGTGCCGGCGGGCATGCGCCGGCTGGTCGTTTACATGATCAAGAACCGGCTGATTGACTGCCTGGTTTCGACGGGGGCGAATTTCTTCCACGACATGCACGAAACCCTCGGCCGGTTCCATTTCCAGTGCTCGCCGGCGGTGGACGACGTGCAGTTGCAGGAGCACCTGATTGACCGCATGTACGACACGCTCGCCGACGAAGAGGAATTCCGCGAGCAGGACGCCTGGCTGGGCCGCTTCGCCGCCTCGCTTGATCACTCGCGGCCCTATACGACGCGCGAATTTCTCTACCTGGCCGGCAAGGAGATGGCCAAGCGCGCCAAGGAGGACGGCATCGTCACCGCCGCAGCCAAGGCCAAGGTGCCGCTCTACTGCCCGGCCATCGCCGACTCCTCCATCGGCATCGGCATCGCAGAACACCGCTTCATTAAGGGCGGCAACTTCACCTTCGACATCATCGGCGACGTGCTGGAAACCGCGCGCCTGGCGAGCGAGTCACCCGCCAGCGGCGTGATCTACTTCGGCGGCGGCACGCCCAAGAATTTTGTGCAGCAGAGCGAAGTGACCGCGGCTTTCATGCGCCAGTCCACCGCCGGGCACAAATACGCCATGCAGGTGGTGACCGACGCCCCGCACTGGGGCGGGCTTTCCGGCTGCACCTTCGAGGAAGCGCAAAGCTGGGGCAAGATCGCGCACGACGCCCACATGGCCACGGTCCATTGCGACTCGACCATCGCCATGCCGATCCTGGTCACCGCGCTTTCAGAAAACAAGAACCTGATCCGCAAGCGGAAGAAACCTTCGTTTGTGATAGGACGCAAGCTGGAGTTTTCCTTCCCGAAATAAAACCGCACGGCGCTAAACGTTCCCGTCCGCCCTGTTTGACCGCCAGGATGGCGAGTCTTTCTGTCCTGTGGGGAATCTCCCAACTTGTGCTAATCTGGTATTCTATTCCGGGGCGATGCAAGGGCTTCTTTTCTGCGATTACATCCGCATTGGAAACGTGCTATGAACGGCGACCACCTCAATTCCCAAGCCGCCGCGCCGGAGGACGAGATTGCCAAGGCCATCGGCGACTTCGAAGCGCGAACCCTGGCGGAGATGGCCGGCCATTTCAACAAGCTGGTCTATCTCGCTTCGCTGCGCGACTACAACACCGGCCGGTATCACCACTATGGGCTCGAGACGCGCTACTCCGCCGCGGCCGTGGACAAGGCTCTGCACGAGTGTCACATCCGGATTTTCGAGGATTTGATGACGCTGCCGCTCGAGGAGCAGACTCGCGATCTCGTCACCATGTTTCAATCCGTTCGTGAGGACCGCAAGCGCCTGATAGAGACCTGGAGCAGATTGCGCTCCTACCAGGTGCTGCCCCCGGCGGACTGTCATCCGCTGGCGCGCCAACTCTTCGACAAGAATATCAAGGTGATGCTGAGGGTGCTGCGCGAAACGGATCTATGGGCCCTGCTGTACGAGCCGCATGGCGACCCCAACGACCTGCCCTAGCACGTCGCCCTCATCGGGAATACGAATCGTCTTGGGCCCGCAAGGTGAAAGCGGGTGGGGCACCAGGGTCACCTCGTGCCCGCGCTGGAAGCACCAGCAGCACTCGTAGCTGTAGCGGAGCTCGAGGAAATACATCGGGCGGCCGGCTTCCGTCGTCCATCCCTGGTTGACGATGCGGCGGCGCGTGTCGTCAATCTGCACGATGGAGCCGGGACGGAGCAGCGGCGCCATCATCCGGTCTTCCAAGCCGATGTACCCGTAGCGGTACTTCTTCAGATCCAAATGGGCGAGCAGGGCGACGGGCACTTCGCCCCAGGCCTCGATCAGCCGCGAAATGAACACCGTCTTTTCCGGCTTGAAGCCGGAGTCGAAGCGGATGGGAAAGCGGATGGACCGGCTGGGGTCGCCGGCTTCGAGCGCCAGGACGTGCGTCCGCGTGTAGGGAATCCGCGACCGGTGCTCGTCCATCCGGCCGACCTCGATAGCGTAGAGCGCGGCAATTTCTTCCAGCTTAAGATGGAAAACCACGGCGAGGCTGTAGAGCTTGTAAATACTCGGCAGCGAGCCGTCGCTTTCAATCTGGTTCAAGCGCGCGACGGAAACAAAGTACTCGGAATTATTCTCGGCATCGGCAATTTCCAGCGTCGCCTCTTCCACGGCGCGCAGGGTCAGGTTCAGGCGCTCGCGGATGCGCCGCAATTGCCAGCCGGCGCGGAGCGCTGCGTCAGCCGTCGTGATCTGAGCGAGTGACGGGGGAGAGTCTGCCATAAGCGTCAAACCCAGAATGGCTGCCGGCCTCGCTAGCCTCAGCCGCCCGCGCCGGCACGAATTTGTGGTGGAAACTTCGGAACGCAATTGGGCGCGCCCCGATCCATCATACGATATTATATTTCACCGGGGACACAAATCTTCGCGGATAACTTCGAGCATGAATCCCAACCTCCGGGCTGTTAACGGACTGTTAAACAATCTTGGGCGGGGTTGCGCGGCTCTCAGCCGTGGTGCCACGGAGGGGCCAAGTTGCGCGTCTCTCTAAACTCGGCCCTGCCCCGCCGGCGCCGCGCTTGGATTGCCGGCTTCGCCGTGACCATCCTTGCCGCCGTGCTCGTGGCGGAGCTTGCAGGCTGCGCCCATGAGGAATCGCAAACCTGGGACGAGGCCTACCACATGCTGGCCGGCTACCGCTACTGGCAGGCCGCGGACTTTGGCCTCAACTCCGAGCACCCGCCGCTGGTCAAGCTGCTGGCGACAGTTCCCTTGCTGATTCTTCGGCCGCGGATTCCGTCCGCGCCGAGGAGTTCCTCCAAGCGAGAAGGTTTTCTCGATGGCCGCAGGTTTCTCTACTCGAACGATGCCGACGCGCTGCTGTTCCGCTGCCGGATGGCCGCGGCCCTCCTGACGCTCCTGCTGGTCCTGCTGCTCTTCGAAATGGGAAGCCGCATGTTCGGCCTTGGCGCGGGGTTGCTGGCCACCGTTCTGGCGGTGTTTGAGCCCAACCTGCTGGCTCACGGCTCGTTGATTGATACCGATCTCGCCGCGTCCTTGGGGCTCCTCGCCGCGGTTTACGCTTTTTGCAGATTCGTGAAGGCTCCCTCGGCGCTGCGGCTCGTCGAGTGCGGACTGGCCACCGGAATTTGCCTTGCCGTCAAACACTCAGGGCTGCTCGTCTTCCCAATTCTGGCGCTTCTGTGCGTTGCGGAATTGTGGATCGAGCGCCGCCCCGCATCCGGCGCACCTGCTGAAGCTGTGCCCATCGCGCCGGCACATCGCCGCGCGTTGCGCCTGGCGGGTTCACTCCTGGTGATCGGCGTTTTGGCCTGGGTGGTGTTGTGGTCGGTTTACGGATTCCGCTTCCGGGCCCGCCCCGCGCCTTTGGAAATGACCCCTCCGCTCGCAGAATACATCCACGGCGAGGGCCATCCGCCCTTGAAAAACCACGTCGAGGCCGCAGCGATCCTCGGCCTCGCCCGCTTCAAATTATTTCCGGAATCTTACTTGTACGGCCTCGCGGATGTCCTGACCGTCTCCGCCGGCCCGCGACCCACGTTCATTTTCGGAAAGCTCTTCCCGTCCGCCCGCTGGTACTACTTTCCCGCTGTCTTATTGATTAAATCAACGCTCGGATTTCTGTTACTGCTTCTGCTTGTCCCCTGCGCGAAGGCCCTTCGCGGCGCGAGATTCCGGCGCGAAGTTCTCTTCCTGGCCGTGCCGCCGGCGGTCTACCTGGCGGTGAGCATGACCTCAGGCCTCAACGTCGGCGTGCGCCACGTTCTGCCCGTTTATCCTTTTCTTCTGCTTCTGGCGGCGGCCGGGGGGGCGGCGCTCGTCCGGCAGAACCGCCGCTGGGCGTACGCCGTCGGAGCATTGGTCATTCTTCACGCCGCGTCCTCGCTTCGTGCCTATCCGAATTACATGGCCTACTCCAACGAAGCCTGGGGCGGCCCCTCCCGGACTTACCGCGTGCTCTCCGATTCCAACGTGGATTACGGCCAGAGCCTGAAGGCGGTGCGCGACTATCTCGCCCGACATCAAATTCACGATTGCTGGTTGGCTTATTTCGGCAGCGCCGACCCGGACTACTACGGAATTCCGTGCAAGCCGCTTCCCGATTCTTTTGCGACGTGGTGGGGAAAGCCCGCGCAAGTCGTTCCCCAGACTTACGAGGGCACGGTGCTCATCAGCGCCACGGAGCTGGACGGAACTTATACCGGCCCCGGCGAGCTGAATCCTTATGGCCAGTTCCAGCCGATGCGGCCCGCGGCCAACCTGGGAGACTCCGTGCTGGTCTACCAGGGGAGATTCGACATGACCCTGGCTTGCGCGATGAGCCGCGCCAATCACGCTCTGGAGCTGCAGAGGGGCGGACACCTCCAGGATGCCTTACGGGAGGCGCGCCAAGGGGTCGCGCTTGCGCCTCGGCAACCCTTTTCCCATTATGCTCTGGGATATTACCTTGAATTGGATAAGCAAACCGGGGAAGCTCGGAGCGAGTATGAGACTGCTCTCCTGCTTGCCAAGACCGTCCACCCGGCATACCTGTGGTATTGGGTTCCCTTTCTCGAGGCCAGGATCAGCAGCCTGAAGAAGCCGTAAAGAACTCGGAAGGCAACCAAGTCAGACGCTTTTCTCCCTCTTCAAGGCCAAATACGCGTTTCCAGTTCCGCCCTCCGCCGTATAATGAAGGCGCGATTATTTTTGCGCGGAGGCCGGTTATGAATCGCCACATTAAAGCAGTGCGAAACGGCCCTTATCAGGAAATTGTCTCGCCCGGCGTCCTGCGGTTTCTGGATTTCGCCCGGTTAGTGCTTGGCAAGGGTGAAAAGCATTCTGCCCAAAGCGGCGAACGAGAGGCCGTGCTCGATTTCTTTGGCGGCACGGCTTCGATTTCGATTCGAACGCCGGACGGCGAGACTCACACCTTTACCAAGGTCGGCGGACGGCCAGATGTCTTCTCCGGCCCGCCGCAAATGGTTTACATCCCGCCGCAATCGAGCTATGCATTGACGGCTCGTTCGCCCCTGGATACCGGGATCTTCACCGCCCCCTCGCGTGCCGCCATCGCGCCCACATGGCTGCACGACGCAAGCGTCACCGTCAAGACCGTCGGCCGTGACAACTGGCAGCGCCAGGTCTATTCCGCACTGGACAACAACGTCGCCGCGGAGCGGTTGCTCGCCGGCGAAACGCTCAACCCCCCGGGCAACTGGTCGAGCTACCCGCCGCACAAGCACGACCGCTCCAATCCTCCGCAGGAAGCGGTGCTGGAGGAAATCTATTTCTTCCGCATCAAACCCTCGCAGGGCTACGGTTTCATCTGGACCTACACGGCGCCGGACGATTCCGAGGGATTCTCCAGCGTCTTCGTCGTCGAGGACGGCGACACGGTCCTACTGCCCAAGGGCTATCACCCCGTTGTGGCCGCGCCCGGGTACCAGCTCCATTACACCTGGGTGCTCGCGGGCGAAGAGCGCCGCTATGGCGCCTGGGCTGACGATCCGCGCCACGTTTGGGTCAAGAACGCCTGACGCCGCGTTCCTCTATTTTCGGGCCTGGTGCCCGCCGGCGAGTGTTGCGTGCGACATTCACAATAGACAAGCCGGGTCCTGCATCGTAGAATCGCTGGGCCGGTCAAAACTCCTATGCGAATTCCTTTTTCTTATCCGGAGATCCCGCCTTTGGAAGTCCCGGATAAGAACCTTCTCGCGGTGCTCGTGCCGCGCACCGTGGACCCCGCTGGCCCCGTTTCGAATTTGACCGAGAAAGCGCTGGACCATCCTTTCGGCAGTGTTCCGATTGAAAGCGCGGTTTCCGCTTCCACTCGAATCCTGGTGCTGGTGGACGACATCACGCGCCAGACGCCTGCCGGCGCCGTACTGCCTCCGCTCTTCCAGCGGCTGGCGAGCCGCCGCGTCCAGAAGAAGAACGTAAAGATTCTCATCGCGGCGGGCACGCACGCGCGCATGACGCCGGCCGAAATCGAGCGCAAACTCGGTCCCCACATTCCGCGCGAGCACACGGTTGAAATCCACCACTGGAAGGACGAAGCGAATCTTGAAGCGATCGGCTCAACCGCCGATGGCACGCCGATCCGCGTCAATCGGATGCTGGGCCAAGCCGACCTGGTCATCGGGGTCGGGCAAATCGTTCCCCACCGCGTGATGGGCTTTACCGGAGGCGCCACCATCGTGCAGCCGGGCGTTTCCGGCAAGGAAATCACCGGGCACACGCACTGGCTGAGCGCGCTTTATCCGGGCCGCGAAATTCTGGGCGTGGCGGAGAATCCCGTCCGCGGGGAAGTGGAGCGCATCGCGGCCAAAGCCGGACTGCGCTTTATCCTCAACGTGGTGATGGACGCCAACCACCGCGTCGTCCACGTTGTCGCGGGCGACCCGGTGGCGGCGCATCGCGCGGGCGCCGAGTTGTCCGCCAAGGTTTACGGCGTCAGCCAGCCGCAACCGGCCGATATCGTCGTCGCGGAATCCTACCCCGCCGACTACGACCTGTGGCAGGCCGCCAAGGGCATTTACTCGTCCGAGCTTTCGGTGAAGCGCGGCGGCGTGGCGATTCTGGTCACTCCCTGCCCGCACGGGGTCTCGGAGGAACACCCCGAGGTCGAACAGCTTGGCTACCACGGCTACGCCGAAGTGCGCAGCATGGTCGAATCGAAAATGATCACGGACCTGGTGGCCGCCGCGCACCTGGTTCATGTGGGCCGGGTGATTCGCGACAAAGCGCACGGCATCATGGTTTCCCCCGGCATCGACCCCGAAACCCAGGGGCACCTCGGATTTGAGCCGGCGCGCTCGCCGCAACAGGCCCTGAAAATGGCCTTTGAAATTGCAGGGCCGGATGCTAAGGTCGCGGTGCTTCGCCACGGCGGCGACGTGCTGCCGCTCGTTTCCGGGAACGGTAAGCCGCTCGAAAGCGCGAGGCCGGCCCACTGACGATGAATTCTCCACCTCCCCAGGAAGAATCCGAGCGCGGCCCGTCCTCTTTCACCCTTCCTCATCTGCGCTGGTGGATCTGCGGCCTGCTGTTCTTCGGCTCCACGGTCAATTACATTGACCGCGGCACCATCGCCATCCTCGCCCCGAAGCTGCAAGTTCTTTTCCACTGGTCGGAAAGCGATTACGGCTGGATCATCAACGCCTTCATGGTCGCCTACGCCATCATGATGCTGGTTTCGGGCGGCGTCATTGACTGGCTTGGGACGCGCGTAGGCTACGCTCTGGCGATGGGCTGGTGGTCGCTGGCGGCGATGGGCCACGCCCTGGCGCGCGGCGTGCTTTCGTTCGGTTTCGCGCGCTTCATGCTGGGCGCGGGCGAGGCGGGCAACTTTCCGGCTTCCATCAAGGCGGTCGCCGAGTGGTTTCCCAAACGCGAGCGCGCGCTGGCCACGGGGATTTTCAACTCCGGCACTAACATCGGCACGGTCATCGCCTACCCGATCGTGGGCTGGATCTATCTTCGCTGGGGCTGGAAGGAAGCTTTCATCGGAACCGGGGCCCTGGGATTTATCTGTCTGGTGGCCTGGTTGGCGCTCTTTCGCCTGCCCCGCTTTCACCCCTGGCTGAAGCCAGCGGAGCTTGATTACATCGAAAAGCTCGACGCCGCAAGGGGCGAGGAAGAGGAAGCCAAAATTCCGTGGAGGAAGATTCTCCTCATCCGGCCCGCCTGGGGCTTCACCCTCGCGAAGTTCATGACCGATCCCATCTGGTGGTTCTACATTTTTTGGTTGCCCAAGTATCTGGTGGAAGCGCGCGGCTTCACCATTGCCAAGCTGGAATGGTTCGGGATGATACCCTTTCTCGCCGCCGTGCCCGGCAGCGTCTTCGGCGGCTGGCTCTCGGGATTTCTGATTCGCCGCGGCTGGTCGGTGAACGCCGGGCGCAAAATCGCCATGCTGGTGTGCGCGCTCTCCATGCCCGCCGGCGTGATCGCGGTTTTCGCCAAAAGCCCCTGGGTCGCCATCGCGCTGATTTCGGTCTCAACCTCCGCCCACCAGGGATGGTCCGCCAATGTCTTTACCCTGACCTCCGATATCTTCCCCAAGAAAGATGTGGCCTCTGTCGTTGGAATCGGCGGCTGCGCCGGGGCGATCGGCGGAGCGATCATCGCACCGCTGGCCGGCTACATTCTTCAATTCACCCACTCTTACGTGCCGCTCTTCGTCATTGCCGGCGTGATGCACCCGCTGGCGATGATTTTCGTTCACCTCATCATCCCCAAGATCGAGCCCCTCGCCAAAGCGTAGGCGCGGTCTGCACCCTTCACGTTTCGCTTGACCTCGCTGGAGATTACGGTATTCTGCCGCGAGTCCTGAAATTGCGGGATATCGCGCGTGGGCACAACTACGGGTTCGAATCTCCGATTTGATTCTTCGCCGAGCGGCGTTTCCAACGCGCGGCGCTGGACCATCGTCTTTCTTCTTTTTGTGGCGTCGCTGATCAACTATTTCGACCGCGCCACCATTTCCTTTGCCTTGCCGCTGATTTCGCACGACCTCGGGCTCGGCCCGGAAGCCAAAGGCTTTCTCCTCTCCGCCTTTTTCTGGTCGTACGCGCTCATGCAGATTCCCATCGGCTGGTGCGCCGACCGACTGGACTTGCGCTGGGTGTACGCCGGGGCGTTCGCGCTCTGGTCACTGGCGCAAGGATTGACGGGATTCGCCGGCAGCCTGGCAGTGCTCTTTGGCCTTCGAATCGTGTTGGGGATCGGCGAGTCCATCTATCTTCCCGGCGGGACCAAAATCGTAAGCCTGCTCTTCTCGCACGAAGAGCGCGGCCTGCCTTCCGGCATTTTTGATTTCGGCACGCGCACGGGACTTTTCATGGAAGGCTTGCTGATTCCCTGGCTGCTCATGCACCTGGGCTGGCGAAAGACGTTCGCCGTGGTCGGGTTTACGGCGCTCTTGTGGCTGATCCCGTGGCTCAAGACCCTGCCGCGAAATCTCAATTCCCTTCGCCAGCGCGCCGCCCGGGAAGGCCAGCCCGCGTTTCGCCAATTCGTCGCTGCGCTGGCGTTTTCGGTGACCATGTTCGCGTTTCCGGTGCTGACGCTCCTGGCGTGGCTGGGCGTGGGCCGCAAGCGCGAGCGGAAGGCGCCAACCTACCTCGCCCTGCTGGGACTCCTGCGCAACCGAAACTTGCTCGGTATTTGCCTCGGATTTTTCTGCTTCGACTACTACTGGTACCTGCTGCTGACCTGGCTGCCGGACTATCTCGTCGAGTCCCGTCATTTAACAATTCTGCGCGCGGGAATTTACGCCTCGCTGCCCTACCTGGTTTTCGGAGTCTGCGAGCCCATCGGCGGCTGGATCGCCGACCGGCTGATCCTCCGCGGCTGGGACGAAACCCGCACGCGCAAGGGCATCGTGACCATAGCTTTCCTGACCAGCCTGATGCTCATTCCCGCGGCGCGTGTTTCGAGCGCCAACGCCGCCATCGCCCTGATTGTCGGGGGTTCGTTGGTGGGATTGGCCACGGGAAACCTGCTGGTCATCCTTCAATCCTGCGCTCCTCCGAGCGATATTGGCGTCTGGACGGGTTTCGAGAACTTCGCCGGAAACATCGGAGGCATCCTGGCGCCCATCGCCACCGGTTTCCTGGTTGCGCGCACCGGTTCGTTTCTCCCCGGCTTCATCCTCGGCCCGACCATTCTGATTACGGGACTTATCGCTTACTGGTTTATTGTCGGAAAACTGGAGCCGCCGGCTGAATCGAATGGTTGATTCCGCAACCCGCGAAAAGCCGCCGTTGTGATATATTCGCATCCATCTCTGGGCGACAGCAAATCAATCCTGACGAGGTTCGAATGATCCTGCCCCTGACTCCCGTCCGCCTGAAGCGTCACGCCGCGCAGGTCTTCGGAAACAAAATCGGAGTGGTGTGCGAAGATCACCGCTTCGCATTCAAGCAGTTCAACGAGCGATGCGACCGGCTTTCGGACGCGCTCAAGAGATTAGGGCTCGGCAAAGGAGATCGCGTCGCTTATCTCAGTTTCAACTGCCACCGATTGCTCGAGGCGTACTATGCCGTGCCGCAGTTGCAGGCCATTTTGCTGCCGCTCAACATCCGGCTGAGCGGCGAGGAGCTGGGCTACATCCTGAACGACGCCGCCCCGCGCCTGCTCTTTTTCGATCCCGAGTTCATTCCGCTGGTGGAAGCGCTGCGGCCCGCAGTGAAATCCATCGAGCACTTCATCGCTTTGCGAGGCGAGAAGCCCGCCTGGGCGCACGCAAAAACCTACGACGAGCTTCTGGCAGATGCTGAGCCGCGCGAACTCGATTACCGCGAGATTGACGAGAATGCCGTGGCGGAACTTTTCTACACCAGCGGAACTACAGCCCATCCCAAGGGCGTGATGCTCACCCACCGCAATCTTTATTTGCACGCGTTTTACACAGCGCTTGCAACTCAAGCTGCCGACGATCAGGTGATCATCTACACCGTTCCCTTGTTCCACGTGAACAGTTGGGGAACGCCGCACATCACCACGCTGGCGGGCGGCCGCCACGTCATGCTGAGGAAGTTCGACCCCACGGCCCTTCTCGAACTTATCCAGCGCGAGCGCGCAACTCACTTGCAGATGGTTCCGGCTATGGTCATCGCGATGATCAATCATCGCAACTTCTCGCAGTATGACCTGAGCAGCGTCAGGTCGCTCATCATGGGCGGCGCGCCTACGAACATGGCTTTGATCCGCCAGGTGGAGGAGAAAATTCCCGGTTGCGTGGCCAAAGGCGGGTACGGCCTCACGGAGACTTCGCCCGTGATCACTATTGCCCACGTCAAGGATCACCTCACCGGCGACAGCGAAGAATCGAACCTCCGGCGCAAGGCCACTGCCGGCTGGCCGCTTGCCGGCTCGGAAGTTCGCGTGGTAGATCTGCACGGCCGCGACGTCAAACCCGATCAAAAAGAGGTGGGAGAAGTGGTTGTCCGCGGCGACGTAGTGATGGCGGGCTACTGGAAGCAGCCGGAAGCCACGGCCGCCGCCATTCGCGGAGGCTGGTTCCACACCGGCGACCTCGCGGTCATCGACGAGGAAGGCTACATCCTGATCGTGGATCGCGCCAAGGATATGATTCTGAGCGGCGGCGAAAATATCGCCTCGGCGGAAATCGAGCGCGTGATTTACGGCCATCCCGCGGTGCTCGAATGCGCGGTGATTGCCGTGCCCGATGACAAGTGGGGCGAGGTGCCCAAGGCCATCGTCACGCCGCGTCCCGGCGAAGATGCAACCGAAGACGACATCCTCAAATACTGCCGTCAACATCTCGGCGGATTCAAGATTCCCAAGTCAGTCGAGTTCCTCGACAGCCTGCCAAAAGGCGGCACGGGAAAAATCCTCAAAAGAGAGCTGCGGGCCAAGTACTGGGAGGGGCGCGAGCGTCGCGTACACTGACCTGCCGGCGGCGGCCCTGCCGTGCTATGCTGCTTGCCTGTGCCAACGGTTGAGATCCAGCGCGGCGTGCCTCTGAAACCCTACACGACCTTCAAAATCGGCGGCCGGGCGAAGTATTTTGTGCGCGCGGAGACCGTCGAGGAATTTCGCGAGGCGCTCGACTTCGCGCGCCGCCGGAATCTCCGCGTCTTTGTGCTGGGCGGCGGGAGCAACATCCTGGTCAGCGATCGCGGGTTTGACGGCCTGGTGATTCATCCCGCCCAGCGCGGACTTGCCGTCGCGAGCGAGGATGAAAAGTCCTCGACGCTGCGCGTCGCTGCCGCGGAAAAGTGGGACGATGTTGTTCGCCATGCCGTGGACCATCATTGGTGGGGCATTGAAAACCTCTCGCACATCCCCGGCCAGGCCGGCGCGGCGCTGGTCCAGAACATCGGCGCCTACGGGCCGCAACTGAGCGATTGCCTGGCGCAAGCGGAAGTCCTTGACATGGCCACCGGTCAGATACTCGAGTTTCCCCCGGCGCGGTGCGGTCTGGGCTACCGGCGCAGCATTTTCAATTCAACCGAAAAGAATCGCTACGCGATTCTCGGAATCAGCCTGCGACTTTCGAAGTTCGGCAAGCCGGACCTTCGCTATCCCGACGTCGCGGCCTACTTTGAGGAACGCGGCAATTCGTCGCCGTCGCTGGCGGAGATTCGCAAGGCGATCATCGCCATGCGCGACAGCAAATTTCCCTTCCCGCGTGAAGAAAAGGGCGGCAACGCCGGGTCCTTTTTCAAGAACCTGCAACTGGGCGAGGCCGAATTCCAGAAGCTGCAAAAACGCGTTCAGAAAGACTTCCCCCATCGTGCGCAGGAGCGGTTGGCGGAGATTCGCCGACGCTACGTGGGGCCCGGCCCCATCAAGGTCCCGACCGCCTTTTTGATGGATATCTGCGGTCTCAAAGGATTCCGGCTGGGCAACGCCCAGGTGAATGAGACGCAGCCGCTGGTGCTTTTGAATCTCGGCGGCGCCACGGCTCACGACGTGATGAGCCTTGCCGGCCACGCGCGGCGCACGGTGGCTGAACGCACGGGCATGGCGATTTCTCTCGAACCCGAACCGGTTGGTTTTTCCGCGGAGGAAGTCGCGGAGTATCTGAACATCCCATAGCCGCACTGATCTGCCGTCTCAAGGAACAGCATGAGCACACTGTGGTCACAGGCGCTCAATCCTTTGCACTCGTTGCTCGGCTCGGCGCTCGCCGCGGCCGTGCCGCTCGCCATCCTGCTGGTGCTCATGGGTGTGCTGCGGAAATCGGGATACGTTTCCGCCGCCTGGGGGCTCGCATCTGCCGGCGGCCTCGCAGTGCTGGTTTGGGGGATGCCACTGAAGCTGGCGCTCGCGAGCGCGGCATACGGGTTCGTTTACGCCCTGTGGCCGATCATGTGGATCGTCTTTGCGGCGCTGTGGCTTTACAATCTCTCGGTTGAGATCGGCAACTTCGACCTGCTTCGCACCTGGATGGCCGAGCACGCCGCGGGCGACGCGCGCATTCAGGCCATCCTGGTGGCGTTCTGCTTCGGCGCCTTGCTCGAAGGCACAGCGGGCTTCGGCGCGCCGGTGGCCGTGGCAGCGTTCCTGCTGATGGGCCTGGGCTTCACGCCGCGGCGCGCTGTCACCGTTTCGCTGATTGCCAACACCGCGCCGGTGGCCTTCGGAGCTCTGGGAATTCCCATCGTGGCGCTGGCGGGTGTGACGGGTCTGGACCTGATGAAACTCTCGGCCATGGTGGGCCGCCAGCTTCCTTTCCTGTCATTTGTGCTTCCCTCTTACCTGGTGCTGGTGGTGGCGGGCCGCAAAGGCTGGAAGGAAACCTGGCCCGCGGCCTTGGTCGGCGGCGGAAGTTTCGCGCTGGCGCAGTTCGCAGTCTCCAACTTCTGGGGGCCGTACGTTGCCGACATCGTCGCCGCCTTGGCCTCCACGTTCGCGCTTGTGTTGTTTCTGCGTTTCTGGAAGCCGCCAAACGCCGCCTCCGAGCGTCCGTCGCCCGCTTCGTCGAGGATTTCAACTCGAGATGCTTTGGCGGCTTGGGCGCCGTGGATCATACTCTCGGGTGTGATGTTGGCCTGGTCGTACTTCAGGCTGTTTCAAAGAGGCCATTTGGTCTTTCCCGTTCCGTTCCTTCACCGAGCAGTGTTCATCACGCTTTATCAGAAGCCCTATGATGCCCTATACAGCTTCGAGCCGCTGGCGGCGGGGACAGCGGCGCTCGCAGCCACCCTCCTGACTGCGCTGGTTTTGGGGGCGCGGCCGGCCCAGGTGCTAAGTTCGGGGCTCAAAACCTTGCGGCAAATTCGAGTGCCGGCGCTGACCGTCTGCCTGATTGTGGCGCTGGCTTATCTCTACAACTATTCCGGAATGGCCTACACTCTTGGAGCTGCGCTGGCCGCGCTGGGCGGCGTGTTTCCGCTGGTGAGCGGCTTTCTCGGCTGGACGGCGTGTTTCCTGAGCGGCAGCGATACGGCGAGCAATTTGCTCTTCGGCAACTTGCAGGTCGCCGCCGCGCACCAGATTGGAGTTAATCCCATTTTGCTTGCGGCCACGAATTCGTCCGGCGCGGTAACCGGCAAAATGATTTCTCCTCAAAACATCGCGGTGGGCGTGACGACGGTCGGACTGGTCGGCCGGGAAGGCGACGTGCTGCGCTCAACTTTCTGGCACAGTATCCTGCTGGCGCTGGGAATAAGCTTGCTGGCCTTCGCGCAAGCCTATGTTCTGAAATGGATGGTCCCCTAGCCGCGAAGCCCGCCGGCAATTCTCCTTGGAGAGATCCCGGATCGGGCGGGATAAGCCTGAGATTCTAAACACCACCGAAAGGATGAACCGCGGGGATTCCCAGGAGCGCCTGAGCTTCGTCCTCAAACATCACAAAGACCTTGTCCAGCCGGGCCAATTGCAGGACAGAGCGCGCATTGGGCCGCAGGCCGAAGAGGGCGAATTTGGTGTTCGTCTGGCGCGAGAGTTGCAGGCCCTCGACGAGCGTGGCAACCCCCGAACTGTCAATGTAGGCAACGTCGGTCATGTTGATCAGCACGCCCGGCGTGCCCGAACGCATCTCCGTCAGCAGAACGTCGCGCAAATCCGACGCGGTATAGAGGTCCACGTCGCCGGAGCAGTCAATGATCCTGACGTTGGGCAAGATCCTGGTGTGCAGTTTCATCGCCACGGCAAACCTTCCAACGGTGGGGCGCCGTGAACTACAACCGGTTCACCCACCAATCACTTCTCCTGCATTGCCGTATCTTATCACAGCCCGCAGCAGGTCCGGCAATCCGGCGCCGATCGGTATGGCAGTCCGCCCGCTTCCTCAGAACCGGAATGCGACATGTGACGATCGGCCTGCCGCCTTCGTCAGGAGCGATAGTACAAGCCCCCCGAGGGAAAATCAATGCAACCTCCTCACGCCTCCTTTTGGAGCATAAGATTCAGGCAAGCAGGATGCGGGAGTACACGGAAGCTCGCGGGCGTGCGGCACCAGGCCGCCCCTGAGGCGCAGCGCCGAGGGTCACGTCATTTGGTCCTGCGTCTTGTAGTCGCACGCTTCGCGGCAGTCGGCGCAGTAGTATTGCCCGTCCTCGGTAAGCCGGACGCCGTAGTCCGACTGGCAGAGCGCGCAATACCGGTGACAATGGCAATTCTCTTCGGTCTGATCACACACGATGCAACGAAACTCTTTGTAGGCCATGCCAAGATGCCTCGATCTTGCGAATTGACGGTCCGGCCGCCTCTCATCCCATTGTCAAATAACCTCGCGGCAAAATCAACCCGCCGGTCGGTAGTGTCCTAGTTTGGATTCTCGGGTCTTGACTCTGGGGTACGGTCTGCCATACTTGAGCCATGACGAAGAAAAAGCGCCCCAAGACGACAAAGAATTTTGCTAAGAAAAAGCCCAGGGAAGATACTAATCAGATGGCTTATCGGGTAATCCAAGAAGTGATTCGTAAGAGCGAAGCCCCTGCGCCTGAGCATTGAGACCGCGTTTAAGTAAGTAGATTGAATCCGCATCAAATCTCATGGTGCCGCCACCAAGAGAATGAATATGTAGAAGTGCCCTCAGATTTTTGCGTTGCTCTCGATTACTATTGCTAGCCCTGCGGTCGGCATCTTTCTGATGCTCGTAGGCAAGTAGATCGGCTGCCTGGAGGGGAACACAGTCCTCCCAGCCCAAAGCAGCTATCGAGATGAAATAATCCCTTGCCTGAAAATCAGGGTCACAAAGGACTCTATTGAATGTATCCGCTAGGAGACCGTCGAAGCTACTGCGATCGTGAAATAATGTGACACTCACTTTGCGAATTGGCCCTTTTTTCTTGGCCTTCCTGAGAGTCTCTGCCATTTCGTGCATCAGGAAATTAAGCATAAGAGCGTATGACCACTGAACGACTTTGTTTTTGTACTCTGGGAATTCATTTGCGAGCAGGTCAAGCGGCACACTATAAGCAACTATCCACATCCACTTCGGAATGTGAAAGACACGCACCAATCCCTGCATAAATGAAGTTTGTTCATCAGGTGTCCAGCCTTCAAATTCTCCGCGACGATTACTGAAATCCGAGGCGTGAAATCTTGATATCGGTCTGCGGCCTTCCTTCCTAAGTTCCTTGTTCTTAGCATCTATATTTTTTTTCCAAGATGAGATGAAATAAGCCCAGTCAAGTCCGCTGGCCAAGATTGCGGAAAGAGTAAACATCCGCGGATTGTAGCTTTCATCTATGTAGCCCCTGAGAATCAAGAAAAAGCCCTTTCTAAATCCTGCCGGATTGAAGCAAGCCCATAGACCCTCGACTGATACGCGGGGGATCGGGTATTGACTCTTTGGCTGAAGCATGGCATCCTCACTTCTGAGGACACCACACCTCTCATGTTCCGTGAGGCAAGTCGCGCCGTGATCTCCGCCACGAGTCCAACGGCTGAATCTCGCCTTACGACGCCTTCCCGGCTTTAGATTTAGCCCAGCGAGCTTGCACGGCTTTCCGTGCACTCTCGCTGCGCTCTTCGGCGGTCATGGCGGCTGCCCTTGCGGGGCCGCCTTTCTTGCCGCCTTTTCGTCCCAAAGCCACAGCATACGGATTTTTCCGGTGTTTTGCCATATCGTAATTATACGTGAGCGGTCTTGAATGTCAAGCGAAATCGCCGTTATATACGTGAGCGGTCTCGTAAGTACAAGAAAAAAGGGGAAATATAGTTCTTGACATATACGTGAGCGCTTACGTACAATATGGGCGTTTATTAGGAGACGCCATGAACAGACTGAGCCGAGAAAAACAAGCCAAAATCATCGGGGCGCTAGTGGAAGGCAACTCCATTCGAGCCACTTCCCGCATGTTTGGAGTCTCGAAAGATACCGTTCTCAAACTCCAAGTAGAAGCGGGATATGCGAGCGCCGATTATCAGGACAAGACGTTTCACGGCCTTTCCTGCAAGCGCGTCCAGTGCGATGAAGTCTGGGCATTCTGCTACGCCAAACAAAGGAATGTTCCCTCTGAGAAGCAAGGGAAATTTGGCTTTGGGGATGTGTGGACATGGACAGCGATTGACGCTGATACAAAACTGATTCCCTCTTTCACGGTCGGCAATCGTGACGCCTCAAGCGCCAGAATTCTTATCGAGGATTTGGCCGGACGGCTCAAGAATCGAATCCAACTAACTACGGATGGCCTAAGAGTGTACCTTGAGGCTGTAGAAGGCGCGTTTGGCTCAGAGATTGATTACGCCATGCTCGTCAAGACCTATGAATCTGCGCAAGAGGAAACTCGGTACAGTCCTGCCGTATGCACTTCCTGCGAGCGTAAGCCCGTCATGGGCCGGCCCGACCCGAAGCATATTTCTACCAGTTTTATCGAGCGTTCCAATCTCAGCATGAGGATGGGGATTCGGAGATTCACCCGTCTGACAAACGCCTTCAGCAAGAAAGTGGAAAATCATGCCGCTGCCGTGGCCCTCTATTTGGCTCATTACAATTTCTGCCGCGTGCATAGGACTCTGCGGGTAACTCCCGCTATGGAAGCGGGCCTTACAGATCATGTCTGGACTATCGAGGAAATGCTTGAGAAAATCGGGATGCCTTCAAACTAGGACACTACCCGCCGGTCCGCCGCCTTGACCCTGCGCGCGGCGATATGTTAGTTTGGCTCTTCTGGTTTGGATCAACTTTTTCACCCGAAAGGTTGCGTTTGGCCACGCCGGTTGGGGTTGCGCTGAAGCGGACGGCGCTCAATAAGGTCCACAAGGCTGCGGGCGCCCGCATGGTGGAATTCGGCGGCTGGGAAATGCCCGTCGAATATGCGGGCATCACCCAGGAGCATCTGGCCGTCCGAAACGCCGCCGGGCTTTTTGACGTCAGCCACATGGGCGAAATCGAAGTGCGCGGCCCGGGCGCGCTGGCTCTGCTCCAGCACATCACCTCGAACGACGCCTCGCGGCTCAAGGTTTTTCAGGCGCAATATTCCGCGCTGATGCTCCCCAACGGCGCCACAGTTGATGACTGTGTCGTGCACCGGCTGGCCGACGACAGCTACTTTCTCTGCGTCAACGCCGCCAATACCGACAAGGATTTTGAATGGGTTTCGGCCGCGAACCGCTTCGGCGCCGAGGTGCGCAACGTCTCCGGCCAGTATTCGCAGTTGGCGCTGCAGGGTCCGCGCGCGGCCGTGATTCTGGCGCGCGTAACGGACGCCGAGCTTCACCGGCTTCGTTATTACTGGTTCGTCGAGGCCGCTTGCTGCGGGGTCAACGGGATTCTGGCGCGGACCGGTTACACGGGCGAAGACGGTTTTGAGTTTTACTTTCCTCCGCAACGCTCGGAGGCGGTGTGGAGCGGGCTGCTCGAGGCCGGCAAGCCGGACGGGCTCATGCCGTGCGGGCTGGGAGCGCGCAACACGCTGCGGCTGGAAGCGGCCTACCCGCTTTACGGCCACGAGCTGGACGAGGAGACAACTTTGCTCGAAGCGAACCTCGGTTGGGTATGCAAACTCGACAAGGGGGATTTTGTCGGCCGCGACGCGCTGGCGGCGCAGCGCGAAAAGGGGTTGCGAAAAAAACTCATCGGGTTTGAAATGACCGAGCGCGGCATCGCGCGCGACGGCTACGACGTGCTGGTGGAAGGCAGGAGATTGGGAACCGTGACCAGCGGCTCACCCGCCCCTTTCCTGAAAAAGAGCATCGGCCTGGCTTACGTGCCGCCCGATTGCGCCGAGCCGGGGCGCGAATTTCAAATTGATATCCGCGGCAAGGCGATCGGCGCCCGCCAGGTAGCCTTGCCCTTTTACAAACGGCCCAAATAGACTCGACTCGCGGGACAGTTTCGGCGCCGCGGCGCCTGCGAGCGGAAAGCGCAGGTTCAAATGTATCCTCCCGAACTGCTTTACACCAAGGAACACGAATGGATTCGCGTGGACGAGTCCATCGGCACGATCGGGATCACCGACCACGCGCAGTCGGAATTGGGCGACATCGTCTTCGTCGAACTTCCCAAGCCCGGCGACGCGGTCACGGCCCTGGAGTCGTTCGGCACAGTTGAATCGGTCAAAGCCGTCTCGGAGCTTTTCTCGCCTGTCACGGGCGAGGTCACCGCGGTCAATGCCAAACTCCAGAACAATCCCGAACTGATCAATTCCGACCCGCACGGCGAGGCCTGGCTGATCCGCGTCCGCCTGAAGGACCGACGCGAGACCGAAAGCCTGATGTCCGCCGACGAGTACGAAAAGTACATCCAGGAAGAAAAAGGCGACTGATGCGCTACCTGCCGAATTCACCCGCCGGCCGCCAGGCCATGCTGCGCGAGACGGGGCATGACTCCATTCAAGAACTCTTCGCGCAAATTCCTGAAGAATTGAAGGTGCAGGGCACGCTCAAGCTTCCCGGCCCCCTTTCCGAGCCGGAAATCCTGGAATTCTTCCGCCAGGCGGCGCGAGAGAGCAGCCGCGACTACGTTTCGATGCTGGGAGCAGGCGCGTACGCTCACTACCGGCCGGTCGCGGTGGACAGCCTGCTTTCGCGCGGCGAATTTTTCACCGCCTACACGCCCTACCAGGCGGAGATGGCGCAGGGCACTCTCCAGGCCATGTTCGAGTTTCAAACGTTGATCACGCAGTTGACCGGCATGGACGTTGCGAACGCGTCGCTCTATGACGGCTCGACGGCGATGACCGAAGCCGTCCTGATGGCGCTGCGGATTACACGGCGCGAGCGCGTGCTGGTGGCGCGCACCGTCCACCCGGAGTACCGGCAGGTCCTCAACACCTACGTTCGCCACCAGGGTTTTGAGGTCGCCGAACTTCCTCACGCGCCTTCCGGCCAGCTCGACGCGGCGACGCTTGAACCGTCGCTGCGACCTGAAACCGCGGCGGTCGTCATCCAATCGCCGAATTTCTTTGGCGTGCTTGAGCGCGCCAGCGAAATCGCCGCGGCCGCGCATCGCGCCGGCGCTCTGTTGATTGTCGTGATTACCGAACCGCTTTCGCTCGGTGTCGTGCGCCCGCCGGCGGAGGCGGATATCGTTTGCGGCGAAGCGCAATCGTTCGGCGTGCCCGTCTCTTTCGGCGGACCGTACCTGGGCTTCCTGGCCGCGAAAGAGCAGTTTGTCCGCCAGATGCCCGGCCGCCTGGTGGGACAGACGCAGGACACCGAGGGCCGGCGGGGATTCGTGCTGACGCTCGCCACGCGCGAGCAGCACATTCGCCGCGAGAAGGCGACCTCGAACATTTGCACCAATCAGGCGCTCTGCGCGCTGGCTGCGACCATTTACCTGTCGCTCCTGGGAAAGAGCGGGCTCAAGGCTCTGGCCGAGCAGAATCTGGCGAAGGCTCACTACGCCGCGCGAGAACTCTCGCAGGCCTCGGCCCTTCCCTTCTCGGGGCCGTTCTTCAACGAATTCGTCGTCAAGACTCCCGCGCCGGTTGATGAAGTGCTGGCGGCGCTGCGGGAGGAAAAGATCATCGGCGGGCTGGACGTGGGAGTGTTTTATCCCGAACTGAAGGATCACTTGCTGGTTTGCGCCACGGAAACCGTCAGCCGCAAGGCGATTGACCAGGCGGCCTCAATCTTCCGCCGCTTTTCCGGCGGCCGCCAAGGACAAGGCACGTCGGTTCAGACGGTGATCCGCTGAAGCCGGGAAAAGGAATTTGATCCAAGGAAACCGCCCCAGGTGAACATGGAAGACCACATTCGCGTTGCACGGCCGCACGTCACCCGGAATGAAGACCTGATTTTCGAGCGCTCGACTCCGGGGAAATCGGGCGTGGACCTTCCGCCGCTCGACGTTCCCGCCGTCTCGCCCGCCGAGGCGCTGGGAGACGATTTTTACCGCGCCGATGTCGAGGGCTTCCCCGAAATCTCCGAGCTCGAAGTCATCCGCCACTTCACGCGGCTTTCCACCTGGAATTACGGCGTGGACACCGGGCTTTACCCGCTCGGGTCCTGCACGATGAAATATAATCCGCGCATCAATGAGGTTGTGGCGCGGCTGGAAGGCCCCGCGACAGATCATCCCTACGCGCCCGATGACCTCGCGCAAGGCTGCCTGCGGATTCTGCATGAGACATCTCGCTGTCTCGCCGAAATCACCGGCATGGATGCAGTCTCACTCCAACCGGCAGCGGGGGCGCAGGGCGAACTGACCGGCATCCTGATGGTCCGCGCATGCCTGGCCGACCGCGGCGACGCGCGCAAGTACA
>JAHEKS010000029.1 GCA_024638215.1 Acidobacteriota bacterium | reverse complement strand
GGATTTGCTTATGATCCGGTAGGGGACGGCAAGACCGTGATTCGCGGCGGCTTTGGCGCCTTCTACTACACGCGGCTTCCCGGCCTGTTCCTGAACGACGCCACTATCGTCACCCCGTTCAGCAACCGCATTGACCTGATTGGTTCGGTACCGGGGGCCTTCGTGGGGGGTGGCTTGACCAATCCTCTGGTGAACGAGCCGCAGTTCGTCGCCACCTTCCCGCAGCGATATATCCTGGCGACCGTTCCGAAAAACACCGTCTTCCCGACCCCCATCGCGGCCTACGGCTTGCAGCCGGGGATCTCGTGGAAGACTCCCGTAACCTATGGATGGAATTTGACGGTTCAGCGTCAATTGACGCCGAGCTCGTTGCTCACCCTGTCCTACGTGGGGAACGCCGCCGCCCATTTGCGGCAGGACCAGGATTTGAATCCGGCGCAGTACATCCCCGGGAACACCGCCTTCGATGCGCTATCCACCGATCAGCGGCGAGTCTACTCGGGATGCTCGCCCACGGTGGTCACCAATTGCAGCCCCATCTTTTCCGATATCATCATGAACAGCGACAGCGGCAACTCACACTACAACTCGCTTCAGGCCAGCGTGACGATCCGGCCCGGACGCGGCCTCCCGTCGGTGCTCCACAACTTGACGATGCAGGCGAATTACACTTATTCCAAGGCGATGCTCGAGGTCGCGCAAACCGGCAGCAGCGGCATCACCGACGTCGGATCCAGTAAAGGATCGGGGATGTCGTATTACGATCCGCGCCAGTTCTCCTTCAACCGGGGCCCGGCGCCCTACAACCGCACCCACGTCTTTACTTTCTCCTATGTCTTGCCGCTGCCCACATTCAGCGGAGCGTCAAGCTCCCTGGTCAGACAAACGCTGGGCAATTGGCAATGGTCTGGATTATTCACGGCGGAGTCGGGCGACTCGATGACCGTCCTGGCCGGAACGGATGTTTCGCGTTCGGGCCTCGGCGCCGACCGCGTGAATTACGCGGGTGGGCCGGGCCATGAAGGCACCGGCGCCCAGACCAACGCAACCGCCTGCAGCACGGCGGTGAAGTTCTGCGTTCCATTCCTCAATGCTTCCCTATTCGCTTTGCCGGCGGTGGGCCAGTATGGGAATATTGGCGCGGGAGCCATCACCGGCCCGGGCGGCTGGAATTACGACATGGGGCTGACGAAGAGCTTCATCCCCTGGGGCGCGCATGAGAATCTCCGCGTTCAAGTGCGCGGCGATTTCTTCAACGTGCTAAACCATCCGTGGTTCAACGATCCGAGCTTGAGCTACGTCGGATCCAACTTTGGCCGGATCACCAGCCAATCCAACAGCGAGCGGGTCATTCAGCTGGCAATGAAAGTATTCTTTTAGAGCCCGGTACAGGGAAATGGAAATTAAGAGCAGAGGCGCCTTCGAAGGCGTCTCTGCTCTCCTCTTTTCATTTTCGTCATATCATCTCATTCTGTCCGGGGCACTTCGCCTCTGTTAAGATCTGAGACTTTTCCGGGAGGGACAGGCAATCATGAGCGACGAATCGGGACAGGGTGCTCTTTCTTCCTTGTTCAGGATGCGGAGGATGGGATTTCTACTCGGCGCGGTCATCGCCGCGTGTGCGGCGGGCATGGCGGCCGGCGCAGCGGCTCAGACGCCAACGAAGGCGTCCAGCGCCTCCGTACTTATAAACTCAAATACGAGCATCGTTGTCGGGCCCGAAGAGCCGGGGCCCGTCAAGAAAGCGGCTGAAGACCTGCAGAGCGATTTTGAAAAAGTGTTCGGGAGCAAACCGCGCATCGTGCAGAGCCTGGCGGATGGCGGAGGAACGGCAATCCTGATCGGCGAGAAGGCCAAGCTTCCGGAGGCGTTGCGGCCCGCGGGCCTCACGGATCGGGAGTCCTTTTCGATCTCTGTAACATCTTCCGAAGCGAAGGCGCAGCCCGCCAAAATCGTCCTGCTGGCGGGCGCCGATATGCGCGGGACTATCTACGCCATCTATGAGTTCTCCCAGGAATATCTCGGCGTGGACCCCCTGTATTACTGGACGGATCACCAGCCGCCGCGCCGCATGCGGATTGAGATTCCCGCCGGCTTGGACAAGAAATTTCCCTCACCGGTTTTCAAGTATCGCGGCTTCTTCATCAACGATGAAGACCTGCTGACCGGCTGGGCGCCGGGCGAGAAAAAAGATCACACCGGGATTTCACTGGCGGTTTGGAACAAGATCTTTGAGACCGTCCTGCGCCTCAAGGGCAACATGATCTCGCCGGGCACCTGGATTTTTCCCGACGACCCGCAGGTCAAGCTGGCGGGCGAGCGCGGGTTGATCATCACCCAGCACCACGCCACGCCATTGGGGATGAATGTGGCGCGCTGGCCGAAGGACGTGCCGTACTCTTACACGGAACATCCCGAAATCCTGGAACGCGCGTGGAAGGACGCGGTGAATGAGTATCAGCCCGGCCAGGAAGTGCTGTGGACGGTCGGGCTGCGCGGGCTTTCCGACGCGAGCTATGCCCGGTTTGATCCCAACGTGCGAGGCAATGACAAGTTGCTGGGCGAATTGATCACGAAAGCCATAAACAACCAGATGAAGATCGTGCGCGCCGTCCGCCCTAACGCCCAGTTCATTACCAACTTGTGGCAGGAAGGCGCCCGGCTCGTCCATGAAGGCTACTTGAAGATTCCGCCCGAGGTCGGAACCGTGTGGGCCGATACGGGCTACGGCTTCCTTCAGGATAAGGGCGAGGTGACCAAGGGGGAGGGAGCTTACTATCACGTCGCCATGTATAACGGCCGCGCCAATCAGTTGACGGAGATGGTTCCGGTGGACCGCATTGACTCGGAGTTGGGGCGCTACATCAAAGCCGGCGCGACCAATTATTTCCTGGTCAATACCAGCGACATTCGGCCTGTCTCCATGACCGTCAAAGCGGTCATGGATATCGCGTGGAAAGGTTTACCGTCCAGCGCGCCTGACGAGGACATGCGGTTCTACCGCCAATGGTCGTCCGAGGAATTCGGTCCAAAGGCCGCGGATAAGGTTGCGGAGATTTATAAGCAATATTTTGTGACGCCCGCGACCGTGCCAAACCATCAGCCATCTATCCCCTACGGGGATAACTATTATCAAACGGAGGCGCGCGGTTTCCTGCTCCGATACATGGTCGGCTTTCCGCTCTATTTCCTTCCCGGGCAGGCTCCGACGTGGGAAGTGCCGCGCGTTTTCTCCGGCTCCTTTGACCATTACAGAATCCCGAGCCTGAGCGACGCGCTGAAGGGCGAAATCGAGCGCTGCGGCGAGGCGCAGCCACGATGGGACGCGCTGTGGCAGAAAGCGCTCGCGGCCGAGCAGCTTGTCCCGCCCGACCGCCGGCCCTTTTACCGCGCCCACGTGCTGGCGATGATCGCCATCGACCGGGAGAGCAATCGCATCCTGCGCCTGGTGGCGCAAGCCGTCGAGGACGCTCGGAACGGCCAGATCGCGCGGGCACGTCAGGCCGCCGAACAGTCGCTCGCCGCCTTTGATGAAATCTCCAAGGCCGAGTCGAACGCCGAATACGGCAAGTGGAAAAACTGGTACCGCGGCGACTGGCTGACAGGCATCTACCGCACGCGCCAGTTGGTGCAAGTCTTCCTGAAGCAGCTCGACGATCCGCTGGGTCACATGCCGCCGCCGATTCTCTGGGACAACTGGGAAGGTTATTATCATATTATGCATTACGAAGGAAGCCGCACGGTGGACGTGAATTAATCGCTCGCTCCGGCTTTCGCGGTTGGGTTTTGTCCTTTATACTGGAGCCGCCGTGTGCCGCAAACGGAAAGGTTTCGCCCCACTTTGGCGCGCTGCGGAAGAAGCGTCCCCATGAAGATTCAGGATATCCGAGCCACCACCGTCAGCGTCCCCTTGGAAGCGCCGTTGCGCCACGCCAACGGCTGCCACTGGGGACGGTTCGTGCGCACCATCGTCGAAGTCGAAACGGACAACGGCCTGGTGGGCCTGGGCGAAATGGGCGGCGGAGGGGAATCGGCGGAAGCGGCGTTTCGCGGATTGAGATCCTATCTCGTCGGCCGCGACCCGGCTCGCCTGGAAGAATTGCACTTTCTCATCAGCAACCCCACCGCTTCGCTTTACAACAACCGCACACAGATCGTCGCCGCGCTCGAATTCGCGTGCCTCGACATTCTCGGCCAGGCCTGGGGCGTCCCTGTTTCGGAAATCCTGGGCGGCCGGTTGCGCGAGCGCGTTCCCTTTGCGTCTTACCTGTTCTTTCGATATCCCAATCCCGCTGACGGCCGGGGCGAAGTCCGAACCGCCGAGCAGCTCATCGCTTGCGTGCAGGAACTGAAGAAGCGCTGCGGGTTCACATCGCACAAGCTGAAGGGCGGAGTTTTTCCGCCCGGCTACGAGCTAGAGTGTTATCGCGCGCTGGCGCGCGCGCTGCCCGGCGACCGGCTGCGCTTCGATCCCAACGCGGTCTGGTCCACCGAACAGGCCGTCGAATTCGGGCGCGCGATCGAGGACCTGAACAACGATTACCTGGAGGACCCGGTGTTCGGCCTGAACGGAATGCGGCGGACGCGCGAAAAGCTGCGGATTGCGCTCGCAACCAACACGGTCGTCGTCAACTTCGAGCAGTTGGCCGCCAACATCCTCCAGCCGGCGGTGGACGTGATTCTTCTCGACACCACCTTCTGGGGAGGCATTCGCCCCTGCGTCAAGGCCGCCGGCGTGTGCGAAACGTTCCAACTCGGCGTCGCGGTGCATTCTTCGGGCGAGCTGGGCATTCAGCTGGCGACCATGCTGCATCTGGGCGCCGTCATTCCCAACTTGACCTTCGCCGCTGATGCCCACTATCATCATTTGACCGATGATATTATTTCGGGAGGTAGGATGCGCTATGAGGGCGGCTCCATCGCCGTCCCCAGCGGTCCCGGGCTGGGCGTGACGCTCGACCGCTCCAAGCTCGCCCAATACACGGAAGAATTCAAGCGCCTGGGGCCTTATCCTTACGATCAGGATCCGCTCCGGCCGGGCTGGACGCCCACCATCCCCAACACCCGATGGGCCGACCCCGAAGACGGACGAATCCCCAATATAAGTTTTTAGCCGGTGAACGAATGGGAGTTGATCAGGTGGCTTGCGACTCGGGAAGGGAAGACCCATGAGTGACACGGACAATTCAATCGGAAGATTGACGGACGAATTTTTGCGGACGGTGGTCGAACCGCTGCCCGTGGTAGACGTACATACCCATATCAACGGCCAGGACCCTGCCGCGCACGACATCGGCGAAATCATTTTTTACCATTACATTGTCAGCGAGCTTGAAGCCTCCGGGGTCAGCCACGCCACGATCGAAGGCGCGAAGTCGGTCGAAGAGAAGGTGGACCTGTTCCTTGAATCGTACAAGCGGCTTTCCAACACGATCACCTATTGGTGCCTGAGGCGGGTGCTGGAACTGCACGGGATCACTGCGGATGCGGAGTTGACGCGGGAGGCGCTGCTGGAGGCCAATGAGAAGGTTCAGGCAACGCACGTAGACCCCACATGGCCAGCGCGCGCTTTGGGTGAGAGGAACCACGTCCGCCACACCGCTCTCACGTTGAACGTGACGGAAGAGATTCCCGAGTTCGACACCAAGATTTTCTTTGGAACGCTCCGCCTGGATGACTTGATTGGCAACGTGACTGCCGGGACGCTGGGCCAGTTCTCGGCGCTGACCGGAAAGGCGATTGACAGCCTCGCTTCGTTCGAAGGCGTGGCGCGTGACCGCGTGGCCTCGTTTGCGAAAGGCGGCGGCCGGGCGCTCTCTTTGGGCTTGCCACCGGAGGAGGATTTTGTTTCCACCCATCGTGACGACGCGGCCAAACTCTTTGACCGGGTCCTCAAGGAGAGAACGCTTGGCCTGCTAGAACGCGAAACCCTGCACTCCTATCTGCTGGAGTTTTTTGCCGGGCTCGGCTCCGAGGCGCAGATTCCGATGCAACTGCTCCTGGGCGTGCGCCGCCCGCTGCCGGGCAACGCCGCCGTGGTGGCCGTCGCGCCCGGCCTCGTGAGCCGTTATGCCGCGCTCTTCCACAAATTCCGCGAGCTGGATTTCGATATTTTCCTGGCGAGCGCCGCGCATTCGCAGGAGGCGATTGCGACGGCCAAAAACTATCCCAACCTCAGCCTGACCGGTTTCTGGTGGTACGCTTTTTCGCCGCCGTATATCCGGACCATGCTGACCGAGCGCCTGATGGCGCTGCCTGCGGTCAAGCTCCACGCCTTCTTCTCCGACGCCTACAACGTGGAGTGGTCCGCCGGGAAGCTGGCTCTCCTGCGGCGGGAGTTGGCGCGCGTGCTGGCGGAGTTGATGGTTTCGCGCTATCTTTCCGAATCTCAGGCTTCCGATCTCGCCCGTGCCTTGCTGCTTGAGAACGCCACGCGCCTTTACAAACTTTGAAACGGTGCGCGATGAAGCGCTCGGACTGTGCCGCGTCACGGCAGGCGGGCGGGAAGGAGATTTTCATGCGACTGAAAACGTGTCTCCTGATTGTGCTGCTGGCGACGGCCACGAGCCTGCACGCCGAAACCGGCTACAACGCCTGGCTTCGCTACGCTCCGCTTGACGCCGTCCACACTGCCGAATATCACCGCGTTCTGCCCGCGGTGGTTGTGACGCTCGGGCAAAGCCCTGTGCTCGACAGCGCGCGCGATGAGCTAATCCGCGGCGTCCGCGGCATGCTAGGCGTGACGCTGCGCGAGGAATCGAGCATTCCGACGACGGAAGGCGCGATCGTTCTGGAGGCAGTCGGTAACGTACGCTCCGCCGCCCTCTTCGGCCCCGGCGCGAGACCGGACAGCTACCTGATTGAAACGCGGCGTGAGCGCGAACATCTGTATCTAGACGTCTTCGCGAACGACGACCGTGGTGTGTTGTACGGCGTGTTCGCGCTGTTGCGCAGAATGGCGCTCGGCGGTTCTTGGGACCATCTGAGGGTGGTTAGCTCGCCCTACGCCCCGGTGCGCTGGGTGAATCAGTGGGACAATCCCAGCGGGCGAATCGAGCGCGGCTACGGCGGGCGGTCCATTTTCTGGGACGACGGCCACGTCCGCGACGACCTGAGCCGCGTGAGCGACTACGGCCGCCTGTTGGCTTCGCTCGGCATCAACGGCTGCGCCATCAACAACGTCAACGCCGACCCGCACCTGGTTCTGCCGGAATACATTCCCCAGATTGCGCGCATCGCGGACGCTTTCCGGCCGTGGGGCGTGCAAGTGGTGTTGTCCGTGGACCTCGGCAGCCCCAAGACCGTGGGCGGGCTGGACACTTTCGATCCGCTCGATCCGCAGGTGGCCGCGTGGTGGAAGTCGCGCGTGGACGCATTGTACGCGGCCATTCCCGACCTAGGTGGCTTTGTGCTCAAGGCGGCCTCCGAGGGCCGCGTCGGGCCGGGGGCCTACGGCCGCACGCACGCCGACGCCGCCAACATGCTGGCGCGCGCTTTGAAGCCGCACGGCGGCCTGCTTTTCTACCGCGGCTTCGTTTATGACAACCACATGGACTGGCGCAATCTGAAGAACGACCGCGCCAAGGCCGCCTACGACAACTTCAAGCCGCTCGACGGGCAGTTCGATTCGAACGTCGTCATTCAGATCAAAAATGGTCCGATTGATTTTCAGGTGCGCGAGCCGGCTTCGCCGCTTTTCGGCGCCCTGGAAAAAACCAACCAGGCGATCGAGTTGCAAATCACCCAGGAATATTTCGGCCAGGCCCGCCACATGGTGTTCCTTGTGCCTTATTGGAAAGCGACGCTGGATTTTGACATGCACGCGCGCGGCGCGGGCACGCCCGTCAAGGCGTTGGTGGCGGGGAAAACCTTCGACCGGCCGACGGGCGGATTTGTCGGCGTCGCCAACGTGGGACTGGACGAAGACTGGACCGGGAACCAGCTCTCGCAGGCGAACCTTTACGGCTTCGGCCGCCTAGCCTGGAATGCCGACCTGAGCTCGCGCGAGATCGCTGACGAGTGGATTCGCCTGACCTTCGGGTCCAATCCCCAGCTCTTGAAGACCCTTTCGGAGATGCTTCTCACCTCGTGGCGGACGTACGAGGATTACACCGGCCCGCTGGGCTTGCAAACGCTCACGGACATCACGGGGAACCATTACGGCGTGGCCGTCGAGGCTTCGGAGCGCAACGGCTGGGGGCAGTGGCACCGCGCCGACGAGCTCGGCGTCGGCATGGACCGCACGGTTGCCACCGGGACCGGCTTCATCGGGCAGTATCGCCCGCCGGTTGAGAAAATGTACGAGTCGCTCTCGACCTGTCCCGACGACCTCATTCTCTTCATGCACCACGTGCCCTACACATATGTTTTGCATTCGGGCAAGACCGTGATTCAGACTCTTTACGATTTGCATTATGCGGGCGCGGAAGCGGTCGAAGGGTATGTGCGCGATTGGGAGTCGCTCAAAGGGCTGGTGGACGAGCAACGTTACGGTCAGGTGCTCGCCCAGCTCCGCTACCAGGCCGGACAGGCGGAGGTCTGGCGCGACGCCGTTTGCAACTGGTTCATGCGCGAGTCCGGCATTCCCGATGCCAAGGGCCGCGTGGGCCATTATCCCGGCCGCACCGAGGCCGAAGACATGAACCTGGAAGGCTATACGGTCACCAATATCACTCCCTGGGAAGGCGCTTCGGGAGGGAAGGGCGTCACGTGCCTCGCCGCGAAATGCGGCGCCATCTTCAAGTTTGAAGGGAAGCCGGGCTGGTACACGGTGCGCGTGGAGTATTTCGACACCAATAACGGCGCTTCGCATTTTAAGCTTTCGGTGGCGGGGCAGGTGGTGGACCAATGGACCGCCGATCTCCACTTGCCCACGCGCAAAATGGATTCTTCTTCTTCGACGCGCCGGCAGATTTCGGGAATCGCGCTGCGGCCGGGCGACCAGATTCGCATTGAAGGAGTGCCCGACGGCGGCGAGACCGCCGGGCTCGATTACGTGGAAATCCTGCCCTGTTCGCCTTGAAGAAGCGGCCCCCGCGGCGGAACATGTCTTGCTGATGCGCGGCGGGTCGGGCCACGGCTTCACGCACGGACCGACGGTCGGCGAAATGGCGGGCGAACTGATCGCGGACGGAAAATCGCCGGATGCGTTCTTCAGCCTGTCGAGGTTTTCAAGACGTTAAAGGCGGGGCTTCAAAATTCCTTGCCCGCGGATTTCAGAACCTTGTAGCGAATCTTCCCGAAGCTCTTGTTGAGAAAGTGCTCGCGGTCGAGGAAGGAGAAGACGGGAGGCCGGCGCACGCCGTATTTTCGCAGCGCCTTGCCGATGCGCGGATCGTGCCTGGTGAGCGGGAAACCCTCCAACAGGGTTTCAACCGCGTCCTGCCGCTTGCCCTGCAAGCGGTAAACTTCGGCCAGGTTCAGGTAGAGTTCGGGCTGCGTGCGCTTCATGCGCACGGCGGAATAGCAGAGGTCCTCGGCCTCCTGCCACTTCTGTCGTGCGGCCGCTAGGGCGAGACCGAGATAGGAAATATAGTACGGATTCTTCGAGTCGGCCCTGGCGGCGTTGGAAAAGTGGACGAGGGCCTTCGATACGTATTGGTTGCTGAGCTGGGTCAGGCCTTCTTTGAACTCCCGTACCGCATCTTCCTGGCTCATGATTACGCCCCACAGTGGCCGAGAGGCTTCTCCGCCCGGCCGAACGTCAACGATTCCGAAATGCCGGGTTACCTTAGATTGTCCGAGAGTCTGCGGCTATCATCCGACAGCCGCCGGGCCGGTGTCAAGCCGATTGCGTGGGCGAAGCCGAAATCGGATTCGGCTGCCCGGGACCCTGCTTCTCCGGCCCGGAAGGCCGTATGCGCAGGCGGAGGATCGCAGAATGGAGGGAACCTGCGCCGGGTAACAGAGTGCTTGCCTGTGAAAGTTGATGGTATCCTATGAGGTGATCCTGAAATGATGTAATCCAAGTCTCGCGGTGAGTGAGACCGGCTCTGATTTGACGAAGGTTTACGAAAGGAGACGCTGGCATGAAAATTCTGAATCTCGATTTCCAACGCATTGGCCACGATACGTTTCGCATCGCGGGCTCGAAGGTCGTTTATACCGACCCGTTCAAAGTTTCCAAACGCGACGAAGCGGATATCGTCCTTTTGACTCACGAGCATTTCGATCACTTGAGCCTGGAGGACCTCGAAAAGGTGATTGCCCCGGGCACCACGATCCTGGCCAGCCCGCTCTGCAAGGAAGGGCTTCAGAAAGTCAAAGTGAAGGAGATGCGCTTTCTCGATCCGGGAGGCCGGTTCACGGTGGGCACGCCCAACACGGGGGAAGTGCAGGTGGAGGCCGTTCCCGCCTATAACGTGAACAAGTTTCGCGAGCCCGGCAAGGCTTTCCATCCCAAAGGCGAAAAGCGGCTCGGTTTCCTCATCCGGATGGATGGGACGACGGTCTATCACGCCGGGGACACCGACTTCATTCCGGAGATGAAATCCATCAAGTGCGATATTGCGCTGCTGCCGGTTTCGGGGACTTACGTGATGACGGCGGAAGAAGCGGCGGAAGCGGTGGCGGCCATAAAACCCAAGGTCGCCGTGCCCATGCATTACGGTGCCATCGTCGGGAGCGACGCCGACGCGCAGAAATTCAAATCGCTGGTGAAGAATTGCCAGGTGGAAATCGTCGCGTAGGTTCTAACTCAACCGATCTCCGCCGGCCGCGGGACCAACAAGGTTTAGCCGGCGTCTGGTGCCGCTCGGAATCGCGCCGGCATCTACATAGCTGCCGGCACCCACGCCAGGCCGTCCGCGGAGCGCCCGGCATCAATGTAGCGTTCCACCTTCCAGGTTCTCAGGTCAATGAATGCCACCTTGCGGCTGTGGTCGCAGGAAACGGACGAGTCCGAAAAACGGATAGCGGCCGGTCATCGAAAACTCCTTGGTCAGCAAAATGAATGAATGTGCCCGTGGATGTTACTGCGCCATTTCGCGAGATTTGCATTCCGCGCACGGACAGAGCCCGCGAAGGTATTCGAAGGAGTAAATGCCGCTCGAATGGCCGTCGTTCCAGAAAATCTGGAGTGCGTAGCGGCCCACCAGTTCGGCGCGGTCGGGTTTGAGCGGCTTCGAGCCGAACATGGGCAGCACGGCCGGCGCGGCGGGCGCGTGCGATTCGTCGCCCGCGCAGGTCGCGCACGGGCAGCGGTCGCGCAGATATTGGTAAGGGAAGGCGCTCACGTGGCCGTCGGACCAAGTGACGGTCAGCGTGTTGTTCTCGCCTGCCAGTTTGATTTTGGTTGGAACGGGCGGCATAACGTGTGTCCGTTGTCAGTGGTCCATTGTCCGTCGTAGCCGGTAATCGCCCAAGGCCGTTCGTCAGTATCAGTTTTCTGCCAACTTCCGACTGAAAACTGATAACTGAATACTGAGTACTGACAACTGACCGCGGACGACTGACAACGGGCAAAGGACAGCTATTCAATACTGATTTCCTGCGCCTTGACCGCGCTCACCTGTTCCGCCACGGCGCGAGCCACTTCGTGGAACGCTTTGCCGTAGGCGGTCGAATCGTCGAGCGCCACGGGCTGCCCGCCATCGCTTTTGACGCGGATATTCACGTCGAGCGGAATTTCGCCCAGGAACGGGAAGCCGAGCTTGGCTGCCGCCTCGCGCGCGCCGCCGTAGCCGAAAATCTCCTCGCGATGGCCGCACTTCGGGCACACGTAATAGCTCATGTTTTCGACGATGCCGAGAATCGGCACGTTGAGCTTCTGAAACATGGCGATGGCCTTGGACGCGACGCTCAGCGCCAAATCCTGCGGCGTTGAGACAATCACCGCGCCGGTCAGCGGAATGGTCTGCGAAAGGCTGAGCTGGATGTCGCCGGTGCCGGGCGGCAAATCCATCACCAGATAGTCGAGCTCGCCCCAGCGCACGTCGCCCAGAAATTGTTGAATGGTCTTGTGCAGCATCGGCCCGCGCCAGATCACCGCTTCGTCTTTGGGCAGGAAATAGGCCATCGAGATCAGCTTGATGCCGTTCGCGACCGGCGGCTCGATTTTGCCCTCGACCACCTTGGGCTGCTCATCGCCGCCCATCAGAATCGGCACGCTCGGGCCATAAACGTCCGTATCCATCAGCCCAACCTTGGCGCCTCCGAGGTGCAGCGCAACCGCCAGATTCGCGGCCACGGTGGATTTGCCCACCCCGCCCTTGCCGCTCGCCACCGCCACGGTGCTTTTGACGTTGGGGATGAGGTTCGAGCCCGGCCGCGGGGTGTTGGCCGCCGCTCCCGGCTGCTGAACGATGCGGATTTGAACGTTCGGAACACCCAGCGCTTCGACGGCGCCTTTGGCCGCGGCCACCATCTGGCGCTGCGCCGGAGCCACGGCCGGCGGCAACTGGAGCGTGAAAGTCACGCGCTCGTAGCCCACCTCGAGGTCGGAAATCCAGCCCAGTGAAACGATGTCGTGGTGCGACGCGGGATCTTCAATGGCGCTGAGCGCCTTCAAAACGTCTTGCGGATGAATGTCGGCCATCAGGCTCCTCTCCGGTTGGCATGTCATTCCCGCGCAGAGCCTGCCCTCGCGCCGGCGGGGGCGGGAATCCACGGCGGCGATTACGCGAAATTTCATTGTCCGGTGGGCGCGGGAGTTTGTCAAAAGACTTTTGTCTTTCACTCAGGGAGGTTCCTTGCGAGCGAGCAGTTTCGGATGGTGTCCGCTTGGGGCAGGCCATCGTCAAAGCTTCTGTAACGCGGAAGCGCGCGGACGCTGCCGGCACAGGCCCTAACGTTGCGCTTCGGACTCGTGGAACTCAAACGGCAACAAGCGCGATCCATCCGGCTTGGAAAAATAGCCGGTCATGGCTTGGCAGCCCCGGGAAAACTTTCCCTTGAAGATTCCAGTGACGTGATCCTGCGGATAGTGCTCGTCGAGCACGAAATTCCCGAAAGTATCAACACTGCCTTTTAGCCAAAGAGTTTTATCGAACGGTATATACTGCTCCGTACCGGAAAGAACAGTGCCCTTTTGGGTGAGTTCCAGGCTGGCTTTGGAATGCGGTCCAATTGTGCCACCGAACCTCTTCGTGAAATCGGCACATTCGCCTTGCGAGCCGGCCGAAGCGTTGATAATATCGATGCCGTTATCTCTAAGGATAATTCTGAAGGAAAATATGGGCTGGCTGTTCGATTGAGATAGCGCTGAAAAGGGGAACGCCTGGAACAAAAACTCCCGTTGCGCGCGCGAAAGGGGGAAGAAATCCCAGTACTCCGTCGAGTTAGTTCCCGCGAAATGGACATCGCAGGTTCCGGGAGAGCCCGAAAACTTAACGAAACCCGACGGGGTCAGCTCCATGGGAGCCTCGAGTTCGCCGCTGACGTCGCCGACCCGCACTATACCGCTTCCGACGTACAGTTCCTTTCCAGGAAGGCCCGGGGCCTTAGCTTGGAATTGGAGCGCAAGTGCGTAAGCTCGGTCGGGAAAAAATCGCGGCTCTTCGCGGGGCAGTTTCGCGCGCCCTTTGGAAATCATCTCTGGCGCGTCTGCCGGACCCCACGCCACGCCGACTAGCGAGATCTCCACATTTCCCGATTTCCACTGAATGGGCGGTGGGAAGGGAATCTTCTTTTCCTGGACACCCGCCGCCGTCACGCCCGATGCCGGCGCGACAAAAGAAGATATGACAAAAACCACGATGCCTATTTTTGACATTTGAGTGCTCTCCATATGCAGGACGGTCATTGGGCGCATACCAAGACTCATTCTACAAGTCCACCGCCTTCTTTGGAAGTCAGGCCCCCGAACCGTGCAGTCATAAACCTCGTTTACACGCGCCCAAGGGCTTGGCGGTGGCGCAGTGCTTGCCTGCGGGAAGCGGGCCGCTTCTGGTTCAAGCTCCGCAGTGTCGGCGGCCTACTGCACCTCTTCCACCGAGTGCGCGATGGCGCGGAGCAGATCGTATTTGGTCAAGATATCGAAGCGGCTGTTGCCCAGGCTGACGAAGACGGCGGGGCACTCGCGTGTGATGCAGCCCGTGATTTGCTCGATGGTGGCGGAAGCCGAGACCACGGGGAACGCCTGGCCCATGACCTCGCGGACGACAATCTTCTTCAAATCCTTGCCTTCGAGCGCCAGGGTGAGGACTTTGTCCTCGTAGATGGCGCCGACGGGCGCGCCGCCTTCGAAGACCGGCAGTTGCGAAAAATCGTTCGAGCGCATACGGTCAAGCGCCGCGGCGACCGAGTCCGAGGGCGCCACCTGAACCAGCGCGCGCGGCTGGCCCGCGGCGGATTTGGCTGCAACGATTTCGCCCGCCGTCAGCCGCACCGAAGATTCAAAGTAGCGGTTGTCCTTCATCCATTCGTTATTATAGACTTTGCTAAGGTAGCGCGAGCCGGTGTCGGGAATGAGCGCCACCACAAAATCTTTTTCCGTCAGCGACGGCAGCATGTACATCACGCCCGCGATGGTCGTGCCCGCCGAGCCGCCGGCAAAGATGCCTTCCGCGCGCGCCAGCCGCCGCGCCCACAGGAACGAATCCTTGTCGGTGACCTGAATCATGTCGTCAATCACCTTGAAGTCGAGCGCGCCGGGGAAAAAGTCTTCGCCGATGCCTTCCACCTTGTAGGTCTCGGCTTTGCCGATCGTCTTCTTGTGAAAATATTCGTAGAGAATTGAACCGACCGGGTCCACGCCGACGATCTTGACGTTGGGATTTTTTTGTTTGAGATACCGGCCGACGCCCGTCACCGTTCCGCCGGTGCCCATACCGGCCACAAAATGCGTAATGCGGCCTTCGCTATCCTCCCAAATTTCAGGGCCGGTCGAGCGATAGTGAACCTCGGGATTCGACGGGTTCTCGTATTGATTGGGATGATAGGCGTTGGGGATATCGCGCGCCAGCTTCTTGGCCACGGAATGGTAGCTGCGCGGGTCGCTAGGCTCAACGGCCGTGGGACACACGATCACTTCCGCGCCCAGCGCCTTGAGCAGGTCCACCTTCTCCTTCGATTGCTTGTCGGTCATGGTGAAGACGGCCTTGTAGCCCTTGATCGCCGCCGCGAGCGCCAGTCCCATGCCGGTGTTGCCCGAAGTGCCCTCGACGATGGTGCCGCCGGGCTTCAGCAAGCCGCGGCGCTCGGCATCTTCGATCATGGCGATGCCGATGCGGTCCTTGACGCTGCCGCCGGGATTCAGGAACTCGCACTTGGCATAGACCTGGGCCTTTGAGCCGCGCGTCAGGCGGTGCAGGCGGACCAGCGGTGTGCGGCCAATCGCTTCCAGAATGTTGTCATAGCGCATGATGTTCACTACTCTTCTGAAAAGTTGAGCGGGGATTTTATTCTGGCGAGTCGCGGCTCAGACTAGTCGGCAGGCTCAATTGGAAGCCGCCTGCGCCGAATCCTCGCTTTTTCGACGACGATTATAGAGCAGGAAAGCTCGTCACTCGGGACGGCATCCAAAACGCGGGCAAGCCGGTCGCGTGTTTCCTGCTCGCTTTAATTGCCCCCACGAAAAAGGATCAGGGGCGGACCCTCGCCGCGACCTAGGGCGAGAAGCCTGGGATAATCGAGGTTAGCTGTCAGGATAATGCGCTGTTCATCCCGAGCGCGCTTCAGGATTTCATCATCCGAAGCACGCTCTAAGCCCTGCGCAGAGGCGTGAATAGCGTCGTGACCTCTTTCGCTGAGCCAGCGAGCCACCTCCGGCGAAAGAGGCATATCAACCAGAAACCTCATCGTGAAAGTTCCAAGGTTTCCTCTTCGGCAAGATAAGCTGCGTAGGCCAGCGCCTGGTCAACGTCTTCCGCTTCAAGGTAAGGGTAGGCTTTCAGGACGGATTCCCGAGTTTCCCCCGCCGCGAGCAGCCCCAGCAGTCGCGAAACCGGGAATCGCAATCCGCGAACGCAAGGCTTCCCCGTGCAAATGGCAGGGTTAATCGTAATGCGGTCCAGCTTCATAGGCCATTCCTCACCCACATATCATAATCCATGCAGCTGAAGAACTCACGCCAAAGAGGGCCAATCGCTTCCAGAATGTTGTCATAGCGCATGATGTCCCAGCTTTCAATGAGAGCCCTGCTCGAGATTATATCCCACTTTAACGGGGTTGACGTTGCGGGAGTATTCCACTATCGTGGCGCGGGCCCTTTGTGCGGGCACCATCCACACGATGAGTTCAGAGAGCAGCGCGACGCCCGCAAAGACCACCGCCGAGCAACCGCAACTGCTGCGCGCGCTGGGGCTGTGGGAAACCAGCTCAATTGTCATCGGCATCATGATCGGCACGGCGATCTTCATCGTGCCGGCGGAAATCACGCGCGAGGTGGGCAGCCCGCACGCCGCGCTGGCGGTTTGGGTGGTAGGCGGCCTGCTGAGCCTGATGGGCGCGCTGTCGTTCGCCGAGCTGGCGGCGATGATGCCGCAGGCGGGCGGGCAGTACATTTACCTGCGCGAGGCTTACGGCCCGCTGGTCAGCTTCCTGTGCGGCTGGCAATTCCTCATTGCTTCGCAGACCGCCGGCATTTCGGTGCTGGCGGTGGGGTTCGCGCTTTATTTGAACGAGTTCATCGCGCTGACGCCCTGGGAACAGAAGGGCGCGGCGGCGGCTTCCATTGTCTTGTTTACCTACATCAACTACATGGGGGTGAAAGAGGGCGGTCGGGTGCAGTCTTTGCTCACGGGGCTGAAGGTTGCCGCCATCGTCGCGCTGATTGTTCTGGGCTATGCGCTGGTGCACGGCTTGCCGCCGAGCGGCGCGCCCCTCGCGGCCCCCACCGGCCGGCATTTTGCTTCCGCGTTCGGCGTGGCGCTGGTCAGCGCTTTCTGGGCCTACGAAGGCTGGAACAACTGCACGTTTGCGGCGGGCGAGGTTAAACGTCCGGAGCGCAACCTGCCCCTGGCGCTGATCGTTGGCACCTCGTCGGTGGTGGTTCTCTACGTGGGATTGAATCTGGTTTACTACCACACGCTCAGCCTCTCCTCCATCGCGCAATCACCCGCGGTGGGCGCGGCCGCGGCGGTGCGCATGTTCGGGGAGACCGGCGCCGCGCTGGTCAGCCTGCTGGTGATTATTTCCACGCTCGGCAGCCTGAACGGGAGCATCCTGTCGGCGCCCCGCGTCTATTACGCGATGGCAAAGGATGGCGCATTCTTCCGCTGGTGCGCGCGCGTGCACCCGCGATTCCGCACGCCGCACCTGGCGCTGGTGCTGCAAGGCGCCTGGGCGATTGTGCTGGTGGCGTGGGGAACTTACGAGCAACTTTTCACCTACGTGGTTTTTGCCGCCTGGGTCTTCTATGCCTTGACGGCCTTCGCGGTGATCATTCTCCGGCGCAAGCTGCCGGACCTCAAGCGGCCCTACCGCGTTTGGGCATATCCCCTGGTCCCGCTCGGTTTCACGTTGGGGTCGGTCTGGTTTCTGCTCAACATGCTGGCGGAAACGCCGCGCGAATCGGGCATCGGCACCTTGATGGTGCTGGTGGGAATTCCCGTCTATCTGATCTGGAAGCGGCAGTCCGCCCGTGCGCGCCCGGGCGGCGCTTGATCTTCACCCTTTGAACTGCAGTTCCCCGGCAGGATCCTGCCACCGCGCCTAGTGGGCCTTTTTCACCTTATCCAGCAAATCCTGCGCTTGCGCCTTCCAGGGCGTCTCTAGGCCCACCGCCTTAGTCAGCGCCTCCTCGGCCAGGCGATGATTCGCCGGGTATGAGAGCTCGTAGGAATACCCGAGGAAATAGAGCGCCCGGGCTTGAAGCGACGGGTTGCTCTCGAGAAGGTCGGAGGCGGTTTTCAGTTCCTTGATGGCGTCAGCCATGTGGTGGGTTTTGGCGCCTTTCTGCATGGCCACGTAGCCGAGGGCGGAGTGGGCGAGACCGAGCTCGACGTCGTGGGAAGCTTTGAACTGGTCGTCCGTCATCCCCTCCGGTTTCTGCGCGGCACTGGCGAGGTCAAGAGCCTTCTGGGCGTACTCGGCTGCCTGGTCCAGGTGCGGCGGGTTCGAGGTGGCGAAGCCGTCCGCCACCAGATTGAGCGTCGAGATGTTCTTGGGATCGGCAGCGACGGCTTTCTGGCCGTATTCAAACATCTTCTCGGAATTCCCGCCCAACTGGTAGGCGGCGAAGTACTGAACGTCTACCTGGTTCGCATTGGGGGTATCGGGGAAGGCTTTGACAAAGGCGTCGAGGTAGCCGACCCGCTTGGCCGAGTCCATCACCCGGGGCAGGAGCTGGAAAAACGCGTACTCCACGTAGGCGCGGACGTCCTTGGCCGTTTCCTCCGCGTTTTCCGACGTGGACGTCATCGTTTCGGTGTGAATCAGTTGCGGGCTCTTATTGATCAGGTCGAAGGCGTTGTCCGTGGCCTTGCCCGCACCGACATAAGCTTTGAGGAGATTGACATCCAGGTTGACGTCCATGTAATTGGCGGCCAGGTCTTTTTCGCCCGCCTCAATGGCCTTATCGAAGTCCTGCATCTTCACATAGGTCATCGTCAGGTATTCGTTGGCGCAGGGGGTGAACCTGGAGTTGGGGTGGTCGGCCACGAACTTGGTGAGCGCGTCCACCGCCTCCTGCGGAGTGTCGGCGCCGTTGACGGCCAACATCAGCTTGTCTTCCGGCGTGTTGATGATTACGGGAAGGCGCGGGCAAGGCTGCTGGGCGCGGAGCGGCGCGGCGCCGAGCAAGACCGCTGCCAGGATTCCCCATAAAGATTTGCGCATGGTAACCTCCCTCTCAACTGCCGGCTGGAGTGTCGGCTGTTCTTCGCAGGCGAGGAATAAACCGCGGGACCGCCCGCGCGTAGGATTCATACTCGGCCCCGAACGGTTTCCGGAGTTCCCGCTCTTCCACGGGGGCGAGAATTAAATACATCACAACCGTCACGATTGCCAGCAGAAAAATGCCCCGCCCGCAGGGCGGCGCTCGAACCGTATTTTATCGCCGAACGCCCCGCCCAGCGTGTAAAATGTCAGTCCGCATTGAACACGATTCTCGAGGTGCCGCGATGCAGCTTTTTTCCTGGGACACGGTGAAGAGAGAGCAATTGAATCCCAAGTTCTGGCGCAGGCTGGTCACGGGCGAGAAGGCCATGCTGGCGCAGATCTTTCTCGGCAAGGGCTTTGTGGTGCCGACTCACCAACATGAGAGCGAGCAGATCTCGTACATTGTCAACGGCGCCCTCAAATTCAATCTGGAAGGGAAAGAAATCGTCGTGCGCAGCGGGGAAGTCCTGGTTATTCCCTCCAACGTCCCGCACAGCGCCGAGGCGCTCGAGGACACGCTCGATTTCGATATCTTCAGCCCCATCCGCCAGGACTGGCTGGACGGGACGGACGCGTATCTGCGCAAATAGACCGGCTGTAGCGGCGGTCTATGACCGCCGGAATCGTTCTGCAGCTGTAGCGGCGGCGTCTCGCCGCCGATGACGCCAGCGGCGGGGGACACCGCCGCTGCAAAGGAACGGACATGGATCTCGGATTGAAAGATCGTGTGGCAATTGTGGCAGCTTCCAGCCAGGGCCTGGGCAGGGCGGTGGCGATGGGACTGGCGCGCGAGGGCGCCAAGCTCGCAATCTGCGCGCGCACGGAAGCGACGCTCAAAGCGACGGCGGAGGAAATCTGCAAGGCGACCGGAGTCGAAGTTTTCTCAAAACCGGTGGACGTGACGTCGCACGATCAAGTCCGCGCCTTCGTCCGCGAAACGTCGGAGCGTTTCGGCCGGCTCGATATTTGCGTCACCAACGCCGGCGGGCCGCCCGCCAAGCCGTTCTCAGACACGACGGTTGAGGACTGGCAAAACGGCGTCAACCTCAATCTGATGAGCGCGCTCTATTTTGCGCGCGAGGTCCTGCCGCTGATGCAGAAGCGCCAGTGGGGCCGGCTGATTGCCATCACCTCCTCCGCCGTCAAGCAGCCGATTGACAACCTCATTCTCTCCAATTCCGTGCGCGCGGCGGTCAGCGGCATGGCGAAGAGTCTGTCGAACGAATACGCCAAGGACAACGTCTTGGTCTCGAACGTCTGCCCCGGCTACACGCTCACCGCGCGCCTGGACGAGCTTTCCGCCAAGCTCGCCTCCACCGAAGGTGTCACGCTGCAGAAGATTCAGGAGCGCTGGACTTCGCAGATTCCCATGGGGCGCCTCGCCCAGCCGGAAGAGTTCGCGAACCTCGTGGTCTTCCTCGCCTCCGAGCGCTCCAGCTATATCACCGGCGTCTCCATTCCGGTGGACGGTGGGTTTGTCAAGGGAGTGTAGCGCCGGGCTTCAGCCCGGCACGTGCCGCCCTGAAGGGCGGCGCTACGTCGCTGATTGGCGCCCCGATGCATCGAGGCGCCCTCGCCAATCGCAGAGTTTCGCTCTGTGCCAATCAGCCGCGAGACTACGGTGGTTCGTTGCCCTGTCTTTCGGAGATCAGCTTGGAGAGCGCGCCCAGCGTTGCTCCGCACACAAGTACCGCCATAGACCAGAACTCCCACCGTTGCCGATAGACCAACTGTTGCAGCGTCTGATAAACCACGTATCCGTGGATGTTCAAAGGATAGATATTGCCTGTTTCCGGCACAGGGGAATGCGGGAGACCCCAATATTGGTACCAGATCGAAATGGCCCGGAGCCAACCGACCAACCCAGCCGATCCGATGGTGAATCCTGCGTACCACAGGACCCTCGCTATTTTGAGTTTCAGAGCCATCGTGCCCCCGCGGCCAGCGTGCACCTTGTGCGTCTGCGAACGGCCGGGCGGGCTTGAAAACCCGCCCGTACGGATTTATCCCGCCGCCTGGCGGCGCGATTTCACTTCCGCCAGCAGCCTTTCGACCTCATCGTCTTTTTCGAGCGCGGCGAACTTGTCGTCCAGGCTGTCGGCGGCCATTTCCGTCTTGGCCTGGGAGACGGCTGACTCGTGCGCCACCTTCTGCTTCATGCGCTCGAAGCCGGCAATCTTCGATTCGCTGCCCATGGCGATCTGCGCGTCGCGCGCTTTTGAAACGGCGCGCGAGCGGCGATGCTGCGCCATCAGGAGCTGGCTTTTGGCGTGCGCTTCCTCCAGCTTCTGTTCCAGCTTGCGCAGCGCCGCCTTGAGGTTTTCCACCTGCGCGGCCTGGTCGGCCACCTGTTCCTTGAAGCTTTCGCCCAGTCGCTGGTAGCTCTGGTAACGCTCGAGCGCGCGCCGCGCCAGGTCGTCCTGCTTCTTGTCCACCGCCAATTCGGCTTTGCGCATCCATTCGGCGGCCAGCTCGCCGTTTTCCTTTTCCTTCTGCTCCAGCATGTGCTGGTCCGCGATGGCAACGGCCACTTGCGTCTTCACCTGCATGAGCTGGTTCTCCATGTCGAGGATCAGTTGTTTGATCATCTTTTCCGGATGCTCGGCTTTGTCAATCAGGTCGTTCAGATTAGCTCGAACCAAGGTTGATACTCTTTCCATGAGTCCCATGGCTTGCCTCCTTTGGAAAAATTCAATGCCGTGGTAGGGGCAATTCATGAATTGCCCCTACGTCTTTCACTTCGTCTCGGGGCCGGGCAGGGAAGCGGTTCCCGTCTCCGGCTTCGGCGCCGCGTCGCCGATCTTCCGCACTTTCGAGAGCAGCTCGGACATCTGCATGCCCGACAAGGCCTCAAAGAGCGCCGGAACCTGCGCGGCGATCTTGGCCATGTCGCCCGTCAGCTTGTTGAGGCCGGCGGAATCGCCGTTGCCGGTGGAGACGATGGTGATCTTGTCCACGTTGCCGAGCGGCGCCGCCATGGCCCGCACCACCTCGGGCAGGCTTGAGATGAGCTTGTCCACCACCGCGACTTGGTTGTATTCCTGGTAGGCCTCGGCCTTGACGTTCATCGCCTTGGCTTCCGCCTCGCCTTTCTTGAAGATGATGTCGGCTTCGGCTTCGCCTTGCGCGCGGATGGAAGATGCCTTGCCCTCCGCCTCCACGATCAGCCGCTGTTTTTCGGCAGCGGCCAAAGTCTCAATCTTCTGGCGCTGGATTTCCGCTTCCTTCAGCACCGTCGCCACCAGTTCGTTCGTGCGGCGCTGGATTTCCGCTTCCTGGACTTTGACCTGCGCCAGGCGTTCGACTTCCTGGGCCTTTACGCCCTCGGCGACCACTTGCTGTTGCATGACGTTGGTTTCGATTTCGTAGGCCTTGTCCGCCTGTGCCTGCTGCTTCTTGATGCTCTCCACATAGGCGGCTTTCTTGACGTCGAGGTCGCGCTGAGCCTCGGCCTGCTTGGCGAGCGAGAGCGTTTGCGCCAGCACGCGCTGCTGATCGGCCAGAGCCTTGGCCGTTTCGGCGTCGCGCTGCGCCTCGGCGCGCTTGATCAGCGTGTCGCGCTCCGCTTCGGCGGTGGCCACGTCGGCGTCGCGGCGAATGCGAGCCACGTCCGGCTTACCCATGTTGGAGATGTACTCGTTCTTGTCGCGAACTTCCTTGATGGTGAACGAAATCACTTCCAAACCCATCTTGTTCATGTCATCGGCGCAAGTGGAGCGCATGCGGTCGCCCACCATCTCCGGCTCCTTGACGATCTGCTCGACCGTCAACTGGCCGATGATGCCGCGCAAGTGTCCTTCCATCACCAGGCGGATCAAGCCTTCGCGCTCGTCCGGCGCCTTGGTCAGGAATTGCTCCGCCGCGGTCTGGATGGATTCGGGGTCGGACTTCACCTTGATCTGCGCCACCGCTTCCACCGTCACCGCCACGCCCTGCTTGGTGTAAAGGTCCTGCTTGGGCGCAACGTCAAAGGACATCAGCTCGAGCGAAAGGTTTTTGCAGCTTTCGACCATGGGGAAGATGATCGTCCCGCCGCCCTTGACGATGCGAATGCCGCGGAAGCCGTAAACGATGATCGCCTCGTGCGGCCCGGCGCGGCGGAACAGCGTCGCCAGCGACGCCATAATGAAGATCACCACAATCACCATGACCCCCACCAACAACCAGATTTGAGGTACGCCTGCCATTTCAGCCTCCTTCTCTTCGGTAGACGGCATACGGCAGACGGCATGCCGGATGCCGCACCGCCGTTTGTCTTCTGCCCTGTGCCGTCCGCCCTCCCCTGTCTACCGTCTCCCGTCTACGTCTACTGTCTACCGTCTTCTTCCGTCATCTCGTCCCAGCGCCGGACGTAAGCGATGCCCTTTTCGTAGCGCGTAATCACCACTTCCACGCCCTTCTGGATCTCGCTGCCGTTCTCGCTGCGCGCGCCCGCCGAGCGGCGCGTGCCGCCCTGCGAAAAAAGAATCTCGCCCGTGCCGCCGGCGCGAATCGTCACGTTCACTTTCCCCAGCATTCCAACCAGGTCGAAATCCGCCGGGTCAAGCTGCGTTTCGTGCGCGAGCAATACCTTGACTAGAAACAGAAACACCACCGTCGCCGCCGCCAGGCCGCTCAGGAGCGACAGTCCGAACGCCGCCAGCGTCCACAGGTCCGAGTAGCGCGTGAGCAGGTATCCGGTGCCGCCAAACCAAGCGAGGAAGGCCATCATCGAGGAGACGTTGAAGAACGAGATGTCCGAGCCGCCCGGCGCGCCATGATGCACCGCGCCCACCTGCGCGCCGTGCGCCGCGCCCGCCACGTGCACGTGCGGAGCGTGCAAGGGCCCGGCGTGATGTCCCAGGAAATGCGGCAGGTGCACGTGCCAGTGGGCAGGGAGGTGCAGCCTGCCCAGGCTGCCGACGACCGAAAGCAGGCTGAAAACCACGCCTACCACAAAACAGATCAGGTAAAAGGTCGCCCAGGTCATTCGAATCACCTCCCCTCGCTAGCGTCCGCCGGCTGTAGCGGCGATGTCCCTTCGCTCCGCTCAGGGCAGGCTCTCATCGCCGCAGTCGCCGGTGAGGACACCGGCGCTACAGGCCGTGCTCCTTCGCCGCTTCGCGCCGGCGCGCCTCGGGGTGCGCGGGCCGCAGCACGTGCAGCAGGCGCGGCACCAAATCGGGCGTGTCGAGAATCGCGCCCAGCAGAATCAGGCAGCGGCGCGTGTCGTCGTGGCGCGCCAGTTTCTCCAGCGCGCCGCTGACCGCGGCGTCGCGGCGAAAGCGCTCCGCCCCCTCCAGCAGCCACAAGTCCAATTTGCTTTCCGCCACCGGCAGGCTGGAAGTCAGCTCGGTCGAGAAGCCCTCCGGGTCATCCACCAGGTAGCCGGGATGCACCTTGAAAAAGCGCGCCAGCAGCTCGCGCGTTTTCTGGGTCAGGTGCGGTCGCCGGCCGTTTTCGATCTGCGACAGGTAAGACTGGCTGATGCCCCGGCCCACCTCGCGGCGCGCCGCGCGAACCACTTCCGACTGCGTCATCTCGCGGCCCAGGCCGCGCAGAACGCCTTCGGCGTAACGCAGGGTGCGGATTTTCTCGCTCAGCCTCATGGCGCTTTATTTCAAATTGCAATGTACTTATAGCAATTTGCAATGGACTTGTCAAGAGAAATATTCGGCGTGTTTTCATGTGGTTGCATGGTTCGGGGGAAGGAAGACGATTGCGCGCGCCGGCCCCTCAACCGCAGATTCGACACCCTTGTTTTGAAGGCCAGTACACGAGCCTATTCTGCATCGAACCCCCTCGAGCCGCATCGAACCAAGTGGGCGCCGGTCCGGGCGAGCGGTTTCCCAGACCGGTGCCGGAAAGGAGGGCAGCAACCATGAAAAGATTCTTGAAACCTACACTCATTGCCCTTCTTGGAGTCTTACTCCTGGTTCCAGGAGGGTTGCTCCGCGCCGACCGCGGGGAAGGCGGCTGGCATGGAGACGATGATGATGGTGGACGTTTTTATGTTTACAGTCCTGGCTTTTATCCCGGCTATGGCTGGGGGTGGAACAGCCCCTGGTGGGGGGATGACGGAGACTGGGGGTACGGATGGCAATGGGGAGCGCCGTTCTACCGCAGCCCGCACTCAGGGGAGGTCAAGATCGAAACCGGACGCAAGCATGCCGCCGTTTACGTTGACGGAGGGTATGCCGGCCTGGCCGGCAAGGTCAAGAAACTCCGGCTTCGGCCAGGTAACCATCTGATCCAGTTGCACAATTCTCAAGGGCACATCTTCTTCCAGGAAAAAGTCCACGTCATGCGCGGCAAGACGGTCATTCTGGATGCCAATATTCCCAATTACCCGCCGCAACAGGATCCGGCGAGCGGCCGCGCCGGCCCGCCTCTGGCGCCGCAGGCTTCGGAACATCCACGCACATAGAAAAGGTCGCGCTGCTCAGGGGCGAGGGGCGCTCGCTCCCTGAGCGCTTCCCTCTCGCGCGATTGATGCGCTGCGCCCGCCCAGCCCAGGTTTATCTATCGCTGCGTGCGTGTCATAATCCGCACACAAACCATTAAGCGGTCGAAGCGGAGGAACGATGGAAAACCGACGTATGAACCACACGGGCTTGGGCACGCGCGCCGTCTGGTCGGGCGAGGGCGGCGAACGCTGGGCGGGCGCGACGCAGGTGCCGGTGGCGCTGAGCGTTTCTTTCGGCTATCCCACCGTGGAGGAATGGCTCGAAGTCGCGCGGGGCAAGAAGCCCGGGCACATTTACGGCCGCAACACTAATCCGACGGTCGCGGCGTTCGAAGACAAAGTTCGCGACCTGGAAGGCGCGGATGCCGCCACCAGCTTTGCCAGCGGGATGGCGGCGATCAGCAATACGCTCTTCGCGTTGCTCGCGCCGGGCGACCGCGTCGTTTCCATCCGCGACACGTACGGCGGCACCAACAAGCTCTTTGTCGAGTTCCTGCCCCGGTTCAACATCGAGGTCGCGCTGTGCGACACGACTGACCACAGCGCTATCGAGGCGGCGATCTCGCGCGGCTGCAAGCTGCTGTATCTGGAGACGCCCACCAATCCGACCGTCAAAATCGTGGACATCGCGCGGCTGGCCGAGGCCGCGCACCGCGCCGGCGCGATGGTGGTGGTGGACAACACCTTCGCCAC
>JAHEKS010000265.1 GCA_024638215.1 Acidobacteriota bacterium | reverse complement strand
CGGGACTGTCGACTTGATTACGGTGTGCTGATATCCGAAAAAGATAAAGCTCTTGTCCTTTTTGATGGGACCGCCGATCGTGCCGCCGAATTGGTTGCGTTTGAGAGGGCTGCGCGAGTCCGTGGACCCTGGGGGCGGCGAGGCGAAGAAATTCCGCGCGTCGAATACCTTATTCCGCACGAATTCGAACCCGTCGCCATGCCAATGGTTGGTGCCGGATTTCGAGACCACGTTGACGATAGCGCCGGAGTTTTGCCCGTACTGGGCGCTGAAGTTCGAGGTCTGAACGCTGAATTCCTGCGTGGCATCCGGAAAGGGGAAGGGGTCATTGGTGTTGCTCAGCAAATCCTGGTTGTTGGCGCCGTCCAGGTTGTAGGAAACCTGATCGGGCCGCAATCCGTTCACCGAAAGGGCCTCCGTGTCATTGACGTTTTTCGTGGTACCCTGTCCCACCGAATAGCCGCTGGCGGCGACCACGCCGGGCACCTGGAGTGCCAAGTCAGCCGTATTGCGGCCATTGAGGGGCAGGCTCACAACGCGTTGCTGCTCAAGCACCTGGCTCAAGACCGGCGAAACGGTGTTCACTTGGGCCCCGGTGGCTTCCACCGTCACATTTTGCGTCGCCTCCCCCAATTGCAGCTGGGCCGTAACCGAATGCGCCTGGTCGGCCAGCAAAGGAAACTTTTCCACGTAGGTTTTGAAGCCCTGTGCCTGAATAGACACACTGTAGTTGCCTGGTGGCAAGGAAGGAACTGAAAACAATCCTTGTTCGTTCGTTGTGACTTTGTGTTGAACACCTGTCTAGGTTTCGGTCACGGTGACTTGCGCTCTGGGCACAACGGCACCAGAGGGATCTGTCACGGTGCCGCTGATGGCCCCATAGCCGCTTTCCTGACTCAAAGCGATTGCCGGGCCGAAAAACAGAATGAATACCAACAGTATGATGAGCCGCTTCATAAACAGCCTCCGAATTATGATCTGTACGATTCCGGTCGCGGGTACTCCTGGGCGGGATGGGGCGGTCTTGACCGTCTCCACGGCTCTCCCTCTGGTAGGCTCTCTCAACCGGTAATCGTCCTTGCTTCCCCGACTCCGACGGCAATGGAAAAGCCCTGATCTGCCAGACGCAGGATCCTAGAACGGATTCTGGTCACATTAATTTGCGCCTCAAACTATATTGTAAAGCGGCGATTCCCTGGCCCGACTTATTTCAATCAGTCTTCAAGAAAACAGGGTCGGCTGGAAGTGCTTCTGCAAAACCAGCGCGACGGTGCCGCGCAGGCGCGGCTGCAAAATGTCATTCGTGGGTATGATCCGCGTTTGGGAGTGAGAGTGAACTCGGTCCGCAATTATTTTTTGAACGATGGGGCCGATGCGACTCCATGCCCGCGTCACTTCACCGACGATGGTAACAATAGAGGGTGACAAGCCATTCACCAGCACCACTAATCCCAGACCCAGATACCATCCCATGCGCTCCAGCACTTCCCCCGCCTGAACGTCGCCCCGCTCAGCCAGGGACAACAGGTCACTGAACTCGCTGACCGAAGCGACGCGCTGGGTTTTCCTTTTCCGTACCGGGAACTTGGAGCCCGCCGGGGCTCCCTCGTTGTAGGCCCGCACCGCGGCCGTATTCGAAGCGTAGACTTCCCAGCACCCTCGGCTTCCGCAATTGCATGCCGGACCTTCAGGGTTCATGCAAAAATGTCCAAACTCGCCCGCTGCACCGGTCGTGCCTCTCACCAGTTGCCCGTTGGCGATGATGCCCGTCCCAATACCCTCCGAAACCGTCACGGCAATCAGGTCCTGCACGCCGGCAAAAGGCCCGGACCACACCTCCGCCAAGGCGCAGGCGTTGGCCGCGTTCTCGACGGAAACCGGCAGGCCGGTCGCCGCCTCGAGCGGACCCTTCACGTCCACGTCGCGCCAGCCCAGGTTGGGCGCGAAAACCAGCTTTTGAGTGAACCGGTCAACGCGTCCGGCCATGCTGACCCCAATCTCCTCAAACGTCGTGCCCGGTTGTTCCCTTCTCAGCCGCGCGATGCGGCTCGCCAAGGTCGAGGTCAAAGCGGCTGGATCTTCAGGAGTGTCAAACGATTCCTGGGATAGGAACTTCGAATTGAGATCTGCCACGACCATCGTCGTTCGGTGCGGCATGACGTTGACGCCGATGATTGCCGCCCTTTCCACATCTAAGGTCAGGAGCCGGGGCTTTCGCCCGCGGGGCAGTTGCGCCAAGCCGCCTTCCACAACCCAGCGCTCGTTCATGAGCTGCCCGACAATCAGGGAGACCGTGCTTCGCTGTAATCCGATTTGGCGGGCAAGATCGGCGCGCGAGACCGGTTGGCTGGTGCGAATGGCGCTCAGAACGAGGCTGCGGTTAATGTCGCGGGCCGTCTCAGAGTTGGCTCCCTTCGATTTGGACCGTCGGGCTTCCAAACGGTATCCCCCGGTGAGACGCGTTTGTACGAAGCGTGAACTATATCAACCCAGGCCTTTTGTCAAGCGAAAAATGCCGAGCCGTGTTGAACAAGCAGGAACTTAGCGCTCCGAGGATATTACTTTCAACAGCGAGAAGTGAAAGGCGCCGGACGCAAGGCCTGACCCATCACTCCGGAGCGCGTCGTTGAAGCCCGTAAAGACCCGGCGACCGGCGCGATGAGGGTCGTCAGGGAACGTGGAACGACGCTTCGATGCTTGAAAAGGGAGAGTTGGGGACCATACACGGAAGGAGCATCGTGCTGCGGCTATTTCGGGCTGTAATCACGGATTCCCTTCCAGGACAAATCCGGCCCAGAACCGCGGATTCTCGGGAATCGGCAACTGTCCCAAAGGCGTCTTGATGGTCAGCCGCCCGCTCCGCAGATCCGCGATCAGACTCAATTGGGCCGACCGCAGCGCATCGGCCTTGGTCATTCCCTGCAGGATGTTTCGATAGAAGCGCGTCATGAGCCAATCCGAGGGCTTGTCCGCGACCGCCCATTGGGTGGCAATGACGGACGCAGCGCCGGCGACGAAGAACGCGCGCGTCATTCCCAGCACTCCATCGCCGGCGATTTTGCCGGCGGAAGTCTGGCAGGCGCTGAGCACGACGAGGTCCGCAGGAATACGAAGGTCGAAGATTTCCGCCGCCGTCAAGTGTCCTCGCCGGAATGCAGCGCTGGAACTATGCCGGTCCGGAGCCAGCAGGAGAAAGGAAGCGAACGGATGGCTCTCGTCGAACGCACCGTGACTCGCCACGTGAATCATGGTGGAGTGTTGCATCGCGCGGGCGACAGCGCTCACGGATGCCTGCTGGTTTTCGAGAAGCATCCCCGTTTGTGACTTGAGGAGAGAATGTATTGCCTCAACTTCCGCTTTGGCGCCCGCAAGCGGAGCAGGCGCATCCGTGGGCGATCCTCGTGAATCCGGGCAGCGTGCAAGAGCAGCCGGGCCGCCGTAGGACACGAGAAGGAATCGGCTTTGGCGCTCGCGGGCGCGCCTTTCATTTTGCTCCGTGAATCGAAGGACCGCAGCGACCGGCACATAATACGTCGCATAGCGCTCCACGAGGTAATGGCCGTTTCGGTCCCGAAGCGCGCAAAACGGCAGACGAAACAACAGCCCGTGAGGAATAATCGTGAGCAGCGCCCCGCGCTTCCGCGGCAGGAAGGCAACGATCGGCTCGGTCAAGATCACATAGAGCCTTTGCCAGATGCCATCTTCCGGCGGACTTTTTCCGGCAGGAGCGATGCTAAGGCGCTCGGATGCGTCTTGAGTCAAGGTTATCATGCGCCGCAGTTTCTCTCTGCCGGCCTTGACGCGAGCTCCCGAGAATCTTCCGGCCGGATCCACGACAACAATGTAAAGCGCGTCCTGGGTTGTCGAATACGAGATGAGCGTGGATTGCAGGCTGCGGGCGAGACCGGCCATATCGTCAGCCGAAGACGGCGCGGTATAGTCGGTGCTGTCGGCTGCGACCGCGGCTAGCGGCGCGGCCGACGGCGCCGCCGCAGCCATCGTGGGCGCCGCCGGTCTTGTCACTTTCCCGCGTGTCGCGAGTAGGTCCAGGAAGGCGCGGCTGCGGCCGTCTTCCATGGCTTCGGTGGCGGAAAGAAAACCCTGCGGGCTTGACGTCATCTGCTCCGGATACTTAGCTGAAGAAAATCGGAGCTATGCTGGGACAGAAGGGCACAACCATAAGACAGCGACGAATGGCCACCCTCCAGAATTCAGCCCCCCATCACGAACCTCGGCGGTTCTCAATCAAGCGGCACTAAATCACCCGACCCTTTGCGCGCTTTCACCTGCGCCGGACCCGCTGAGGACTTGAGCGTCAACGACACCCTCAGAGTGAACGCAGAAAGTTCACCAGATCGGCCTTCTCATTTGCGGTGAGGCCCATCTGGAACCGGTCATTGTAGAAATCTACGACCTGTTCAAGCGTATCCGCGGCGCCGTTCTGAAAATAGGGAGCGTGTCCCGCCAGGCCGCGCAGAACCGGGCCTTTCACTTTTCCGATATCCGCGCAACGCCCGGTGACCAAAGCGCGTCCAGGGTCGGTGGTTCGTACCGTGAAATTCAAGGGGCCGCCAAGATTGGTCGAGCAGGTCAGGTCGTAAACCGGCACCAGCGGCGGATGTAGCTCGCCGAGCGCTTCGTTCAGCGGGCCTGAAGAGCCTGTTGCGACGCTGGCGATGCCGATATCGAGCGGAACGGGCAGCGAATGCCCGCCGGAATTGATTGCGTCATGGCAGGTGGAGCAGGTTCCGTTGATCGTGGCCACGCCAAGAGCGTCATTCAGCCCTTTAACATCCTGAATCAACAGTGGAGCCGTGTCGAAGATTGCCTGGCCGCGAGCCACGGAGGCTCGCGCCGCAGCGGAAGGCGTGTGGCTGGTCAGATTTTGCCACACGTTAAAAAGAGTGAAGGTGTTGGGATTGAATTCAGCGCCGGTTGGATTGCCGCCCAACGAATCGTTGATGCCCGGGTAGTAAGGCACTGAGGAAAGGTACACCGGGCCGCCCTTCGCGCCTTGCGAGACCAGAGGGCCGGCGGAGTTGTCCGCCTGCTGTGCGGAATACGTGGCTATTTCGAAATCCACAATCTGCTTGAGCAGGTCCTGCGTCGGCGGAGTGACGCCTTGCTCGTGCGTCATGATGGCATCCCGAGCCTGATCGGCAAGGTCAAATTCGAGGTTGGCGCGATACGTGGCGGGATCGTTCAGCGGCTTGAGGGTCTCCCTACCGTCGAACATCACCGCGCTCAGGAAGCGCAAGTTGGTGGAGGGCAGGGGCCGCCGATAGACGGAAAGACGCACGCGCCCTGTCGAATCGGTGGTTTGGGCGCAACCATAGGGGTCAGAAACCACGGAGACCGTAAACTGGGCGTTGGCAGGGATCGCCATTCCGACCCGAATCAAGCCTTTGTTGAGCAGCAAGCTATACGCGGCCGGATCGGGCGGATTCGAGTTCACGCCGGGAGAATCCGGGCAGTTCGAGCCGTCCACCGGACGGAAAAGAGGATCGGCGCCGTTCGACGCCGCAAATCGTTGCTGAATATGCGGCGGCGTTATCGTATAAGCGTCGGAAGCCACGTGGCACGACTCACACGTCCGGCCATTCGTTCCCAGAACATGGAAGAAAGGGTTGCGCGAGTCAAGCGCGCCGGACGAAGAGAAGACCTCCAGAGTTCCCGTGGGATCGCTGAAGAGTTCAATACCCACCCGACTTGTAGCGAAAGTGCGTCCGCCGGCCAGGCCGACGGCAAAGCAGAAGATTCCCAGAATCCAAGCAGACAAAGAAGTCTTAAAGGACGCGTTCGGGTCCATTCGTCATTCCCCCAAATTGGTTTTTGCCCCTGAGTGCGAACACACAGTCCTTCGACTGTGACGCGAAGTATGAGCAGCACGCGCTTTGGCGTCAATGGCCAGCAGCCGACTTCTCTAAGCGATGGAATGATCTGCTACATAGCTTAGATTGAATAGGTTGGAGGTGTATATGATCTGGTGACGATTGCTCCCCACAGGCTTGCTCTGGCCATATGGTATAATCCCGCGTATATCGGGCAGAGGGGGAGTACAATGGGTGGGGGAGATTTGGCAACCTGCCGGGTTCGCTTCGGCCTTTTTTGGGCAGACCTCAAGGCCCGCCAGCTATTCCGCAAGAACTCGCGCGTAAAAATTCAGAACCAGGTCTTCCAAGTCCTAGCCTCCCTTGTCGAAAACGCCGGGCAAGTGGTGACCCGCGAGGAGTTGCAGAGGAAGATTTGGCCCGGCGACACCTTTGTTGATTTCGACGAGGGCCTGAACGCTTCGATTCGAAAGCTCCGGGCCGCTCTCGGCGACTCGGCCGACAATCCTCGTTTTGTGGAAACACTGCCGCGGGTGGGGTACCGCTTCATCGCCCCGGTTACTCCTGAACCAGAGGCAGAGGAGCCCCTTACGGTCCGGCTGCCCTCGGGCCAAAGCGTGCCTTCGTCGGAAAATGCCCTTGCCGCCCCCCCGCGACACGCGCGCCCGAGGCGGCTTCTCGCAGGCATCGCCGCCGTGGCGCTCCTGGGCGCCGTTCTCGGAGCATACTTCGCGTGGAGGTCCCGCCGCCTGCAGGCAAACGCGCCCCCCGAGGCCATCAATTCCATCGCCGTCCTGCCCTTCGAAG
>JAHEKS010000028.1 GCA_024638215.1 Acidobacteriota bacterium | reverse complement strand
TCGATGATGCCAAAACTGAGGCGGAAAATTGAAATCGAAAAATCTCATTTTGACCATTTCGCTTAGTCGGACCAATAAGTTACAGCAAAGAGGACAGAGTTTTGTTGGACAGTACTGATTCATTCTCATTAACCCTGCAACTGCCCCCATCCCGGCAGATCTGACTCCTCATATTTTCAATAGGTTGGCCGCCCCACGCCGGCTCACGCCGCCTTAGGCCGTACCACTATCCCCCTTCGGTCAGAAAGGGACGCGTGGAGCCGAGGTCGAATTTCCCGGCCTGGGCGTGTAGAATTCAGCTTCGGCGGCTGGGAAGAGGATTCCCGGTTACCCCTCTCCGGCTTCGAGGTGAATTCCCATGAAGATGAGTTGTTGCTGGCTTTATGCGATCAGCAAATACGGGTACCCGCCGTCGCTCGCCGACACTTTTCGCGTGCTGAAGGAGATGAAGGCGCTGGGCTTCGAAAACGTCGAACTGGAAGGTGTGCGGCGGGAGAACCTGATGGCAGTTTACGAGAAACGCGAGGAGCTGAAACGGTTCTGCGATGGTGAGGGCCTGAAGGTCATCAACTTCTGCCCCGTGCTTCCCGGCTCGGTCAGCCTCGAGCGGCATGAGCGGGAAGAAGCTCGGGAGCTTTTCCGGCGCGGGATCGAAATCGCCAACCTCTTCGGTTGCGCAACCATTCAGGCGGACAGCTTCACGCCGCCGCTCGAATTCCGCGGCGAATCACCTTACGGGGAAAACATCAGTTTCGGCAAGCGCTTCTCGGTGGAGGTGGACCCGGGGTTCGAGTGGGCGCGCCAGTGGGAGGCGATGGTCGAGAGCTTTTCATTTTTCACCGCTGAGGCGCGCAAGGCGGGGCTGAGATTCTGCGTCGAACCGCGCGTGGGCGAATTGCTGAGCAATACCGACGCCATCCTGCGCATGATGGACGCGGTCGGCGACTCGAACTTCGGCGCGGTGCTCGATACCGCCCACCTGAACGCGCAGAAGGAAATCCTGGCGCTGAGCGTGGAAAAGCTTGGCCAGCGGATCTTCTACGTGCACGCCGCCGATAACGACAGCCGCGCGAACGACCACCTGGCGGCGGGGCGCGGCACGGTGGACTGGGACGGCGTCTTCCAGGGGCTGAAGAAGCACGGCTTTGCCGGCTACGTCGCCGTGGATGTGGGGATGGTCGCCGACCTCGACGCCCAGTACCGCGAGTCAGTGGAGTTCCTGCGCGGTGTGGCCGCGCGGAACGGGATCTAGCCCCCCTGCGGGACAGAGCGGAAAGCGCTTGACACGCCGCACGTTCTATGCTAGAATTCTAGCCTAAATCAGGTGCGGGGCAGGGCCGCGACCCGAGGCGCCCGGACCTGTTTCCGGATGAGGACGTGGCTGATGCTCGCGAGTGCCTTCGAAATCGCGCATATTCTGAATCATTTTGAGACTGCTCGCGCCCGCTCTGGGAGCGGCCGCGAGCGAGGTGGAGAGAGAAAAATCGGGCACTCAAAACAATCCATTATCTTGTGCCGGAACACCGCTAACTTATTGATTCTACAGGGCGAGCCCTCTGGAACGAAGCCAAACGGAGCCAATTGAGGGGCGTTTCGGGGCTCTTACTGCCGGGCTTCTGCTCTGGCCATGGCCGTTGACCAGGCTCGGAACGACCGGTATAATAAGCGCTTGGGTAAATCCCTTTTGAGGCCAGCGAATGTACGCGATTATCCAAACGGGTGGAAAAGAGTACAAGGTTTCGCCGGGCGACGTGATCCGGGTGGAGAAGCTGCCGGGCGTCGAGGGCTCGCGCGTCGAGTTCAACCGCGTGTTTGCGGTGCGCAAGGAAAAGCTGAACGTCGGCTCGCCGCTCGTGGCCGATGCCAAAGTGACGGGCACGATCCTGCGCAATGCGCGCGCGCCCAAGGTGCGCGTGCTGAAGTACAAGCGCAAGAAGCAGTACCGGCGCACGCTCGGTCATCGGCAGGCGTTCAGCGAAGTGAAGATCAACGCCATCGTGACCGGCGCAAATTAGTTTGACCCTGGAGAGGTGATATGGCGCACAAGAAAGGTTTGGGAAGTTCGCGCAACGGCCGCGACTCGAATTCGCAGCGGCTGGGCGTGAAGCGTTTTGACGGGCAGTTCGTGACGGGCGGCTCGATCCTGGTGCGGCAGCGCGGCACGCGATTGAAGCCGGGCGAGAACGTCGGACTCGGCAAGGACGACACGCTCTTCGCCAAAGTGGACGGCGTGGTGAGGTTCGAAGACAAAGGGCGCATGGGCCGCTTTGTCAGCATTCTGGTTCCGTCAGCAAACTGACTCACGCAGCGGCGGGGGCGGCACAAGCGGTTCGTGCGACCTCGCCGCTTTTGTTGTTTTTGAACAGGCTATTGAAAGCGGCCAACGCGGGCCGAGAAGTACATGTTCATTGACGAGGCCAAAATCCGCGTGACGGGCGGCGACGGCGGCAACGGCTGCGTCGCGTTTCGCCGGGAAAAGTTCGTGCCGCGCGGCGGGCCGAGCGGCGGCGACGGCGGCCGCGGCGGAAACGTGATTCTGGAAAGCACCGAGCACTTGAACACGCTGCTCAAGTTTCGTTACAAGCGTGAGTTCTCCGCCGAGCGTGGGGGGAACGGCGAAGGCTCGAACCGCCACGGCAAGGACGGCGCGGATGAAATCATTTCCCTGCCCGTGGGAACACTGGTCTACGACGAGAGCGGTGACAAGCTTTGGGATTTCGACGCCGTGGGCCAGCGCTTTGTGGCCGCCGAGGGCGGCCGTGGCGGGCGCGGTAACGCGCGCTTTGCAACCTCCACGCGTCAGGCTCCGCGCAAAGCCGAGCCGGGCCGGCCCGGCGAAGCGCGCTCGCTGAGATTGGAATTGAAGCTGATCGCCGACGTGGGCCTGGTGGGATTTCCCAACGTCGGTAAATCCACGCTGATTTCGCGGGTGAGCGCGGCACGACCGAGGATTGCCGATTATCCTTTCACGACGCTCGAGCCGCACTTGGGCGTGGTGGCGCTCGACCTCGAGCGCTCCTTCGTGATGGCCGACATTCCGGGCTTGATTGAAGGCGCGCACCAGGGCAAAGGTCTGGGCACTCGATTTCTGAAGCACGTTGAGCGGACGCGCCTGCTGCTGCACCTGGTGGACGTGGCTGAGCACGCCGGGCGCGATCCGGTGGAGGATTACCACACCATCCTGCGCGAGCTTGCGAGCTTCAGCCCCACCGTGGCCGCGAAGCCGATGCTGGTGGTGGCGTCGCGCATTGACGCAGCGGGCGAGGGCGACCGGCTGGTCGCGTTGCGCGAGTTCTGCCGCGGCCGGGAAATGCCGCTCTACGAAATCTCTTGTGTTACCGGCGAAGGCTTGGAAGAATTGAAGCGGGCCGCCTGGGCGAAGCTCGAGCAAATCCCGCGGCCCGGGCTTGCGGAAGAGCCGAAGCCGGCCGTCGAGGCGAGCCAGAACCGGTAGGACTCACTCCTCTTTGAACATCGCGCTTTTTGGCGGAACATTCGATCCCATTCACGCCGGGCACTTGCGCGCCGCGCAGGCGGCGGCCAAACGCTTCCGGTTAGAGCGAATTCTCTTCGTCCCTTGCGGAAATCCTCCGCACAAGATCGGAAATCATCTCACCGCGTTCGAGCACCGCTCGAACATGGTGGCACTGGCGTGCTCGGGCGAGCCGCGTTTCGTGCCGTCGCTGCTCGAGGCTCCCACATCCGACGCGCGCCCGCAGTACTCCATTTCGACCGTGCGGAAGGTCAAGCGAGCATTGAAGGCGAAGGACCAGCTTTATTTCCTGATCGGCGTAGACGCGTTTCTGGACTTGCCGCATTGGAAAGACTATCGGCAATTGCTGGACCTGGTGAATTTCATCGTGGTGTCGCGGCCGGGATACGACAATCAGGAAATCTCGCGCATCGTGCCACCGGACCTTGTCCGGCAAGGCGCGCGGAGCGGCCAAGCGAACACGATCCGCCTGCGCCGCAGCGTCGTTCACATCCTTCAAGGAATTGACATGCCCGTGGCATCGAGCGACATCCGCGATGCGGTGCGTGCGGGACGGCGCGTGACTGGCCTTGTCCCGCCGCTTGTGGAAGAATACATCCGGAAGGAGGGAGTTTACCTCCCCGCCCGAAAGGCGGCGAGGGCTTGATGACGCCTGCGCATCTGGAAACCGCAGTCCGCGCCGCGCAGGACCGCAAGGCGGTGGACCTGAGCATCCTGAATCTTCAGGAAGTGTGTTCGTTCACGGATTTCTTCCTTATTTGCACCGGCACGTCCACGCGCCACGCGCAGGCGATCTGCGACGCCATTCTGGAGAAAATGAAGAGCGCCGGCATGGCGCCGGCCCAAGTGGAAGGCTACTCGCAGGCGGAGTGGATTCTGCTCGATTATTTGAATTTCGTGGTGCACATCTTCACCGAGCGCGCGCGGCAGTTCTACGATTTGGAGCGGCTGTGGAAGACGGCGTCGCGCGTGCCTGTGCCGGAGTCTTGAGCTTGAAGGGCGCGCTCAACCTGCTGCAGCGGCCGGCCTGAAGCATTCTTGCCGCCCGCTTCCCCGCGTGCAGCACGTCCGCGAGTTGTGGCATGGAACAAGCTTCCCTTACGGAGACGGCCGCCCCGCAGTGGGTGGGCGACGACCCGGCAAGCCGCAAGCTGCGCGAGGCCGCGGCCAAACTTGCCGCCACGCCTTCTTCCCTGCTGATTCGCGGCGAGAGCGGCACCGGCAAGGATCTGCTGGCCCAAATCATCCACTACCTGGGGCCGAATCGCGGCGAGCCGCTGCTGAAGATTGACTGCGCGACGCTGCCGGACGGGCTGCTCGAAAGCGAATTGTTCGGCTACGAGAAGGGCGCCTTCACGGGCGCGAGCGGAACGAAGCCGGGGCGGCTGGAGCTGGCCGGATGCGGAACGCTGGTTCTGGATGAGGTCGCGGCGCTGACCTCCGCCATGCAAGCCAAGTTGCTGCGGGTGGTGGACCAGCGCACTTTCGAACGACTGGGTGGAACCGCTACGCACCGACTGGAAGCGCGCATCATCGCGCTGACGACCGCCGACCTCGAACGCGGAGTCCGCGAGGGCGCATTTCGCGACGACCTGTATCACCGGCTGAACGTAGTGCCGGTGACGCTCCCGCCCGTGCGCGAGCGGCGCGGCGACATTCGGCCGCTGGCGGAGCATTTTCTCCGGCGGCTCGCGAGGACGAGCCACACGCGCGCTCCTGGATTCGCTCCCGCGGCGCTGGCGCTGCTCGAGCGATACGATTTTCCCGGCAACACGCGGGAACTCCGCAACATCGTCGAGCGCGCGCTGGTCGAGGCGGAGGGAGCCTGCATCGAGCCGCAACACCTGCCCGATGCGGTGCGCCGCGCGCCGCAGGCCGGGAAAGATCACAAGCGCTCGCTGGAAGAAGTCGAGAGCGAGTATATCCGCGAAATTCTTGAATTCACCCGGGGACGGAAATCCGAAGCGGCGAAAATCCTCGGCATCAGCCGCAAAACGTTGCTCGAAAAACGGAAGCGGTTTCATCTGGATTGAGTCCGGCCATGAAGATTCGCGTGATCTGGGAGGGCAAGACCAAGGACGCGCACTTGCGCTCCCTCGCCGCCGACTACGAGAAACGCGTGGCCCGCTTCGTGGACATCAAGATCGAGCAAACGCGGCCACTCCGGCCGGCCGGCAGCCACGCGCCCGAAACGTTGTCGGCGGCGGAGAAGCGCCTGCTCGAAAAACTGCGCGACTGCACCAAGGTCCTGCTCGACGAGCGCGGGGTGGAGCGGACTTCCGAGGAATTCGCGGAGTGGCTGGGCGAGCGGGCCCTGCACGGGGCGCGCGAGGTGGCGTTCATCGTGGGCGGCGCGGATGGTTTCTCCGACGCCTTGCGCAAGGAGGCCGACCTTCTGCTCGCGCTCTCGCGCATGACCCTCACGCACGAGTGGGCGCGCGTGCTGCTGCTCGAACAAATTTATCGCGGCTTCACCATCCTGCGGGGTTATCCTTATCCGCGCTGATCTAGGGTCTTCGGAGGCCAGCTTGCCCGAAAGCAAAAAAGGGCTCATCATCGTTCATACCGGACCGGGAAAGGGGAAGACGACGGCCGCCCTGGGCACCGCTTTCCGCGCCGTGGGCCAGGGTTTGAAGGTCTTGATGGTACAATTCATCAAGGGCTCGTGGCACTACGGCGAGCTCGATGCGGCCCGGATGCTGGGCGAGGAGCACCTCCGGATTCTGCCCATGGGCCGCGGTTTCGTTAAAGTGGGCGCGGAAAAGCCCGACCCGGAGGACGTCCGCCGGGTGGAAGAGGCGTGGGAATTCGCGAAGGGCAAGATCCAAAGCGGCGAATACGACCTGGTGATCCTGGACGAAATCAATTACGCGATCAGCTATAAAATGCTCGACCCCGAGCGCGTGGTCGAAGCGCTGAAACAAAAACCGGCGATGGTTCACGTGATTCTCACCGGGCGCAACGCGCATCCGGCGATTGTCGAGTGCGCCGACCTGGTGACCGAAATGCGCGAGGTCAAGCACCCTTACCAGAAAGGCATCGTTGCCCAGCGCGGCATCGAATACTGACATGGCCTGGTTCCGCAAAGAAAAACAGGCGCTCGAATCGCCTCCGGAAAAGACCGTGCAGACCGAAGGCCTGTGGGTGAAATGCGAGGGGTGCAAGAAAATCCTCTGGAAGAAGGACCTGGAAGCCAACTTCCAGTGCTGCCCGCAGTGCAACCACCATTTCAAGGTGACCGCGCGCGCGCGCCTGGAGATGCTTTTCGACGAAGGCCGCTACACCGAGCACGACTCCGGCCTGGCTTCCACCGACCCGCTGCAATTCAAGGACTCCAAGAGTTATCGCGACCGCCTGAAGAAAGCGGAAAAAAACACCGGGATGAAGGACGCGCTGATCACCGGCGAGGGCCAGCTTGAAAGCACGCGCACCATCATCTGCGCCATGGAATTCCAGTTCGTGGGCGGCAGCATGGGCGCGGTGGTGGGAGAGAAAATTGCGCGCGCCATTGACCGCGCCATCGGGCAGCGCCTGCCGCTGGTCATCGTCTCCTGCTCGGGCGGCGCGCGCATGATGGAAGGCGCCATCAGCCTGATGCAGATGGCCAAGATTTCCGCCGGACTGGCGCGGTTGGACGAGGTGAAGAAGCCTTACATCTCCGTGCTGACGGATCCGACGACGGGCGGCGTCACCGCCAGCTACGCGATGCTCGGCGACCTCAATATTGCCGAGCCCGGTGCGCTGATCGGCTTTGCCGGTCCGCGCGTCATCGAGCAGACCATCCACCAGAAACTGCCCGAGGGTTTTCAGCGGGCGGAGTTTCTCTTGGCGCACGGAATGATTGACGCCATCGTGCCGCGCAAGGAAATGAAAGCGTATCTCGGGCGCGCGTCCCGGCTTCTGGGAGCGGCGTAACTCGGGGCATGAAACATCCGCCGCTCGCCAACGCTTTCTCTTCTTCGAGTTTGATCGCCGTCTGGGCTTGATCCCCATGAACTATACCCAGTGTCTGGATTCGCTCGCCTCGCTCGGCCATGAGTTGCGCGGGGCGAAGTTTTCGCTCGACCCCATCCGCAGGATTCTCGAGACGCTGGGCCATCCGGAAAACCGTTACCCCACGGCCATCGTCGCCGGAACCAACGGCAAGGGCTCGACCTCGGCGATGCTGGCGAGCATTCTGGAATCGGCGGGCTACCGAACGGGGCTTTATTCTTCCCCGCACCTCGTGCGCGTCAATGAAAGGATGCGGGTCAACGGCGAGGAGATTTCTGACGACGATTTTGCCCTCGCCTTCACCCAGGTGTGGGAATGCGTCGAGCAGTTGCTCGACGCGAAGTCGCTCGCGTCGCGGCCCAGCTTCTTCGAGTACCTGACCGCCACGGCGTTCCTCCACTTCGCGAGCGCAACGATAGACTTTGCCGTCCTCGAAGTCGGCCTGGGCGGGCGGCTGGATGCCACCAACGTGACTGAACCGCGCGTCGCGGTGATTACCAATATCGCTCTCGATCACCAGGAAATTCTCGGCTCGACCATCGTGGCCATCGCGGGTGAGAAAGCCGGCGTCATCCAAGCGGGCCGCCCGGTGGTCTCTGCGTGCGAAGATCGCGCGGCGCGCGAGGTCATCCGGCGCCACGCCGCGGAGCTTGTCGCGCCGCTGATCGAGACATCTGCGAGTGCTGAGGTCACCCTTCTTCGCTCGCGCGATGGAAAATGTGAATTCGACCTCGAAATGAGCGGCAAGGCCTTTCCTGGGCTGGTCTCGCCTCTGATGGGCCGGTTCCAGGTGAAGAACGCCGTCGCCGCCGTCGCCGCCGCACAACAACTGGCGCAGCAAGGTTGGAGGATTTCCGCCGCCGCGATCCGCGACGGCTTGGTCCACGCGCGGTGGCCGGGGCGGCTGGAAATCGTCGCGGAGAGTCCGCTGGTGGTCCTCGACGGCGCGCATAATCCCGCCGCGGCACAGGTCGTCGCCGAGTTCGCGCGAGAGCAGTGGCACGGCAAGCGCCTGCGGCTCATCTACGCTTCCATGCGCGACAAGGCCGTCGGAGAAATCGGCGGGCTTCTGTTCCCCCTGGCCGAGAAAATCTACTTGACGCGTCCCGACCAAGCGCGCGCCGCGGCGCCGGAAGAAATCCTGGCTGCGTCGCGCCCCCTGCCGCAAGAGGTGGTCCTCGAACCCGAGCCAGCGCGCGCCCTCGAAGCTGCTCTGCGCGACAGCGGGCCGGATGACGTTATTCTCGCCGCAGGCTCGCTCTTCCTGGTGGGAGAAATCAAGCAAGCCCTGCCTTCGGTCCTGCCGGACACCGTGCGCCTTGCGGCCCAGGCGGCGCTTGAAGGGCATTGATTGGAAATGGAGAACATCTCACGCGCTGCCGCCGAGCAACCACCCGCAGATTCGGGCGCGCGGTACTATCTCAGTTATTTCCGTTCGCTAGTCTTCACCAACCTGCTGATATATTCCTACACCGCCTTCTGCGGGACGTTATCGTTGCTGGGCTCAATTGTTGACGGTCGCGGGCACTGGCAGCACTTTTGCGCGCGCCTGTGGTCCTGGCTGATTCTGAAAACCAGCGGCGTCCGCGTGCGCGTGGAGGGCCTGGAAAACATCCGTGCAGAGGGGACGGCGATTTACTGCTCCAATCACGCGAGCGCCATGGACATTCCGATTCTCTTCGTTTATTTGCCCGTCCAGTTCCGGTTTCTGGCCAAGCGCTCTCTTTTTCATCTGCCTTTTCTGGGCTGGCACTTGCGCCGTTCCGGCCACATCGCCGTAGACCGCGGCCGCCCGCACGAAGCGCTGAAGGGCTTCGACCGCGCCGCGCAAAGAATCCGCGAAGGGCGTTCGGTCATCACATTTCCCGAAGGCACGCGCAGCCGGACGACGGAAATGCGGTCGTTCAAAAGAGGGAGTTTTTATCTGGCCATCCTCTCCGGCGTGCCCATCGTGCCCATCACGCTGAACGGAACGCGGCACGTGCTGAAGCCGGATACTTATCACGTGCGGCCGGGACAGACGGAGATGATTATTCACAAACCGATTCCCACGGCAGGGCTGACCGTAGACGATGTGGATTCGCTCTCGGCGCGCGTGCGCCAGGAAATCCTTTCGCGGCGCAAGGCGCCGCTGAATTGAACTGGGGTCAGAATTCCAATGGAGATTAAACTCGACAACCAGGTCGCCGTCATCACCGGCGGGTCGCGCGGCATCGGCGCCGCCGCGGTCAGATTGTTTGCGCGGGCGGGCGCGCGCGTCGTGTTCAGTTATCGGAAAGCAGCGCGTCAGGCGAAAGAAGTGGTTGGCGAGTGCGGTTCCAAAAGCAGCGATGTCGTCGCAGTTCGCGCCGACATTTCCCGCATGGCCGGCGCCAAAGCGTTGGTGAACACCGCGGTCGAGCGATTCGGACGGCTGGATATTCTGGTCGCGAACGCCGGCATCTGGAATGCCGAGCCTGCGCCCATCGAGAAGATGACGGAAAAGCAGTGGGACGAGATGCTTGCCGTCAACCTGAAGGGCGTTTACGCGGTCATTCGCTGCGCGGTCCCCGTCATGATGCAGCAGAAATCGGGGCGCATCATCGCGGTGTCTTCGACGGCCGGGCAGCGTGGCGAGTCGTTCCACACTCATTACGGCGCGAGCAAAGGCGGAGTCATCAGCCTCGTCAAAGGACTTTCGACGGAACTGGCGCCGCACCACATTCTGGTCAATTGTGTGGCGCCGGGCTGGGTGGATACGGACATGGCCGCGCCGGTCGTGAACGACCGCCGGGAATTTCAGAAAGCCGTGAAGACCATCCCGCTGGGCCGGTTCGCGCGGGCGGAAGAAATCGCCATGCCCATCCTGTTTTTGGCCTCCGAAATGGCATCTTATATGACGGGGGAAGTTGTGAACGTCAACGGCGGGAATGTGCTCTGTGGGTGAATGTCCCTTGTCCTTTGTCCGTGGTCCGTGGTCAGTTATTAGTGGTCGGTGATTTGCGATCAGCATCGGAGATCGCTTCATGAGGGATTCCAGTCGAATGCAGGGATTAGGAGCCAGAGCCATACCAGGTTGCCGGACCAAGCGGACCAGAAGTGGAGATAGAGTTTTGCCGCGCACTGTCTTTTGCCTTCTGCTTTCTAATTTCTGCTTTCTGCTTTCTGCCTTCTTCCTCACGCCGCGGGCGGCTGCGCAGGAAGCGCCTGCGCCCGCAGCGACGGCTCAAGCACCGCCGGCGGCAACGGGACCGCATATCGATCCCAAGGCAAAAGAGATGCTCGACAAGGTCATCCAGGCGCTCGGCGGGCAGGCGTTCTTGAACTACAAAACAATAAGTTCGACGGGACGCGCGTTCTCGATCTACGAGGGCGAGACGATGGGGTTCGCGCCGTACCACAGCGATGTGGAACCCCCGGACAAACGGCGCTTCGCTTACGGCAAAGGCCAGCAGGTCGTTCTAGTCAACAACGGCGACCGCGGCTGGCAGCAGGACCGATTCGGGCTGATTCGCCAGAAACCGGAAAACGTGCGCCGCTGGCAGATCGCGATGCGATACAGTCTGGAGGGCGTGTTTCGGCACATCGTGCGCGAGCCGAGAACGTTGATCCTGGACGGCGGCACGGACTTCGTGGATTTGCTGCCCGCGCGCGTGCTCGATATCTCCGACTCCCATAATGTGGGTGTGAAGGTGTACCTGCAGCGCTCGACCTATTTGCCCATTCGGATCACTTACCGCATCCAAAATCCCGAAAGCCGCGAGTGGAGCGAGGATTCGGAGTCCTACTCGGACTACCAGGTATTCCAGGGAATCCAGACGCCGATGCGCTTGGTCCGGTACGTGGACCAGGAGCGAGTGGCGGAATATTTCCTGAACACCGCCGAGTACAACAAGGAATATCCGCCAGGATATTTCGAGCCGCGCCGCTGAGGCGGGCTTCCTGCTATAATGGTGGATTGGAGGTTGCGTGAAGGATTCCGCCGTAATTCGGGCTACGACCATCCTGAGCGTGCGCCGCGACGGCCACCTGGCGATTGGTGGAGACGGCCAGGTGACGATGGGCGAAAGCATCATCAAGCAGAAGGCGAAAAAAATCCGCCGTCTGTACAACGACAAGATTCTGGCCGGATTCGCGGGCTCGACCGCCGACGCGCTCTCGCTTTTCTCCCGCTTCGAACAGAAGCTGGAAGAGTTCCACGGCAACCTGAGCCGCGCCGTGGTGGAACTGGCCAAGGATTGGCGGACGGACCGTGCTCTGCGCCACCTGGAAGCATTGCTCCTGGTGGCCGACACGAAGAACACGTATCTCGTGAGCGGCAACGGCGACGTGATCGAGCCCGACGACGGCATCGTCGCCATCGGCTCCGGCGGGCCGTACGCGCTGGCGGCGGCGCGGGCGCTCGCCAAGCATACCCAGCTCAGCGCGCGCGATATCGTTCAGGAATCCATGCAGCTGGCGGGCGAAATTTGCATCTTCACGAATCAGGAAATCGTCATCGAAGAACTGTAGAAAGAGTCATCAGCCGTCAGCTGTCAGCCATCAGGATTTCCGAGACAGCGGATAGTAATCAGCGAGAGCATTTCGATTTCAGAATGGCAGTGGTCGGCGAAGTACTAGGTGTGGAGCTGAGGGCTGATTGCTGAGAACTGAAGGCTTGACAATGGTCTTTTACCTTCCCGAAACGATAGAGGCCGCCACCACGCTGGATGAGATGTCGCCGCGGCAAATCGTGTCCGAGCTCGACAAGTACGTGGTCGGGCAGCGCGAGGCCAAGCGTTCGCTCGCCGTGGCGCTGCGCAACCGCATGCGCCGCCAGAAATTGGCCCAGGAGCTTTCGGAAGAAATCCTTCCCAAGAACATCATCATGATCGGGCCGACGGGCGTCGGGAAGACGGAACTGGCGCGCCGCCTGGCGCGGCTGGCCAATTCCCCGTTTTTGAAAGTCGAGGCCTCGCGCTTTACCGAGGTCGGCTACGTGGGCCGCGACGTGGAATCCATGATCCGCGACCTGGTGGAAATTTCCATTGACATGGTGCGCGAGGAAAAGCTCGACGAGGTGGCGGAAAAAGCCGAGCAGAACGCCGAGGAGCGCGTTCTCGACCTGCTCCTGCCTCCGCAGCCAGCGACGCGCGTGGAAAGAATTCTAGGCGAAGAGGATCGCATCGCGGCCGCCGCTGAGCAGACGCACCGCACGCGCGAGAAACTTCGCGCGCAGCTCCGCGAGGGCAAGCTCGACGACCGCCAGGTGGAAGTGGAAGTGCGCGAGCGTAATTTCCCCAGCTTCGAAATCATCTCCTCGCAGGGCATCGAGGAGATGGACATCAACATCAAGGACATGCTGCCGGGCCTTTTCGGCCAGCGCACCAAGAAGCGCAAGATGCGCGTTACCGAGGCGATGGATTACCTGATCCAGGAAGAGGAAAACCGGCTGATTGACATGGACCAGGCGACGCGGACGGCGGTCGAGCGCGCCGAGCAGTCAGGCATCGTCTTCCTGGACGAGATTGACAAGATCGCCGGGCGGGAGCACGGCCACGGCCCCGACGTCAGCCGCGAGGGCGTGCAGCGCGACATCCTGCCGATCATCGAAGGCACCACCGTGAACACGCGCTACGGAATGATCCGCACCGACCACATCCTGTTTATCGCCGCCGGCGCGTTCCACGTCTCGAAGCCGTCCGACCTGATCCCGGAACTGCAAGGCCGATTCCCCATCCGCGTGGAACTGCACTCGCTGACCGTGGATGACTTCATCCGCATCCTGAAGGAGCCCAAGAGTGCCTTAGTCAAGCAGTATTCGGCGCTGCTCGAGACCGAAGGCATCAAGCTGACCTTCAGCGAGGATGCGCTGGAAGAAGTGGCGCGCTACGCCGCCACCGTTAACGACCAGACGGAAAACATCGGCGCCCGCCGCCTGCACACCATCATGGAAAAAGTTCTGGAAGAGATTTCGTTCGAGGGCCCGGACTTGAAAAAGAAGACCGTCCGCATTGATTCGGCTTACGTGCAGAAACAACTGGCGGAACTGGTCAAGAATCAGGACCTGAGCCGATACATCTTGTGAGCCGCCCCATCCCGCGAGCCTTTGGCGCGCGCGCACAGCGCGCGGCCCAGCCTCCTGCCCTCGCCCACGTCTTCAGCCTGCTGAAGTTGATCATTCCGCTCGCACCGACATGCCTGCTGATTTCCTGCGCGGTTCAAGGGCCGCCACTTCCTCCGCGCGTGGAGCGGCCGGAACAGATCAAAGACTTGGCAGTCGCCCAGAAAGGGCGTACGTTCGAACTCAGCTTCGCCGTCCCCACGCTCGCCACCGACGGCGAGCGCCTGACCAAGCCGCTGGAAATCGAAATCTACCGCACCGTCACGCCGCGCGGCGCGGCGGCAGCCCCCTTTCCCGAGACGGCCGCCCCGGCCGTCGTCTTGAAGCCCGACGACCTCCGCGGCTTCACTTTCGACAAAGAGGTGATTTATCCCTTCGAGCTCTCCGAGAAAGAGTACTCGAACTCGCTGGGGGAAGACTATGCGTTTGCGGTGCGGGGGCTGACGTACGGCTTTCGGCATCGCGCACTTGAGGGCCAGCTTTCGATTGTCACGCGCGCCACGCTTCTCGACGTCTCGGGGCCGGTCGAAAACCTCCGGGTCCGAACCACCGAGAAAGCAATCGAGGTCACCTGGTCGCCTCCGGCGGAAAGCCTGTCGGGCAGGCCGATCACGGGCCTTTCGGGCTATGCGGTGTATCGAAGCGATTCGGGGAAAAAGGGCTCGTTCGAGCTTCGGACGGTGGCGAGCGCGCCCGCCTCTTCCGACACCGACTTCGCTTTCGACCACAGTTATTACTACAAGGTGCAAGCGCAATTCCAGGGCGACCATTCCGCGGCGGAGAGCGCCGGCTCGCCGGCGGTCGAAATCACCCCGCGGGACGTTTTCCCGCCCGCCGCGCCGCGCGAAGTGAGGGCCATCTACGCCGCAGGCGCAGTTCAAATCGTCTGGTCACCTTCCAGCGCGCCGGACCTGGCCGGCTACAACGTCCTGAGGCGCGAAGACGGCGGCCAGGAAACGAAGATCAACAAGGAACTGGTGCGCACGCCGGTTTTCCGCGACACGGGCGTCGAGGCTGGCAAGCGGTACTTTTACAGCATCACGGCCCAGGATCTGAGCGGCAACGTGAGCGCGCCGTCTGAGGCCGCGCAGGTCGAGACGCGGTGAAAGGTCGCGGTGAATCTCCGGCCGGCGGCGAGACGCCGCCGCTACAGCATGCCGCGGCGCAGCCAGGAAGACCGGCGGTCATAGACCGCCGCTACAGTGTCCTGAAGGCCAGCCGCTGATGCTTTCATCAAAATGCTATAATGACGCCTTGTCAGGAGCCGGGAAAGCAACCCAACGACTGGCGAAAAGCCCCGGCACGGTGAATCGGAGTTGAATCCAACCCTGCGGCTTACGTTGACGCTCGCGGCATCAAGCGCGGGAGTTTTTCTGGCGGGCTGGATCGTGATCCGCGTGCGCCGGTGGCGGAGGAAATCGCCGGAGGAAATCGAAAGGCTCCGGCGGCTGGACGTCAACCGGCGCGGGCGCATCGTCGCAGGGCAAATCCTCGACCTTTCGGAGCCCGAGCCGGGAAAGCCCGGGCCGCGGCTGCTGTTGTACAAATACGATGCGACCGGCGTGACCTACGAAGCGGCGCAGGATATTTGCGCACTGCCGGCCATCGTCCAGCTGGCGCGGCGAAGGATTGGAAGCATCGTCAGCGTCAAGTACAACCCGCGCGTGCCCACCAACTCCATCGTGGCGTGCGAAGAATGGTCAGGACTGCCGAGCGCCGAAAGCAATTCGAAGCCCGAGCCGCAGCGGATTCCCTCTCCTGCCGAAGTGCCGGAAGAAACTTAGCCGGAGATGCACGGCTCCTTTAACTGCGTTATGACCCACCAGGAAAAAATCGAAGAACTCCGGCGGCGCCATCAGGAAGCGGAAAATGGCGGCGGCGCGGAGCGGCGTTCGAAGCAGCAGGCCGAAGGCAAGCTTGGCGCGCGCGAACGATTAAATCTGCTCTTTGATGAAGGCACGTTCGAGGAGATTGACAAGCTCGTCGAGCACCGCTGCCAGGACTTCGGCATGCCCGAGCAGCGCATTCCCGGCGACGGCGTGGTCTCGGGCTACGGGCGCATCAATGGCCGGCTAACTTACGCCTTCGCGCAGGACTTCACGGTGTTCGGCGGCTCGCTGAGCAAGGCCAACGCCGAAAAAATCTGCAAGGTGATGGATCTGGCCATGAAGGTCGGCGCGCCCCTCATCGGGCTGAACGATTCGGGCGGCGCGCGCATCCAGGAAGGCGTGGATTCGCTCGCCGGCTACGCCGATATCTTCCTGCGCAACACGCTCGCTTCCGGCGTGGTGCCGCAGATTTCCGCCATCCTCGGCCCCTGCGCGGGCGGCGCGGTCTATTCCCCTGCCATCACCGATTTCACGCTGATGGTGGAAAAATCGAGCTGCATGTTTGTGACCGGGCCGGACGTCATCCGGACCGTGATGCACGAAGACGTGACCAAAGAAGACCTGGGCGGCGCCATGACGCACAACTCGACCAGCGGCGTGGCGCACTTCATCACGCGCGACGATCCGGACGCGCTGGCGCTGATCCGCGAGCTGCTTTCCTTCATGCCGCAGAACAATCACGAGGACCCGCCGCGCGCCGAGAACTCCGATCCCGCGGACCGCACCGACGAGCAACTCGATTCGCTGGTGCCCACCGAATCCGACAAGCCCTACGACATCAAGGAAATCATCCACCGCGTGGTGGACGAAGGATATTTTTTGGAAGTGCACGAACACTACGCCAGGAACATCGTGGTGGGATTCGCCCGGCTGGGAGGCGAGAGCGTCGGCATCGTCGCCAACCAGCCCGCGGTGCTGGCCGGGTGCCTGGACATCAACGCCTCCGTTAAGGGCGCGCGCTTTGTGCGCTTCTGCGACGCGTTCAACATTCCGCTCATCACGTTTGAAGACGTGCCGGGATTCTTGCCCGGCACGCAGCAGGAATTCGGCGGCATCATCCGCCACGGGGCGAAGCTCCTTTTCGCTTTTGCCGAAGCGACGGTGCCCAAGGTCACCGTCATCACGCGCAAGGCCTACGGCGGCGCGTATTGCGTGATGGCCTCCAAACACATCCGCACCGACATCAACTACGCTTATCCCACGGCGGAAATCGCCGTGATGGGGCCGGAAGGTGCGGTCAACATCGTCTATCGCCGCGAGTTGCAGAAATCCGAAGACGGGGAAAAGCTGCGCAGCGAAAAGGTGGAGGAGTTCCGCCGCCGCTTCGCCAACCCTTATATCGCTGCCGAGCGCGGCTACATTGACGCGGTCATTATGCCACGCGACACCCGGCCTAAACTCATTGCCGCGCTGCGCATGCTGGCCAACAAGCGCGACGTCAACCCACCCAAGAAACACGGGAACATTCCGCTCTAGCCACTCCCTGGAATGCGCGAACGCCGGGGGCCCTATACCTTCCGGGGACGGAGGCTATGCTAAAATCCCTTATCGTCAGCGCCTGACGAGACGATGTTCAAGAAGATCCTGATTGCCAATCGCGGCGAGATTGCGGTGCGCGTGATGCGCGCCTGCCGAGAGATGGGCATTCAAACCGTTGCGGTCTATTCCGACGCCGACCGCACTTCCCTGCACGTTCGTTACGCCGACGAAGCCGTGCACATTGGGCCTTCGCCTTCGACGCGGAGTTATCTACGCATCGACCGCGTCATCGAGGCGGCGCGGCGCTCGCGCGCCGAAGCCATTCATCCGGGCTACGGCTTTCTGGCGGAGAATCCCGACCTGGCGCGCGCGTGCACGAAGGCGGGAATTGTTTTCATCGGGCCGACAGCGGAGGCGATGGAGCTGATGGGCTCGAAGACCGCTTCGCGCCACGCGGCGATTGCGTCAAAGCTCCCGGTGGTTCCGGGCACCGACCGCAATCTGGAGAGCCTCGACGAGGTCAAGCGGCTGGCGGAAAAGATTGGCTTCCCCGTGATGCTCAAAGCCGCGGCGGGCGGGGGCGGCAAGGGTTTGCGCAAAGTCGAATCCGCCGCCGAGCTCGAATCGGCCTACCGCACGGCACGCTCGGAAGCGCAGAACGCTTTCAACGATCCATCCGTCTATCTCGAGAAGTACATCGAACAGCCGCGGCACGTGGAAATTCAGGTGCTCGGCGATCATCACGGCAACCTGATTTATCTGGGCGAGCGCGAGTGCTCGCTGCAGCGCCGCCATCAGAAAGTGGTGGAAGAGTGCCCGTCGCCTCTGGTGGACGAAGATTTGCGGCGGCGCATGGGCGAGACCGCCGTGCGCATCGCGGCGCTCGCCGGCTACACCAACGCCGGCACCGTGGAATTTCTGGTGGACCGCGACCGGAATTTCTATTTTCTCGAAATGAACACGCGCTTGCAGGTCGAGCATCCGGTGACGGAACTGGTGACCGGGGTGGACCTGGTGAAAGCGCAATTGCGCATCGCGGCGGGCGAAAGATTGACGCTACGACAGGAGGACATTCGGATGCGCGGCTGGGCGATCGAGTGCCGCATCTACGCCGAAGACCCAGCCAATAGCTTCTTCCCTTCGCCGGGACTGATCACCTACTTGCGGCCGCCCTCGGGGCCCGGCGTGCGCGTGGACAGCGGCAGCTACGTGGGCTGGCGGGTGCCGCTCGAATACGACCCGCTGCTGGCCAAGCTGGTGGTTTACGGCGACTCGCGCGCGAGCGCCATCGCGCGGCTCGAGCGCGCGCTGGTGGAATACGAAGTGAGCGGCATTCGAACCAATATCCCGTTTTTCCGCAGCGTGGCCGCGCACCCGGATTTCATTGCGGGAAGGTTGGACACGGGATTTATCGATCGCTTTCTGGCGGATGGATTTCCCCGACGCGAAATGCCTGAGCCGGAAGCGCAGCTGGTGGCGATGCTGGTTGCGGCGCTGGAATCGCGGCGTGAGGCGGCGGGCGCCGTGACGCCTGTTCCAGCCACGAACGCATGGAAGACCGGGGGCCGCGAATCGTTGCTCAGTTCCTGGCCGGCAAGACGCTGACGACGCTATGAAACTGAATTTCAGACTTCATGCCGGAAACGAAGTGCAGGACCGCGCACTGGCGCTCGGATCGCTGCCTTCGCCGCGCGCGCAGAGTGGGAGGCTCGAGATTCAAGCCGGCGGCAAAACCGCCCAAGCGGACTGGGCGGAAATTTCGCCGGGCACGTATTCCATCCTGCTGGGCGAGCACTCTTGGGACGTTCGCATCGAAAAGCAGCCGGGCGAAGCGGCTGGTTCCGCAACGGTTTACATCGTCTTGCTGGGCGCGCGCGCTTACCGTCTGGAACTGGCCAACCCGCGGCGCCGCCGGCGCGCCGAGGCCGCGGGAGCGCACGAAGGACCGCAAGAAATCCTCGCGCCCATGCCGGGAAGAATCGTCAAGGTCTTGGCCGCCGAGGGCAGCGAAGTGCAGCAGGGCGAAAGCCTGCTGGTGATCGAGGCCATGAAGATGCAAAACGAAATTCGCGCCCCGCGCACAGGCAAGGTGGAAAGAATTTACGTCGCGGAAGGCGCGGGTGTGGAAACCGGCGCGCGATTGCTGAGGCTGGTGTGACCGTAAGGGCGCAGGGCCCGCGCCCCGCGTCCAAAAGGGCGAACGCCGTTCGCCTCCACGGCGGTGAGACGCCGCCGCTACAGCCGCTGCCGGCCTGAAGGCCGGCGCTTGAAGCCCGGCGGCACGCCGCCCGCCTGGACGACTTGTTGTGCCAGGTAATTCACCACCCTGGCGCGATTGCGCAGATCCTCGATGTAAGCCGCCTTCAAGAGTTGTTCCTTCTCGTTCATCAGCGTGCGGCGGATGGCGCTTTCGACCTGCGGGTCGGAAATGTCGTGCTGGCCGGCGGTTTCGATCCCCAGGAGCTTGACGATGTGGAAGCCCGTCCCGGTCTGGATGATGCCCGTGACGCCGCCCACCTGAAGCGCCAGCACGGCCTTCTTGAGCTGCGGGTTCGACTCCAGCGCGGAAGCAGGAATGAATCCCATGTCGCCGCCGCCCGGCGCGGTGCGCGGGTCCTCGGAATAATTCCCCGCGACGGTGGCAAAGTCCTCGCCCGAGCGCAAACGCGCGTAGAGCGCCTGGATTTTGCGCTGGGCCGCGGCGGGGGTGATGGCGTCGTCGCTTTTGAGATTGCCGACTTGCTTGTCCGCCGCCGGCGTCACCAAAATCTGGGCCAGGTGGTATTCGGTCTCGGGAACGTTGAAGTTGGACTTATTGCGCTCGTAATAGGCCTTGATTTCGTCGTCGGTGACGCTAATGCGCGAATCAATTTCCTTATTAGTCAGCTTCGTTATAATCAGGCTGTCGCGCACCTGAGTCCTCAAATCCGGCAAGGTCAAGCCCTGGTCAGCCAGCTTCTTCTGGAATTCCGCTTCGGTGTAAGGGCTGCGAAGCTGGGCGATGCGGTCGTCAACCTCGGCTTCGGAGACGGCGATCTTGGAGTGCGAAGCGTGGTCGAGCAGAATCTGGTTGCTGATGAGCTCGTCCAGGATGTTCAGCTTGAAGCTGAGCTCCTGCTCGCGATTTCCGGCGTCCGAGCCCGCATTCAAGCGGCTGCGATATTGCCGCTCCACTTCCTGGCGGGTGATGGGCTTGCCGTCTACTTCCGCCCAGACGTCTGGGACGGGCGGCGTCTGGTGCGAGCAAGTGACGGCAAGAGCGGCCGCGAAAAGCGCAGCGCCCAGAACTCCCGCGCCGGGCGTGCGGCAGCCCAGCTTGCGAGAGTAGCCAAAAACGCGGAATTTTGATATCATTTTCATTGTAGATCCTGTAAATCTCTTTGATTTTCGAGGTCAACCCAATGGCACGTTCTTGCGATATCTGCGGCAAATCTCCCGTCTTCGGGAACCGTATCAGCCACGCCCACAACGTCACCAAGCGGCGCTGGAACCCCAACCTGCGGCGGGTGAAGGCGCTTGTCAACGGCTCGCCCAAGACGTTGCGCGTTTGCTCCGCCTGCATTCGCGACGGAAAAGTGATCAAGCTCGCGTAAAATTGCCGATTTTCGATCGCCGGTCGGCTCAGGTACGAAAATCGGCAATCGCCAATCCTCCATCGAGAATTCCCTCACGGGTGCATCACCCGGTCCACTTCAATCACGCCCTCGATCTTGCGCAGCGAGGAGATGATTTTCTGCAAATGCTGGACGTCCACGATGTCCAGCGTGACGTCAATCATGGCCCGGCTGTCGCCGGTGCGCGCCTCGATATTCTGGATGTTGGAGTGAACGTCGGAAATCGCCGCGGTGACTTCGGCGAGCATGCCGTGCCGGTCGGCGGCGACCAGCGTCAGCTTGACGGTGTAAAGCCCGTACTTGGGCCCGGCCCATTCCACGTCAATGCGCCGGTTGGCATCGTAGAGCAGGTTTTGCACGTTGGGGCAGACCTTGGAGTGGACGGCGATGCCCTTGCCGCGCGTGATGTAGCCGACGATCGCCTCCCCGCGCACGGGGCTGCAGCACTTGGCGCGATAGACCATCAGGTCATCGTGGCCGTGCACTTCGATGGCCGGGTCGCGCGAAAGTCCCAGGGCGCGCTTGACGGCGCTCGACAGGCGCGAAGGCTGAGCTTGCTCAAGGCCCGCCGAGGGTACCAGGTGCGCCAGCACCTGCCGGGCGGCGAACTTGCCGAACCCTACTCCAGCGTATAGATCATCCGCCGCCGTGCAACCGTACTCGCGCGAAACGCGCTGAAAATCCTCCGCATTGATTTTCTTCAGCGCCACGCCGTACTTGCGCGCTTCCTTCTCCAGCAGCCGGCGCCCGATTTCGATGGACTGGCGGCGCTGCGCGAGGTTGATCCAGTGCTTGATCTTGTTGCGCGCGCGCGAGGTCTTGACCGCCGCCAGCCAGTCGCGGCTGGGCGCGTGGTTGGGCTGGGTGATGATTTCCACGATGTCGCCGTTGCGCAGTTTGGTCTTGAGCGGCACGATGCGACCGTTCACCTTGGCGCCCACGCAATGGTGGCCGACCTCGGTGTGGATGGCGTAGGCGAAGTCAATCGGCACCGCCTCGCGCGGCAGCACAATGACCTTGCCCTTGGGCGTGAAGGTGTATACCTCTTCGGGATAAAGGTCAATCTTGAGGGTGGAGAGGAATTCGCCCGGGTCGCGCATTTCCTGCTGCCATTCCACCAAATGGCGCAGCCAGGCGAAGCGCTCTTCATCCTGCTGGGAGAGGTCGTGCCCGCCCTTGTATTTCCAGTGCGCGGCGATGCCTTCTTCCGCCAGGCGGTGCATCTCCTCGGTGCGGATCTGCACCTCGAAGGGCTGGCCGTGCGGGCCGATCACGGAAGTGTGCAGCGACTGGTAAAGGTTGGGGCGCGGGATGGCGATGAAGTCCTTGATGCGGCCGGGGACGGGCCGCCAGGTATTGTGGATGACGCCCAGCGCCGCATAACAGTCCTTCACCGTATCGGTGATGATGCGCACGGCGAGCAGGTCATAAACCTGGTCAATCGAGACGTGCTGCCGCCGCAGCTTTTCCCGGATGCTGTAAAGCCGCTTGATGCGCCCCTCCAGGCGCGCCGGGATGGAATACTCCTGCATCTTGGCGGCGACTTGCGCTTTCACTTCCGCAAGGAATTCCTCGCTCACCTTGCGGCGGCTTTCCACCGTTTTCTTCACCTCTTCAAACTCTCCCGGATTGAGGTGGCGGAAAGCGAGATCCTCCAGTTCGCCGCGCATCTTGCCCATGCCCAGGCGGTGGGCGATGGGAGCGTAGATTTCCAGCGTCTCGCGCGCAATGCGCACGCGCTTTTCGGGAGGCAGGAACTCCAGCGTGCGCATGTTGTGCAGGCGGTCGGCCAGCTTCACCAGAACGACGCGGATATCGTCCACCATGGCCAGGACCATCTTGCGATAGTTCTCGGCCTGCTGTTCCTCGGGGGTGGAAAAACGGATGCGGCCGATCTTGGTCACGCCCTCGACGATGCGCGCCACTTCCGGGCCGAACTCCTGGCGCACGCGTTCAGCGGTGGTGGAAGTATCCTCGACCACATCGTGGAGCATGCCGCCGGCCAAGCAGACGAGGTCCAATTTCAAGTCCGCCAGGACGTTGACCACTTCGAGCGGATGGGTGACGAAGGGTTCGCCCGAAAGGCGCGTCTGCCCCTGGTGATGCTGCGCGGTGAACTCGTAGGCCTTGCGCAGCAATCCCAGGTCTTCGCCGGGACGATAGACCTGGACCTTGTTCAGGATGTCCTCCAGCTCCACCATGGGGGTCTCAAAGTTATTCTATCCTATTCCGGCGCGGTTTCGCCCGGACTTCGCGGACGGGCGCCGCGACGAAGCGCTCCCTCTTCTTATTATGACGCTCTCGGATTGATGACCCTTTTGTGGTATTCTTCGTTGCGCTTTTCAGGAAAGCTAAAGCCGCCCGACGGCCTGAGGAAAGCGCGCCAGGCCGAGTCAGCGCGGCGACTGACGGGCAGTGCCCGAAGGGGGAGTTATGAGAGCGCATGTCACCAAATCTCTGGCATTGGCCATTCTTGTTCTCAGTCTATGGTCCGCCTCCTGCCAGAAACCGTTCCATTCAGAAAACGAGCTCTATATTTGCGTCGCCGCCAATATTTCTCTGCCCTACTGGCGGGAAGCCAAGGCCGGTTTTATGGACGCGGCGCGGACTTTGGGAGTAAGAGCAGATTTTACGGGGCCGGATACCTACTCTCCGGACGAGGAACTGGCTGCCTTTCAAAAGGCGGTGGAAAAGAACCCGTCGGGAATCCTGGTGTCGCCGGCGCGGCCCGACATGTTCACCGACGCCATCAACGCCGCCATCAAGCAGGGCATTCCGGTGATTTGCATGGACTCCGACGCGCCGAATTCCAAGCGCATCCTGTTTATCGGCACCGATAACTCTCAGGCCGGCCTGGAAAGCGGGGCGCGGATAGCCAAGGCGATGCACGAGGAAGGCAACCTCGTCGTGGTCACCATCCCCGGGCAGCACAACCTCGATGAGCGGATGCGCGGCGTCCAGGATGTGCTCAAGAAATACCCGAAGATCAAAATCACTCAGACTCTGGACGATAAAGGCGACCCCAAGCTTGCGAATGACCAGATCTCAGCCCTCTTGGAGCACAAAGAAAAAGTCGACGGCATCTTGTGCCTGGAGGCGTCGGGCGGCCCGGGAGCCGCGGAAGTCTTGCATCGGCTCAACCTGGCCGGCAAGATCCCCATCGTCGCCATGGACAAAAACCCGGAAACCCTCGACTGGATTCAACAAGGCGTGATTACCGCCACGATTGCGCAGAAGCCCTACACCATGAGTTTCTATGGCCTGAAATTCCTGGATGACCTGCACCATAACATCGTCCACGAGTTCAAGGACTGGCGGACGGCTCCGGCATCGCCCTTGCCCACCGATGTGGATACGGGGACGGCGATCATCGATTCGAGTAATCTTGCCGCTTTCCGCGCCGCCGAGGCATCCCGTCCGGCGCCCCCGGGCGCTTCGCCATCCGAATAAAAGCGCGGCGGGCGTCTCGCTTCGTGGACAGAACGCGAATCGAGGCCCGCCCGGCTCTCTCCACAAAACAGAAAGGCCCTGGTCCCTTTGCAGGGGGCCAGGGCCCGGTCATGCCGGCAGGAAATAGGACTAATGAACGGCCGCGGAAGCCGCCGCCTGCTGCTGCTTCATGGCCGCAAGGGCCTTCTGAGTCAGCTCGTCGGCTTTGTTCAGGTCCTCCTCACGCGCCGCCTTGTCAGACTCGATTTCAGCTTTTTGGCGGTACATCAGGTTCAGATAAGACAGAGCGGTGGCATCGTTGGGCCTGAGCTCAACCGCCTTCGTGAGGGCCTGGATTCCATCCTCCACCAGCGGCCCATTCTGTTCCGCGAGTTCGACCCGCCTTTTTTCGGGGATGGGCGGCAGAATGCCCGGGTTTTTCGGGTCGATAGGGTTGGCGATGTTCAACTCCTTGCGGAGCTTCATGGTCCGGGGATAGCAAACGGACCAATCGAGCTGGCCGATCCATCCGTAAGGGTCGGGATTGTTGGGATCCAGCTTGACCAGCCGCTCCTGCAACTCCTTGGCCTTCTCGAAGTCCTTCATATTGTAATAGATCTGCGCGATGCTGCCCAAGGCGCTGGTTTGCTGATCGGCATCGGGATTGTGATTTAGAACGTCTTCGTAGGCTGCGATGGCTTGTTTCCCGATCTTGATATTATCCTCGGATTCTCCTCCGGGAACGTAGAGCTGATAATAAGCGGTCGCGAGGTAAAGCCGGGCGTTCAGAAGCGTGGGATCCAGATCTACAGCCTGCTTGAAGTGTTCGATGGCTTGCTGAAACTGCGCGCCGCGAAAGGCCGTAACGCCCTTGTTGAGCTGGTCGCGGGCTTTCAGTTTCTTGCATCCCGTTGCCGTCACGACCAGCAGCAGCACCCCCAGCAGCGGGGCCAGCCTCTTGAGTGTCATCGGATTTCCTCCCTCATATTCAGAACCGGAGGGGCATCTAACTCTGCTCTTCCAGCTTTTCGGTGATCAAACCGATCTTGTCGATCCCGGCACCCTTGGCGATGTCAATAATATGCGCGACCTCGGAGAAAGGAAGCGTGGGATCACCCTTCACGAAGATTACGCGCTCGTTGCGCGTGGCGAAGATGTCTTCCAGGCGCGAGCCGAGCATGCGTACGTCCACAGGATCCTGGTTGATCTTGATGTTCCGGCCCGCGTCAATAGACACCACGACGGTCTCTCTCTGGACTATCTCGTTTGGCTTTTCATTGGGATTGGGCTGCGGAACCAAAGCGTCCAGACCTTTGGGCGTCAAGGGCGTAATCACCATAAAGATGATGATCAGCACCAGAAGCACGTCAATCAGCGGCGTGACGTTCATGTCCACCATCGGACCTTTCTTGTCACCTCCGACGGCCATTGCCATAGTCGTACCCTCCTTGAGTCTCCGAATTCATGCCTTCCGGCAGGACAGGCTTCCGCTCCGCGGGGAGCTTGGCCGGTCGCGGGCGCTGCAAGGTTCGCCCACTTACATCCCGCCGGTCTCCGTCGCAGGCGCTCCCGGAGCCCTTTGAAGCTTCTCGGTCAAGAGCCCCAGCGAGTCAACACCCGCCGCACGGATATTGTTGATTAACCTGACGACGTCGCCGTACTTGGCGCGGGCGTCGCTCTTGACGTAAACCGTCTTGTCGAGCCGGCCCGAAATCATGTCCGCCACCTTCTTGGTGACTTCGTCAAGGGCGATGGGAGTGGTCCCCAAGAAGATCTTCCCATCCCGCGTCACGGCCAGCAAAACCGCGTCTTCCTTGTCGGCGTCGTGCATCGACCGGGGGTTGGCGGCCTGGGCCATATCCACGCTGACGCCTTTTTGCAGCATGGGTGTGATCACCATAAAGATGATGAGCAACACCAGCATGATGTCCACCATGGGCGTCACGTTGATGTCCGCCATGGCTCCCATACTTCTTCGTTTGCCTGCCATTACTTCTTACCTCGCTGTGTGCGTTTCAGGAAATAGTCAATCAGCTCGGAAGAGGAGTTGTCCATTTCCACGTCGAACCCTTCGATCTTGGTGGTGAAG
>JAHEKS010000264.1 GCA_024638215.1 Acidobacteriota bacterium | reverse complement strand
CATGCACAACGATAGCTCCGCGTTCCCTGCGGGGCGGTCTTGGTAGGGGAGCGCTCTGCGCTCCCGGCAGTTTCGCTTTTCGGCGAAGTATTGCGTCGGGCGCCAACGGGGTCGGGAGGGCAGAGCCCTCCCCTACCGTGTGGCTTTGCTCGGGAGGGCAGAAAACACCGCAGGCTGCACGAACGGCAGCATGCACAACGATAGCTCCGCGTTCCCTGCGGGGCGGTCTTGGTAGGGGAGCGCTCTGCGCTCCCGGCAGTTTCGCTTTTCGGCGAAGTATTGCGTCGGGCGCCAACGGGGTCGGGAGGGCGGAGCCCTCCCCTACCACTCGGTTTTGGTCGGGAGGGCGGAGCCCTCCCCTACCACGAACATGAAAAATGGAAAAACGGGAGCCCAAAGGGCTCCCCTACCCAAGCGCAAATACATTCGTCTGCCGCTCGAGGCGTATTCGAATCCCGCCAACACCTTCAGCATCACCATTGACGCTCTAGAGCGTCGCCCTTACTTCGATACGCAGGTCTTCAACCGCGAAGTGATCGCCATTCTCCGCAGCTTGGCCCTTGAATACCGCTGTCCGGTTAAAATCTACTGCCTGATGCCCACGCATTTGCACCTGCTGATCTCACCGGGAAGCAGGTTGGTTGTCGCCCTCCTCGGTGAATTCAAAAAGAAAACCTCGGACTTGGCGCGGCGCACGCGCGGGATTGCACGACTATGGCAGCGCAGCTTTTTTGACCATCGTTTGCGCTCGAACGAAAGCGAGGCAGAGCAGTACGAATATGTCCGCATGAATCCGGTGCGCGCCGGGCTGGTGTCCCATCCCGACGATTGGCCGTGGACCGGTCGCGTGAATTTGTAGGGGAGCGCTGTGCGCTCCCGGCGTTTTTTGCCCGACGCCCCAGCGAAGAATCGTAGCGCGACCCGGCGGGACGGGAGGGCGCAGTCGGGGCGGGAGGGCAGAGCCCTCCCCTACCATGCGGTTTTGTTCGGGAGAATAGAGGCGGCGGCGAGACGCCGCCGCTACAGAAAATGCCGCAGGCTGCACGAACAGCCAACTTGCGTTACAATCCCCGCAGCGTTATTTAACCGGTCCTGGCGAGAGGCATTTCGCATGGCGGAAATCAAACCCACCGAGCCCGTGCAGCCAGCGACGGAGGCGCAGGCCCACGCCTCAAAATTCCCCAAGTCGAGCGTCTTCGCCGGGATGCTTCTCTACGCCTTCACTGCCGTGACCGGTTTCGGCTACGGCGTGTGCGCGGCGCGAGGCGTCGAAGTTCCAGGAACCGTTCATCTGGTCAGTTATCTGGGATTCCCGGTCCTGCTCTGCCTTTGGTTGCAAGGAGACATCAAGAGGGGCCGCGAATGGTGCGTGTGGGACCTCGGTCTCTTCCTCTTTTTGGCCTGGCCGGTGCTCGTGCCGTTCTACTTGCTCAGGACGAGAGGGGCCAGAGGCCTGCTGCCGGTCCTGACGCTGGCGGCCGTCTACATCGCCTCATTCGTTCTTGCTTTCGTTTTGCTCAAGATGTAGCGACGGCGCGTGTAGAGACGCCCCGCCGGGGCGTCTCCACGATTCCCCGCCGCCAATCGCGCGGCGGACGAATTGACCGCAGCCAACTTTTCCCGAGCGCATGGTGCAGAATCCGGTGTTATTCTAAGTGGGCGCGGCGCGGGGCTGCGCGGGGAGCTACTGGACTCATAGAAGGAGACACGATGAAAGGCAAACCGGAAGTGCTGGAAATCCTGCAGGGAGCGCTGACCGACGAACTGGGTGCGGCGCACGAATACATGCTTCATGCCGAGATGTGCGAGAACTGGGGCTACAAGGCGCTGGCGGGCCTGACGCGCAAGCGTGCCATCGAAGAGATGAGGCACGCGGAACACTTGATGGAGCGGATGCTGTATCTGGACGGCGCGCCCGACGTCGAGAAGATGCCGAAAATCGTCGCCGGCAGCGACGTGGAAAAGCAGTTCGCGCACGCCCTGAAAAGCGAGCAGGACGCCATCGCCTACTACAACCAGGGCATCGCCACTTGCCGCAAGAGCGGCGATGATGGCTCGGCCGACTTGCTGCGCGCCAACCTGCACGACGAAGAGCGGCACGCCGACTTCCTGGAAACGCAACTGAGCCTGATCAAAGAGCTCGGGATGGCCAATTACCTGGCGCAACAGTTGACCGAATAAACGCCCTTGCCAGCTGCGCTTTCGGGCGAGCCGGTAGCGAAAAGTCTCGCTCTCCAGAGACTTCGCGGCGGGCACGGAGCATCAGGTCACGATTGCCACAGCGACGTCCCCGCGGAACGTCTCTCGGCTGTGGCGCCTGCGCGAAGCGCCGCGGTCGCGCTCGCGGCACGGGGTTCGCCGCCCGGCGCCCCAGGATGCCAGCTTCGGCCTCCGAGTTCCAGCTTTCGGAGTTCATCCTTCTGACTCCTGACTCCTGACTTCTTTCTTCTCTCTTCACCCTTCCGCTCGTCACTCGCCACTTGTCACTCGTCACTGCTCCTCTGTCGTCGCAAGGTGCCACTGTCGTCGAATTATGGCAGGGGCGGCGCCCGCCTGGGGCCGCGGCGCATGGCTATCCTCTTGATTATCCACATGGTTAACAAACTCCGGCGGGCGGCATGCGCCGTGCGCAAAGGGACGGCTAAGCGGCCGCCACAGGCCGCCGGAGGAGTGAAACGATGAGATTCGAAACGGCCATCCTGAGAAAGACGCGGCTGCGGCGTTATCGCCTGTGCCTGGGGATGCTGGAAGCCTACACGGAACTGGCGCCCTGGTGGGAGCGGCTGGCGCTGCTCGGCTACTGCGGATTGGGAAGCTGGGTCGCCGGCCACCTCGGCGTGGACACGCCCGGCATGTGGAGAAAAGGCGAGCGCATCATGGCAGATATTCTCGCCGCTTCGGGCTGCTCCATGCCGGAGATTGCCGCGCTGCTGCGCCAGCTCGTCCAGATGCGGCTCAACGGCTCGCGCGCGCTGCCCTTCGACGAGGCCAAAGCGGAGATCTATGACCAGCTATATTATCCGGTCGGGGCGCACATCACCTTCGCCCTGCAACCTTCCGCCATCGCGCGGCTGGGATTCGCGCTCCAGGCCGTGGCGGATACGGGCCTGGAACAAGGCGCGGTGGCGGACCTAGGCTGCGGGCCGGGAGTGATGCTGGCGGAAATCCTGCTGAGCCGGCCGGGCTGGCAGGGCTACGGCCTCGACATCAGCCGAACTTCCGTTCGCTACGCTCGGCGCCTGGCGGCGCATAAGGGAGTCGCGGACCGGGCGGAGATCACCGAGGGCGATGTGGCCCGCTTGCCTTACCCTACCGCCTCGCTGGACGTGGTCGTGGCGTCGGAAGTCCTCGAGCACGTTCCCGATCTTCCCGGCGCGTTGCGAGAAATCGCCCGCGTGCTGCGCCCCGGCGGTCGCGCCGCCATCACGCTGCCGCTGGAAACGCACGTGGCAACTCACATCCACTCGGTGGAAAGCGGCGGAGCCGCCGTCGCGCGGCTGGAAGCGGCCGGGCTCGCCGTGGTGAGTTGCGAGGAGCGCCACGAGCGGCTGCGCTACGGCGATGATCCCGTCCATCTGTTTTTGCTGGCAGAAGCGCCCGCGGCGCGGCAGGAGGCGCTGCCGGTCATTGCGACGCGCGTGACCGCTCGTCATCCTGACATCGCCTCAGCAAGTTGAAGCGGCCTGGCCGAAAGAACGCTTCGTCGCATGAAGCGGCGCAGGCTCCGATGTGTATTTTTTGCGAGCGGTGGGTAAATGGTCCCCATCGCCGCCGCAGCGGAGCCGACGCCCCCTCTTAACGAAGCGATTAACCCCAACGATTTCAAACCGCGCGACAAAAAAGGCACGCCCGCTGATTTGGAACCTCATGTGCTTCGCCTGGCGCGGAGTCTCGAAGTGCCAAGAAATTGATTTGCATGAAGTTCCCGCCTCACGCCGCTTCAGGAGGCGGAAGTTAAACCAAGCGGCGCAGGTTTGCCCTGGCCCCTCCCGACGGGCGCTCGCGGGCAGCCGCGGGCAAGGCCAGATCCCTTGCCAATGTCCATCTGACGACCCCGCGTTCCGGACTCCGGTTCCCGGAGCGCGAGGCGCAGTGTGTTCCGGCAGAGGTTGCGGCCGGTGGCCTGCGACTTCGTTTGGGCACTCCGGCTCGGTGTGGCTTCGAGCCCGGGACTTCCGCAGAACTCATTCAACCGCGCCCGAAGCAGCGACGGACGCGCAAGGCGGTTCCCATGTTCAAGCGACCTGTGCGAAACCCGAGGCTTCTCCTCGCAGCCGTGAGCGCGTTCATCCTGGCGACTGCCGCGTGCGGGGGAGGCGGCGCGGGAGTCGCCGTCAGCCCCGCCGCCAACGCGCGCTTTTTGAAAATCATGAACGCGGGACTGCTGGCAGGAGCAGTGGGAAGTCCTTACGCAAACCAACTCGTAGCCCAGGGGGGAGCGCCGCCGCTCACCTGGAAGGTCGTGATGGGCAGTCTGCCGCCCGGGATTTCTCTCAGCGCGCAGACCGGCCTGCTCTACGGCCTCCCCAGGCAAGGGGGGGAGTTCCCGGTGACGGTTGAGGCGGTGGATTCAACCCTGCTGCAGCAGCAGCAAGCGATGGCGTCATTCACGCTGGAGGTCGCCGATCCGCCGCTGACCATCCAGACGGCCGTGGTGCCGGGAGGCGCAGCGGGAACACCCTACTGGTTCAGGCTCCAGGCTTCGGGAGGAATTACGCCTTATCTCTGGACGGTTGTCGCAGGCTCACTGCCCGCCGGTCTGCAGCTCGACCCTTGCACCGGGGACATTTCCGGGACACCGACGTCCGCGGGCAACTTTCAGTTTACGATCCAGGTGGTCGATTCGTCCTCGCCTCAGAATTCATCCCAGGTGACCATCGCCAGCGCCCCGCTCCACTTGGGCGGATAGGCGTATGGCCGCGACACGGAACTCCCGCGCACCGCCATCGAGAGGCGGCGCCTGTCGGGTGGTCTTGCGTAACGAGAAAGCAGCCGCCCCGCTCTGCGAGCGCCAGGCGCCGGATTTTCCCCTAGAAACTGAATCTCAGAAACAGGTTGATGCTGCGGTTGGCGGACGTCCCGCCGAAGAATCCGCTGGCCAGCGAAGTGGACTGGCCGAACAGCGGCGAGGTCACGTTGCCCACCGGCGTGCCGAGGTTGACCTTGTTGAAAACGTTGTGGGCCATGACGCCCAGTTCGATCCGGTAGCGATGGTTTTCCCCGGCGCCCTGGTTGAAGAAGCCGCCCCCCCCGCCGCCGCTTAGGCCGCGGCCGCCCAGGCCGCCGCCACGGCGATGGTAGTGGTGCGGGCCGCCGCCCTCGCCGCCTTCAACCTTGCCGAATCCGAAAGTCCGGCTGATGCGCGCGTTCATGGAAAACTGGCCGGGGCCGGTCAGGTAGTTGACGGGGATAACCGCCTGGCCCGGGGCCGGAGCGATGTCGAAGGTGCCGAAGGGCGTGGCCACGATGTTCGCTCCGGTGGCGGCGGCGGCGGCGAAGGCCGGCCGGTCATTGTAAATCGAGTCGCCATTCAGGTCCTGGCCCAGCGTCACGTTGTAAGGTCTTCCTGACGTCACCACCAGGAAGGGACTGATTTGGAACCCGTAGGGCGCGCCAAACGAGCCGCCAACGAAGAACCGGTTGCGGACCGCAAAGCCAGCCGGGCCGTAATCCGCCCGGATGTTGTAGGGATTCATAGGGAAGCTGTTCACGCCCCCCGTGTCACTGTTGGCATAACTAAGCGTATAGAAGCCGAACAGGTTCAGTCTTGCCCCGGCGCGCAGGTTGAAGTTGGCGATGATTTGATTCTCATTGTAGATGCCGACCGACTCATATTGATAAATGTTGCCCACGTTGCCGTAAGGCCGGACGGCGCTCGAGGGATCCGCGGGGTCGTAGGTCCCGGGAAGCGGCGCGTTGATGTTGTTGGTCAAAAACTGGTGGACGCCGTGGGTATTGATGTAGGTGACCGAGGTGGTGATTCCCCGGCTGATCTGCCGCTCGATGCTGGCGGCCGCTTCGATGGCATAAGGCGAGCGCAGCGTCGGATCAATCCGATAAACAGAGGTGGGACTGGCGCCGGGCAGCGTGTTCACCGGCGGCAGAGGCGCGGCGGCGAAAAAGAACTCGGGCTGGTAGAAGAGATACTGTTGCTGAACAATGCCGTTGAGCTGGTCCGCCTGCAGGACCTCGGACTCGCCAAAGCGGTCGTAGAAAATGCCCAGGCCCGCGCGCACCACCGTCTTGGGCGACTGCCCGTGGCCCAGCCCCCAAGCCAGCCCCAGGCGGGGAGCAAAATCGGCGTGATCGCTGATCTGGTTCTGCGTCTCGAAGCGGAAGCCGTAAGTCAGTGAGATGTTCGGCCGCACCCGCCACGCGTCCTCCGCAAACAACGCCAAATCCGTGACGCCCGCGCGGGCTGTCGGACTTCCGGTGGTCACCACGAATTGGCTGGGGCCGAAACCCGCCGCCTGAATTTGCGCCATGGTCATGTTCTGCGCAAGGTCCTGCAGGGTGGTTTGGTAAACCCCGAAGGTGGGAAAAGTGAAGGTGCCGTTAAAGCCGCTCTGCGAGTTCACGGATTCGTTCCGGTCGCGCAGTTCTCCGCCGAAGGTGAGGCTGTGCTTGCTGAGCGACACGGCCGTGGTATTGCGCAGTTCGAAGTGGTTCGTC
>JAHEKS010000263.1 GCA_024638215.1 Acidobacteriota bacterium | reverse complement strand
CGCCTGAAGACCGTCGCGCCCGCGAGCCAGGGCTTATGGAATTGGGATCACCTCCGTATTCGCTGCCCGCCGCCAGGAAGAAAGGGCGGCTGCGGCGCGGCATCTACCTGCTGCCCAGCCTGTTCACGGTCGGCACGCTCATCTGCGGCTTCTATGCCATCCTGCAAAGCTTGCGTGGCGCGGGTCTGCTGGCGATGCAGGCCGACGCGCACATGGCCTTTGACTACGCCGCGCGAGCCATCGGCTGGGCGATCGTCTTTGACGGGCTGGACGGCCGCATCGCGCGCATGACCAACTCGAGCTCCGAGTTCGGCCGCGAATTCGATTCCCTCGCCGACGTCATCACCTTCGGGCTTGCGCCCGCGCTGCTCGCCTTCTCCTGGGGAGTGCGTCCCGTCGCGGGAGTTATGGGCCTGCCGTTGGTTGACCACCTGCCGCAGATTGGCTTGGTGGTGAGTTTCGGCTTCTTGATCTGCGGCGCGGCGCGGCTGGCGCGCTTCAACATTGACTCCGTCAAGCCGACCACGGACCGCCGTGCCTTCGTCGGCCTCCCCATCCCGGGGGCGGCGGGCGTGATCGCCGCCACCGTGCATTTCTTCAAGTCCCCTATCATCGAATGGCCCTACGTTCTAGCTTTTCTGGCGCTTGTGGCCTCGCTCGCCTTCCTGATGGTGAGCCGCGTCCGCTATCCGAGCTTCAAGGCGTTCGACCTGCGCCGCCGCCGCTCGTTCCTCACCATCATTCTGATTGGCCTCATCGTCCTGGGCATCTGGGCTTTCTCCGAGCAGGCGCTGTTGATCCTCGCCTTGGTTTACGCGTCTTCCGGACCTGTTGCGCGCCTGGTCTCCAGGATTCGTCCTCACCCTCCTGCACCGAAAGAGGTTCACGCGTCATGAAAGCTCCCGCCCAGGGTCTCTCGGTTGGCGTCGTCGGCGCTTCGTCGCTGCTGGGCAAAGAACTCCTGGCCGTGCTCAAAGAGCGCGCCTTCCCGGTCGCTCGAATGGTGACGGCGGAGAACGATGAGGCCGAACCGGACATGCCCGTCGTGGACCTGCGCGAAGGCTTCGAACCGGCGATCCTGCGGGAAAACGTGGCGGAGAAGGATTTCGACGTGGTCTTTATCGCCAGCCCGATTCGCCCGCGGGGTAAGCGGCCGGACGACTCCCGGCCTCCTTCCTTCCTCGATTCACCCGCGCAGCTTGCGCACGCCGCAGATTGCACCGTAATTGATCTCGATGAAGGCTTGGCCGGCCAGCCGGGCGGAGTGCTCCGCGTTCCATTCCTCGAACGCGGCGGAGCCGCATCCCACGCTTGCCAGCAAGCGCCCGCGAGTTTTTATGTCTCGGCCCATCCGGCGTGCATCGTTTTGAGCGCCTTGCTTCTGCGTCTCGCCGCGCGCTTTACTCTAACCAGCGCCGTGGCGGAGGTTTTCGCCCCCGCTTCCGAAATCGGCCCGCAGGCCGTGGACGAGCTTCAGCGCCAAACCTCCGGCCTGCTGAGCTTCCAGGAAATTCCGCAAGCGGTCTTCGGCCGCCAGCTCGCCTTCAACCTTCTGCCGCGCTTCGCGCACGGCAGGGCGAAAGGCGCGGCGCTCGGCGCCATCGAGAAGCGCATCCACCAACAGCTGGCGGGTTATCTCGGCCAGCGAACCGTTCTGCCCGCGGTGCGGGTCTTTCAGGCCGCCGTCTTCCATTCGCTGGCCGTTTCGCTTTACGTCGAAACGCACGAGCCCGCGCCTGTCGAAGCTCTCGAGGAGGCGCTGAAGGGCCCTCGCCTCGCGCTCACGCGGCGGCGCGAGCCGGCGCCCTCTCAGGCCGAGGCTTCGGGCACGTCCGATATCTTGGTGGACGCCGTCGCGCGTGACGAAAGCCGCGCGCGGGGCGCCTGGATCTGGGCTGTCGCCGACAATCTCCGCCTTGCCGCTTTGAACGCCATCGAAATCGCGGAAACCGCGCGCCCGCAAGCCCGCGCCCTGGGGCGATGAATGCCGGAACCTCTCCTTTCGAAGCGGGACCACGCGACCGCCGTTGAATGCTGTGGGAAAGCGTCGAATACCAAGGGCCGACCCTCGCGCATCCGGCTTTTATCATTCTTCCCTTTGCTGCCTGCCTGCTGCCTTCTGCTGCTTTCAACCGGCTGTGGTTATCACGTCGCCGGCAAGGGAGACCGGTTGCCGCCTGACGTCAAGACCATCGCCGTGCCGATCTTCGTCAACCAGTCGCCGCGGTTCCGCATCGAGCAGATGGTCTCGGAAGCGGTCACGCGCGAGTTTATCGAACGCACGTCGTACCGCATCACGCCCAATCCTCAAGAGGCCGATGCCGTTCTGCGCGGCACGGTCAAGAACGTGCGCGCCGGCGTGGTCACCTTCGATCCCGCGACGGGCCGCGCCAGCACCATGCAGATTCAGGTCACGGCAGATGTCAAGCTGGTGGATACTCACACGCACAAAACCCTCTTCTCCAATTCCAACTACGTCTTCCGCGAGCAATATCAGATCAGCCCTTCCGAATCGGGCCTCTTCGAAGAGGACCAGCCCGCGCTGCGGCGCCTTTCGCAGGACTTGGCGCGCACCCTGGTGACGGCCATCCTGGAGAATTTCTAGGGCGCGAAAAAACTGTGTCAGTTGTGTCACTCGTATCAGGGGTATCATTCGCAAAAATCGGCAGTACGGACATACAGCCGCGAATCATGACATTATGTCCGCCACGCCCCGCTCAAACCGCCAGGGCATGACATTATGTCCGGCCGTCATGCCCAAACCATCAGGACGTGATATTGTGTCAATTACCTTACTCAAACCGTCCCTCATGACATCCTGTCTATTCCCTCCCCGTGTATAGTACTTCCCAAGGAGGTCACCCGATGCCTGCGAAGAAAGTCGTCATCCTGGACGGCTGCGGGACACACGATCACGACCTGGCTCCCGTGCTTGTCGGACTGGCCGAAGTGCTCAGGGGAGACGGCGCCCAAATCCAGATCTTCACTTTGCGTGAAATGAAGCTGGCCCACTGTCTGGGCTGTTTCACTTGCTGGGTAAAGACGCCGGGCATGTGCGTCGAGAACGACGACGGCCGAACCATCGCCCGCGCTGTTATTCAGAGCGACGCCACGGTCTTCTTCACGCCCGTGACCTTCGGAGGATATTCGCCGGACCTGAAGAAGATGATGGACCGGTTGATCCAGCTCATCTCGCCCTATTTCCAGATGGACCACGGTGAAGTTCACCATCCGCCGCGTTACGCCCACCGGCCGCGCCTCGTGATGCTGGGTGTCGAGCGACGTCCCGACCCGCACGAGGCTCACATCTTCAAAACGCTCGCCGGGCGCAATGCCATCAACCTGCATCCTCCCTCGTACGCAGCCGAGGTGGTTGTCGCCACGGATCCCGCCGAAACCCTCCGCCGGCGCTTGGAAGCGATGCTTGCCAGGTCGGACGCTCTGCCTTTCGGCGAGCCCGCCGCCGCTCTGATGCCGCCCGTGGTCTCAGGCTTCCCCGCCCTCGCGGACATTCCCCGGCGGGCCCTGCTCATTGTGGGCAGTCCCAAAACCAATGCGCCCAGCTCATCGGGAAGTCTGGGCAGCTACCTTCTCGACCGACTTGGCGAACGCGGCTGGGAAACCGAATCGCTGACGCTCGGAGCCAGCCTGAACCGTGAAGACGGCGCGGCCGGGTTGCTGGCCTCGACGGATCGCGCCGGACTGATCCTTCTGGTCTTTCCGCTCTATGCCGATGCCCTGCCCCATCTCGTGACCAAGGCGCTCAGTATGGTTGCGGCTCGCCGCCGGGCAGCCGCCGCGCCGCCCCCGCAGCGGCTGGTGGCAATTGTGAACAGCGGATTCCCCGAAACCCACCAGAACGCGGTGGCGCTGGCCATCTGCCGCGAGTTCGCGGCCCAGAGCGGCATCATGTGGGCCGGGAGCCTCGCCCTGGGCGGTGGAGGCGTGCTCGGCGGAAAACCACTATCCTCGGCCAAGCGCTCGGTGCCGCCGGTCGGGCACGTGATTCAGGCCCTCGATTTGGCGGGCGAGGCGCTCGCCGCCGGAGGCCCCGTGCCGGCCGAAGCGGTGCGCCTGATGGCGAAAAACCCCATCCCCATGTTGCCCTTCACTCTTTGGCGCCGGCTTTATATGTGGATTGCAGACAAAGGATTTGAAAAAGAAGCCGCCGCGAACGGTATCGGCAAAGACAAGCTGCTCAGCCAGCCCTATGCCGCTTAGCGGGCAGCGCGATTGATGAGGTAGCGTAACGTTTCGGGGTGGCGCATACATCGCGCTTTCTGCGATGTGTGCGGCCCCGGGTGCTGGCGGTGATAAAATCGTTGCCGGCTTAGAAGTTGCGCGGGCAAGGTACGCCACGATTCCAACCCGGACGACCGATGGTCGCACACATCCCGACCCAAAGCGTCGGGATGTATGCGCCACCCGCGGCCGTAGTACTAGCGCTGCAGGGTCTGGGCGGATGCTAATCCGAAAGACCCTGGGTCGCACACATCCCGACCAAAAACGTCGGGATGTATGCGCCACCCGCGAGATTTAATAACAGGATATTCGGTGATAGGCTCGGCCGGAGTGGGAACGGCGGGCGCGCGAAGGCGCCCGATGGGGGGCGCCGAGCGCAGCTCTGCGATTGCAGAAGCCGCACAGCTTCGCCGTGCGCCAAGCGGCCAAGGGGAGCCCGGCATTCGGGCTATCAAAACCTAGCGTCCCAGCGACACCTCAACCGAGCGGGGTTGGCCGGACTGGCGGTCGGGATTCTCAGCGATGAGGGAGAATCCGTGGCTTTCGGGCTTGACTTTGAAGGTATGCACCCATTTGACGGGGTTGCGTCCTGCCCTTAGGTCGTCGTCCACCTGATGCAGTTGGCTTGCGAGGTCCTCGGCGTCTGCTTCAAAACTGTCGTCGCGACCAGCGGATCGTCGATATTCCTCAAACCTGCGCATGACGTAGTAAAGCTGCTCCGGCGCAGGCTCCATATGGCTCCAGGAAGGTCGTGAAGGCCGGTATGTGTTACCCGCACTGTCGCGGAGTCTTATGCTCATCTTCGACCCAAACAAGCCAGGCAAGACGTCATTGGCCGGCCCCGTCCACCCGAAAAACACAACTATTTCGTCGCCTTCCCCCATGTTCCGGGCTTCGACATACGCGACGCTGAATTCTCCTTTTCCGAATGGGATGGATTTTCCCATTTCAAACTTGGTATGAGACGCCGAACAGCCCATCAGCAGCATGGCACACAAGGCAAATACGTTTCGGCACATGGTTTCACCTCGCAAGGCTCCACGGGTGACTGTGAGAATCCTCCGGTCATCGGACCAATCTACCGGGCAAGGCTATCATCTGCCACAAATTCTATGCCCTGTTCCCTGGTCTCGCAAGCTCGTAGCTGACCGCTGCTTTTGCGGCTTTTGTCCGTGGCGGGCGGAACGCGGCAGGCGGCTCAGCGGCTGGATTCTCTCTTGGTTGTAAACCTAAAAAGCGAGCCGGTAGCCACGACACGCTCTTTGTGTCGTGGGTTCTTGGGTCCATTTGCATGGTAATATCCGATCGGATTACACCTCGGGCGGCAACGGTGTGCGAGGCCGAAAAGCCCACGGCACAAACCCCGTGCCGTGGCTACCAGATGACTGCGCCGGATATTTCGAGGTTTCATAACAGGACATTCGGTGATAGGCTCGGCCGGAACTGGAACGGCGGGCGCGCGAAGGCGCCCGGAAAAAGCTGCTGCTAACCCGCAAGACCGAGGGTCGCACACATCCCGACGAGAAGCGTCGGGATGTGTGCGGGGCTGGCGCAGACCTTTCAGGTCTGCGCGCCGAAGGCGCATGAGAGGGGCAATTAATCGCAGACCCATAGGGTCTGCGCCAGCCGCCGGAAGCACCTCAACAGCAACAGGAGGTCATTCTATGCCGTTCGAACCGGAGATAAAGCCGGCCGCTGAGAACACCCCGGCGCCAACATCAGGATCGTTTTTCGAGGGCCGGCTGGAGTCGCTGGATTTTTTCCGCGGCCTGACGATGTTCCTTCTGATCGGGGAGGCGACCGGGCTCTATGAACTGCTGCGGAATCCGGCGCTGCACGGCACGATTCTCGGCTTTATTGGCATGGAGTTGGATCACCACGCCTGGAACGGTCTCCACTTCTGGGACCTCGTGCAGCCCTTCTTCATGTTTATCGTGGGAGTGGCCATGCCTTTCTCCTTCGGCAAGCGATGGGCGCACGGAGATAGCTGGCGCACGAGCTTTCGCCATGTCCTGAAACGGTCTGGGCTGCTTCTCTTCTTTGGCTGGGCACTCTACTGCATCGGACCGGGACACCTGACGTTTCAGCTTTGGAACGTGCTGGCGCAACTCTCCTTCACCTACCTGGTGGCCTTCCTGATGATGCGCCAGTCGCCCCGGCTGCAAATCGCCTTCACCTTTCTGCTGCTGGTCCTCACCGAAGTGTTGTACCGGACGTGGGCGGTTCCGGGCTTCAGCCAGCCCTTTGTGCCGGACCATAACTTCGGCTCCTGGGTGGATCTGGCCATCATGCCGCAGCTTTCCGCCGGGCATTGGGTGGCCTTCAACGCCGTGCCGACGACGGCGCACACCATGTGGGGAGTGCTGGCCGGGCAGGTTCTGAGGAGCGTCCGCGATCCCTGGAAGAAGATTCGGGCGCTGGTTATCCCCGGCCTCATCG
>JAHEKS010000262.1 GCA_024638215.1 Acidobacteriota bacterium | reverse complement strand
GGCGTCCTCCTATTTCTTCTCGCGCCGTTTCACGATGAAGCGGTCGGTGCGCTTGTTGTTGCGCGTTTTGTAGCCGCGCGTCGGCTGTCCCCAAGGCGTTACGGGATTGCGCCCGCCACTCGTCTTGCCTTCACCGCCGCCGTGCGGGTGATCGACTGGGTTCATCACCACTCCGCGCACCGTGGGCCGGATTCCCATCCAGCGCTTGCGCCCGGCCTTGCCGATGGTGATGTTTTCGTGGTCCAGGTTGCCGACCTGCCCGATGGAAGCCATGCAATCAATATGCACTCGGCGAACTTCCCCGGACGGCAGCCGCACTTGCGCGTATTCGCCTTCTTTGGCCAGCAACTGCGCCGCACCGCCCGCCGAGCGCACCATCTGCCCGCCCTTGCCCGGCCGCATCTCGATGTTGTGAATCATCGTGCCAGTGGGAATGTTCTTGAGCGGCAGCGCGTTCCCCACCACGATATCGGCCTCGGGCCCGGCGAGAATCTTGTCGCCGACCTTCAGGCCGAGGGGATAGAGGATGTAGCGCTTCTCGCCGTCGGCATAATGCACCAGCGCGATCATCGCCGAGCGGTTGGGATCGTACTCGACGGTGGCCACGCGCGCCGGAATGCCAATCTTGTCGCGCTTGAAATCGATCACGCGATAATTACGTTTATGCCCACCGCCGCGCCGCCAGATGGTCAGCCGTCCCTGATTGTTGCGTCCGGAAATCCGCTGCTTCGATTCCAGCAGCGGCTTGTGGGGCACCGACGAGGTCACTTCCTCGAAGGTCAGCTGCGTCTGGTAACGCCGTGTTTCGGTATAGGGTCGGAATGTTTTGATTCCCATAATCTTCCGTCTTCCGCGATCCGCGCTGCGCGCTCGCCTACACGTTCTCCGCGTATTCCGGCATCTTCTCGCCCGCCTTCAGCTTGACGAACGCCTTTTTCCAGTCGGGCCGAAAGCCGAAGGTCCTGCCCTGCGCCCGCCTCTTGCCGTGCTGCAACGTGGTGTGGACCGATTCCACTTTCACCTTGAAGATCGCCTGCACAGCCGCCTTGATTTCGGTTTTTGTCGCGTGCCGGTCCACCCGGAAGCAGAGCGTCCGGGCGCGTTCCTTCACGTCCAAGCCTTTTTCGGTGATGATCGGTTTCTCGATCACCTGGTAAGGATTCTTGCTCATCGCAACCGCTCCTCGAGCCGCACCAGCGCGCCTTCCGAAATCAGCAGCCGGTCGTGGCTCATCAGGTGGTAAGGATGAACCTTGTGGTGTCGCACTAGGTCGCAGCCCGCGATGTTGCGCGAGGAGAGCTCCAGGTTGCGGTTCGTCGCGTCGTCCACCACCAGCACCGTCTTGTTCACGTCCATCTTGCGCAGGATGCCGGCGAAATTCTTGGTCTTCGCATCGGCAAGGTTGAACTGGTCAACGACGGTCAGCTTGTTTTCCTGGAACTTGGCCGCCAGCGCCGAGCGCAGCGCGCATTCCAGCGACCGCCGCGAAAATTTAAGGGAATAATCGCGTGGCTTGGGGCCGTGCGCGATCGAGCCGTGCCGCCACAGCGAGCTGCGAATCGAGCCCACGCGCGCCCGGCCGGTTCCCTTCTGCCGCCAGGGCTTCTTGCCGCCGCCGGAAACTTCCCCGCGGCTCTTGGTCGAGTGCGTCCCGCGCCGCAGCCCCGCCAGATACGCCTTGGTCGCTTCCCACAGCAGGCTCTGGTTCGGTTTCGACGCGAAGATTTCGTCCGCGAGCTCGAGCTCTTTCACCGTCTTGCCTTCGAGATTTTTGACTTCAACCTTCGCCATTTGTTTAGCTCTCAGCTATCAGCGGTCAGCTTTCAGGAGCACTGTCCGCCGGGCCACTGCTTACTGCCGACTGCTTTCTGCCTACCTTCACTTATGCGGCGCCTTCGCCTTTCGCACCACCACGTAGGCGCCCTTGGGGCCCGGCACCGCTCCGCAAACCACCAGGGTGTTGTCATCCGGCAGGACCTGCACAACCTGAAGATTGCGGACCGTAACCCGATCCGTGCCCATGTGTCCCGCCGCGCGCATCCCTTTCATGACGCGGGAGGGAAACGCCGACGCGCCGATCGAGCCGGGCGCGCGGTGGAACATCGAGCCGTGCGCGCCTCCGCCGCCGCCGAAATGATGCCGCTTGTGAAATCCGGCAAAGCCGCGGCCCTTGGAAACGCCTGTCACATCCACCAAATCGTCCACCGCGAATTGCTCAACCAGAACCTTGTCGCCGGCCTTGATTTCCCCGGCGCCCGAGGCCAGGCGCACCTCGCGCAGGAAGCGCACGGGATTGGCGGTCGCCTTTTTGAAATGGCCTTCCATGGGCTTGGTGACGCGCTTGGGACCGGGCACTTCCACCAGACCGAGCTGCACCGCTTCGTAGCCGTCTTTCGCGGCCGTCTTGCGCTGCACCACCACGCACGGCCCGGCCTTCAGCACCGTGGCGGGAACCACGTCGCCGTTCTCTTTGAAGATCTGGGTCATGCCGAGTTTCTTGCCAAGTATCGCGTTTACCATGCTAGTCCACTGTCCGTTGTCCTTCGTCCGTTGTCAGTTGCTAACGGTTTCTGCAACGGACAATTGACAACGGACCAAGGACATCTTTTTCACTTCGTGTGTTCCTTGCCGAACGCCTTAATCTCGATATCCACGCCCGACGGCAGATCCAATTTCGTCAGTGCCTCAATCGTCTGCGTGGTCGGCTCCAGGAGATCAATCAGCCGTTTGTGCGTGCGGATCTCGAACTGCTCGCGCGATTTCTTGTCCGTATGGGGCGAGCGCAGCACGCAGTACTTGTTCTTGATGGTCGGGAGCGGGATCGGCCCCGCCACCACGGCCCCCGTGCGCTTCGCTGTCGAAACAATGTCCGCCGCGGACTGATCCAGCACGCGGTGATCGTATCCCTTGAGCCTAATTCTTATCTTCTGGTGTAGCATCGCGCCTCGTTGTTTCAGTGTTCAGTTATCAGTTTTCAGTTTCTGCAGCGCTTTCGTTCTTACTGAGAACTGAAAACTGACGACTGAGAACTTCGTTACTTCAGCACCTCGGTGACGCTTCCGGCGCCCACCGTGTGGCCGCCCTCGCGGATGGCGAACCGCAATCCCTTCTCCATGGCGATGGGCGTAATCAGTTCGATCTCCAGGTTGACGCTGTCGCCCGGCATCACCATCTCCGTCCCCGGCGGCAGCGTCGCCACCCCCGTCACGTCCGTGGTGCGGAAATAGAACTGCGGGCGGTATCCCGAGAAGAACGGCGTGTGCCGCCCGCCTTCTTCCTTGGTCAGGATGTACACCGACGAGCGGAACTTGGTGTGCGGCGTAATCGAGCCCGGCTTGGCCAGCACCATGCCGCGCTCCACTTCGTCCTTCTCCGTGCCGCGCAGCAGCACCCCGATGTTGTCCCCCGCCTGCCCTTCGTCCAGCAGCTTCTTGAACATCTCCACGCCCGTCACCACCCGCTTGAACGGCTCCGGCCGCAGCCCCACGATCTCCACTTCCTCCTGCACCTTCACCTGGCCGCGCTCCACCCGCCCCGTCACCACCGTGCCGCGCCCCGAGATGGAAAAGATGTCTTCCACCGGCATCAGGAAGGGCTTGTCAATCTCGCGCGGCGGCATCGGGATGTAACTGTCCACCGCCTCCATCAGCTCGTGGATGGACTTCTCCCACTGCGCGTCGCCCTCCAGCGCCTTCAGCGCCGAGCCGCGAATCACCGGAATCTTGTCGCCGGGGAATTGGTACTTGGTCAAAAGCTCGCGCACTTCCATCTCCACCAGCTCCAGCAATTCCGGGTCGTCCACCGCGTCGCACTTGTTCAGATACACCACGATCGAGGGCACGTTCACCTGCCGCGCCAGCAGCACGTGCTCGCGCGTCTGCGGCATCGGCCCGTCCGTCGCCGCCACCACCAGAATCGCCCCGTCCATCTGCGCCGCCCCGGTGATCATGTTCTTGATGTAGTCGGCGTGCCCCGGGCAATCCACGTGCGCGTAGTGACGGTTCTTGGTCTCGTATTCCACGTGCGCGATGGCAATCGTGATGCCCCGCGCCTTCTCCTCCGGCGCGTTGTCAATCGAGTCGAAGGCCCGGAACTTCACCTTCGGGTTCTCCCGCGCCAGGACTTTCGTGATCGCCGCCGTCAAAGTCGTCTTGCCGTGATCGATGTGCCCGATCGTCCCAATGTTCATGTGCGGCTTCGAACGATCAAATTTTTCCTTCGCCATATCCGCTCCGCCTGTCAGCTATTCGGTGTGTGTGGAACCAACCTGCCTTGACTGCGATTTCAGTTCTTGCTGCCGGCCAACCACCGCTTGTTTTCGCGGGCCCGGCTTCCAGCCCTGGTGCCGAATCAACTCTGGAGCCGATGAGCGGAATTGAACCGCTGACCCCGTCCTTACCAAGGACGTGCTCTACCAACTGAGCTACATCGGCCCGCGCCAGCCATCAGCGCTCAGCGGTCAGCACTCAGCCGAAGCGCCGCGGGGGCTGAGTGCTGATGGCTGAAAGCTGACAGCTCAATGGAGCGGGAGACGGGGATCGAACCCGCGACCAACAGCTTGGAAGGCTGTGACTCTACCACTGAGTTACTCCCGCCTTTTTGAAACTCGAAAATCGAAATTCGAAAATCGCCCGCGGCGCCGCAGCTGCTCTGGTTTTGCGAGTTTCGAATTTCCATTTTCGAATTTCGAATCTGGTGGACAGGGGAGGATTCGAACCTCCGTAGACCGCATGGGCCGGCAGATTTACAGTCTGCTGCTTTTGACCGCTCAGCCACCTGTCCGGTCCGGCTCTCCGATGTCCCTAGCGAAGAATGGCCCTATCCTCGCCCCCCCACTGAATCCGATTCGTCTCGGCCGATGGATTCGAAACTGCGGATGGACGCGGGAAGCGCTCCACTCCCGCGTTGGTTTGAGTGCCGAAAAAATTTGTAAACTCTACTCCGAATCCCGGCTGCGCGCGTTCCGCCCTCGCGTCACAAGCCCAAGCTGGAGCTGGCGAAGGGATTTGAACCCCCGACCCTCTGATTACAAATCAGATGCTCTACCAGCTGAGCTACGCCAGCCGCCGCAAACTTATAATATTACAGACGCGGCCCCCAAATTGCAAGGGTCTCTATAAAAATTTTCTTTGGACCGGAACCGGCCGGTCTATCGGTGCGTGCCCTGGTTTTCGTCCAACCTCCAAGCCTCAACCGCTTTCCCTGGTAGATGCGGCGCCGCTGGCAGACTCCCGCGCCCTGAACTCGGTATGGGTTCTAGGACTTCTGAGTAAAGATGGCACTCCTGAAAACTAGCCGTGCAGGTACTTTGCCGGGTTGACGGGCGTGTCTTGGATGTGAACCTCGTAGTGGAGATGGGGTCCGGTGGCGCGGCCCGTCATTCCCACCGCTCCGATGACTTCGCCGCGTTTGACCTCCTGGCCCACCACCACGTCAATCCGGCTCAGGTGGCCGTACCGGGTGGTAATGCCGTAGCCGTGGTCAATCAGAACGGATTTTCCGTAGCCGGCGTCCGGCCCCGCCTCGAGAACAATCCCGTCAGCCGTGGACTCGACTTCCGTCCCCGTGGCCGCCGCGATATCCACTCCCGCGTGAAACGCGCCCTCGCCGTCCAGAGGATCCAGCCGCTCGCCGAAACCCGCCGTCACGCGCCCACGGACCGGCCAGATGGAAGGAATGTTGGACTGAGCGATAGGAAGGGTCGGAACCAGCTTCTTAACGCCGGGGCCGCTGGAAGCGAGAGTCGCGGACTTCAGGATGTTGAACGCGTAAAGCGAGGCGTGGTACCCGGAGTCAACCGTGGTGTTGGTCTGGGCCGCCAGGGCGATAACGGATTGAGGAAACCGCGCCCGCCGGGCCTCACCGAAACCGTACGCCATGGCGACTTCGGTGGCCAGCGACTGGAGCGAGTCCAACTTGGCGTTGGTCCGGCTGACCACGTTTTCCAGCGAGCGGTACTGGGTCTTCAGGGCCTCGCGCTCGGCCCGGACGTTGTTGTAGTCCGAGACCTTGAGCAACATCCTGGCGTAACTCGTCCCAAGCGCCAGCACCGTTACCACACCGATCGCGCAAAAGACCAGCGCTGCTTGAATCGCGTAAGGCGGGATGGTGAGCCGGCGCAACTTCCCGTGCGCGCCCGGGAATATCAAGAAGGTATAGAATCTCTTATCCATGAACACCGCCAGTTCCTGGGAGTTTCGATCTTGACGCCCCCCGAGAGATTGGGGGCTGGGAAAAACTAAAACCGCCGGCCGGGGAACCGGACTTGACGCGCCCAATGCTATTGGAAGCCGTTTAAGTTTGTCAAGTGAATACTCCTCGCGCCCAAGGGGTTGCCTGGGAAGTGAGCGGAGGGCTCACTTTGATTAGTCCAGCCAGACTAATAATTAAAGGAGCCTCGCTTAGCTCGGAAAACCTAGCCTTCACCGGATGCCATCGCGCAATTCGTGCTTGTTGGACTTGAGTTATACTCCACTAGGCCGTAGTCGTTTTTGCAGGGTTGTAAGGACTTAGGAGTCTCTCACCCTAGGGGTCGAATGCTCCGAACGGAAATGGAATTCGTCAATTGGCTCCGGGCGCGTCGGCCCGGGCGGATGCCTGGGCTGGTGCTTGGGATTGGCGACGATGCGGCCCTGATCCGGGTGGGTCGGGGCCGGGAACTTATTCTGACGACTGACCTTTCGATCGAGGGAGTTCATTTCCTGCGGGACTTACACCCGCCGCGGGCAGTCGGGCATCGGGCGCTGGCGCGAGGGCTTTCGGA